>WJIQ01000225.1 GCA_014730255.1 bacterium | reverse complement strand
GACGTGGTGCGGGGCGAGGCGTTCACCTCGATCAACCGGCGCGACGGCCGGCGCGTGGTCACCGTCAGCATGGACGTCGAGCCCAAGAGCGCCATCACGCGCGTGCTGCGCGAGATCGAGCGCGAGGAACTGCCCGCCCTGCGCGCCGAGCATCCGGGCCTGACCTGGACGTTCCAGGGCAGCCAGGCGGAGATGCGCGAGTCGACGCAGGCGCTGTGGGGCGGGTTCGCGCTCGCCATGCTGGTGGTCTACGCGCTGCTGGCCGTGGCCTTCGGCAGCTACCTGCAGCCGCTCATCGTGATGATCGCCATCCCGTTCGGCATCGTCGGCGCGGTGATCGGCCACATCCTGCTCGGGTTCGACCTCTCGTTGATCAGCCTGATGGGAGTGATCGCGCTGGCGGGCGTGGTCGTCAACGACTCGCTGATCATGGTCGACTACGCCAACCGGCAGCGGGGCCGCCTGAGCCCGTTCGCCGCCATCCACGAGGCCGGCATCCGGCGCTTCCGGCCGATCATGCTGACCACGCTGACCACCTTCGGCGGCCTGACGCCGATCATCCTCGAGACCTCGCGGCAGGCGACGTACCTGATCCCGATGGCCATCTCGCTCGGCTTCGGGATCGTCTTCGCCACGGCGATCATCCTGGTGATCGTGCCGAGCCTCTACATGGTCCTCGAGGACGTGCTGCGCCTGGTGCGCGGTCACGAGGAGGCCGAGCCCGCCGGCGCGGCTACTCCCCGATGATCTTCACCAGCACGCGCTTCTTGCGGCGGCCGTCGAACTCGCCGTAGAAGATCCGCTCCCAGGGCCCGAAATCCAGCTTGCCGTCGGTGACGGCGACCACCACCTCGCGGCCCATGACCTGACGCTTGAGGTGTGCGTCGCCGTTGTCCTCGCCGGTCAGGTTGTGGCGGTAGCGATCGGTGGGCGCGTGGGGCGCCAGCTCCTCGAGCCAGCGCTCGTAGTCGTGGTGCAGCCCGCTCTCGTCGTCGTTGATGAACACCGAGGCGGTGATGTGCATGGCGTTGACCAGGCAGAGGCCCTCGGTGATGCCGCTGGCGGCCAGGGCCGCCTCGACCTCGGGCGTGATGTTGCGGAACTCCCGCCGGGTCGGGATCTCGAACCAGAGTTCCTGGCGATGACTCTTCATGACGGCTGTCCTCCTCGCCGGCTGGCGGTGACAATGAATTGCAATAGTGTGTCGGCCATGCTGACGCGCCCCGACCATCTCGACCGGACCGCCCGCTGGCTGCTGCTCGGCGGCGCCATGGCCATGGCTCTCACCGGGCTCGTGGCCGGCGCGCACGCCTCGGTCGTGCATCATTGCGATGCCGACGCGGCCGCGCACGGCGGTGATGTCGACTGCCCGATCTGCCTGCACCTGCAGCACCGGCACGCGGCCTGGGCGCTTCCCCTGCGGATTCCGCAGCCCGAGCCGGCCGGCGTGATCGTCGCGTCGGTGGCCGCGCCGCTGCGCGATCTGCCCGCTCCGACGGCCTGCGGCCGTGCGCCTCCCGCGTCGTCCACGGTCCACTAGCTAGTTCGCTGCACCGTAGACGACCCTTGCCGCAGGAGGCAACCATGCATCCGGTTCGCATCCTCGTGGGCGTGGCCGTGACCGCCATGCTCGCCGGCGCCGCGTGCGCCCAGTCCACCACCGCGACCGGCGTCTCGCGCGCCAGCAACCCCGCCATCAGCGTCAACACCCTGCTGCTCGGCCGGGTGGCTGACGAGGCCACCGCCAACGAGTACAACGGCATCCGCATCCAGGAGGCCGAGGTCCAGCTCACCAGCATCGTCGACCCCTACTGGAAGGCCAACCTCGTGTTCGCGGTGCATCCGGAGCACGGGCACGACCATGCCGAGGACGGGGCGGAAGCCGAGGCCGACGGTCACGATCACGGGACCCGGTACGTGGGCGACGTCGAGGTCGCCTACGTCGAGGGCACGGCCCTGCCCTATCGTCTGGGCCTGCGTGTCGGCAAGGACTACCTGCCCTTCGGCAAGCACGTGCCGCTGCACACGCACCAGTTCCCTTTCGTCGACGCGCCGGTGGCGGTCAAGACCTTCCTCGGCGATCACGGGCTGACCGAGATCGGGGCGCGTCTCTCTCGCGATCTGCCGCTGCCCTGGTACAGCGACCTCACCGCGTATGCGGTCGACGGCAAGGCGGAGATCTTCGACGCGGAGTCGCGCGACCTCGCCTTCGGCGCGCGCTGGACCCACCTGGTCGACCTCGGCACGGAGTCGACGCTGGAGCTCGGCGGCTCCTGGCTCCACGGTCCGCAGGCCCACGGCTACCTGGCCGGCGAGCATGCGCACGAGGATCACGATGACGCGCTCTACCCCGACCTCGACGTGCTGGGCGCCGACGTCACCTTCAAGTGGGTCTCGGCGAGCCGGAGCAAGGGGCCGGCGCTGAACGTGACCGGCGAGGTGATCCTGCCGTCGAGCGACACCATCGAGGGCGATCCGTTCGGCTGGTACGCCTTCGCGCAGTACCGGTTCGCACGCAGCTGGTGGCTCGGTGTCGGCGTGGGCGGCCTCGACCTCGATCGCGAGATGCACGAGGACGAGCACGAGCACGAGGAGGAGGAGCACGCTCACGAGCACGCCCATCTGTTCGCCTGGGACGAGGTGTTCGAGAGCAAGGTCAACCTCACCTGGGCGCCCAGCGAGTTCTCGGCCCTCCGCCTGGAGGCCGCGCACTACGACGACCAGCAGGGCGACGCCGATGACTGGTTGATCTCCCTGCAGGCCAATTTCACGATCGGGTCGCACCCGGCGCACAGCTACTAGGAGGCGGACCCATGCGACGCATCATCGTGATCGCGGGCCTGGTCGCCCTGCTGGCCGGGCCCGCCGCGGCCGATCGGCTGCAGGTCGTCTGCACGCTCACCGACCTCGGCTGGCTCGCCGAGCGCGTGGGCGGTCCCGAGGTCGAGGTCACCGTCCTCTGCCCCGGCGAGTACGATCCTCACTTCCTGCCCGCGCGGCCCTCGTTGGCGCGCAAGCTCGGCAAGGCGGACCTGCTCTGCTACAACGGGCTCGAACTGGAGGTGGGCTGGTTGCCGGTCCTGATGGACAAGGCACGCAATTCGCGGATCCGGCCCGGTCAGCATGGCGATCTGGACTGCGCCCAGGCTCTCGAGACGGTCCTCGAGGTGCCCGAGGGCGAGGTCAGTCGGGCCGAGGGCGACGTCCATCCCTACGGCAACCCGCACTACCTGCTCGACCCGCGTAACGGCCTGCGCGTGGCCCGGCTCATGGCCGACCGCATGGCGCAGCTGCGCCCGGGGTCCGCCGACCGGTTCCGGGCGCGGGCCAGGGAACTGGCCCGGGAGCTCACGCCGCGCATCGAGGCCTGGCGGACCTCGGCCGCGCCGGTGCGCGAACGGCCGTTGATCCGGTACACCAAGCAGTGGGAGTATCTCGCCGACTGGCTCGGCCTCGAGCTCATGGGGGCCATCGAGCACCGGCCGGGCATCGCGCCGTCGCCGCGACACGTCGACCAGGTCGTCCGGCAGGCCCGGGCGGCCGGGGTCCGCGAGCTGATCGCCGCGCCCTGGAATCACCTGGACGCGGCGGCCAAGGCGGCCGAGCGGATGGACGCGACGCTGGTCGTCCTGCCGGCGGCGGTCGGATCGGTCGACGGGGCGGAGGGCTATGCGGCCATGTTCGACGTGATCATCGGGCGGCTGGTGGCCGGCGCCCACGATTGAACGAGGGAGCGAGCGGACGATGAGCGAGTTCCTGGCGATGATGGCCGCGCCCGTGGTGGCGGCGATCGTACTGGTCGTGATGCACGGCTATCTCGGTGGGCACGTGGTCCGGCGCGGGGTGATCTTCGTCGACATCGCGCTCGCCCAGGTGGCCGCCTTCGGCGTGGCCGTCGCGCTGTTCTTCGGTGCGGAGGTGGGGTCGACCACGGCCTGGCTCGCGGGCCTGATCGCCACGTTCGTCGGCGCGCTGCTGATCACCTCGACCCGCAGCCGGCGCCAGGAGGTCCCTCAGGAGGCGTACATCGGGATCATCTACGCCGTGTTCTCGGCCGCGATGATCCTGGTGCTGACGCAGGTGCCGCACGGAGGCGAGGAGATCCGCCACCTGCTGGTCGGCTCGATCCTCTGGGTGACCTGGTCCGAGGTGCTCAAGACCGCGGTCCTGTACGCGGGCCTGGGGGTGCTGCTCGTCTGGGCACACCCCCGGCTCGTGCTGATCAGCGACGACCCCGACCGGGCGCAGACGCGTGGCCTGACGCTGCGCCGCTGGGACTTCCTGTTCTACGCCATCCTGGGCACCGTGGTCACGAGCAGCGTGCAGATCGCCGGCGTGCTGCTGGTGTTCACCCTGCTGGTCGTGCCCACGGTGATGGCCTGCCGACGAGGGTGCGCGGGCGGCCTGCGGCAGATGGGGTTCGCGCTCGTGATCGGGGTCTCGGCGGTGATCCTGGGCGCGGCGGCGAGCTGGTGGCTGGACGTTCCGACCGGGGCGGCGATCGTCTGCACCTTCGGTCTGCTCATCGGCCTGCAGGTGACGATCGAGGCGCTGGTCCAAACGAATCGTTAACACGACGGTTCTAGGTTGTCGCGTCAGCCCGTCGAGCCGCTGTTCCACGTCTGGAGGTCCAGACCATGCCCCGTGCCCTGCTCGCGACCCTGCTCGCCCTGCTGATCGCCGGTCCTTCGCCGGCCGCCGCCGAGGCCCCGCGCAACCTGATCCTCATGATCGCCGACGGGGCGGGCTACGACCATTTCCGCGCCGCCAGCTACCACGCCACCGGCCGGGCGGACGCCCAGGCCGTCTGGCGGTTCCCCGTTCAGGCGGCCCTGAGCACCTTTCCCGCGGGCGGCCACTACGATCCCGAGCTCGCCTGGTCCAGCGAGGCGTGGCTCGGCCACCGCGTCACCGACTCCGCCGCCTCGATCACCGCCCTGACCACCGGCGTCAAGACGCACAACAAGCGTCTCTGCGTCGGTCCCGACGGCGAGCGCCTGACCACGATCACCGAGCGCCTCGAGGCCAGCGGCCGCGCGACGGGCGTCGTCTCGTCGGTCATGTTCACCCATGCCACGCCGGCGGGATTCGCGATCAGCCACCCCGCGCGCAAGGAGTACGCGGCGATCGCGCGCAAGATGCTCGCCGAGAGTGCGATCGACGTCATCATGGGGCCCGGTCACCCGCTGTTCGACGACGACGGGCGGCGCGTGCGCACGCCCGACTACCGGCTGGTCGGCGGCCACGAGACCTGGCGCGCGCTGATGGCCGGCGAGCTCGGCGCCGATGCCGACGCGGACGGCCGTCCGGACCCGTGGACCGTCGTCGAGAGTCGCGAGGCTTTCGTCCGCCTCGCCGGCGAGGGCCAGCCGCCCACCCGGGTGCTGGGTCTGCCCCGGGTGCGGGAGACGCTCCAGGAGCAGCGCGGGGGCGACGCGAGGGCGGACGCCTTCGCCGTGCCGCTGACCGCCGGCATCCCGACCCTCGCGGAGATGTCGCGGGCGGCGCTGAACGTGCTGGTGCGGCATGATGGCGGGTTCGGCGTGATGATCGAGGGCGGGGCGGTCGACTGGGCCAGCCACGACGCCCATGCGGGCCGCATGATCGAGGAGCAGCGCGACTTCGACCTCGCGGTCGAGGCGGTCATCGGCTGGCTCGACGAGCAGGCGCTCTGGGACCAGACGCTGCTGATCGTGACCTCGGACCACGAGTGCGGCCACCTCTGCGCGCCCGATGGCGACGGTCCGATTCCCGCCGTCACGGCCAGCGCCCGGGGCGAGATGCCGGCGATGGAGTTCCGTACCGGCAAGCACACCCACGCGCTGGTCCCGCTGTTCGCCCGTGGCCCGGGGGCCGATGGGCTGATCGAGCTGGCCGACGACCGCGATCCGGTCCGCGGGCCGTACCTCGATTCGGCCGAGCTCGGAGGCTATCTGGTGGACCTCGTGGCGACGCACGCCGGGCACGCGATGGCACCCTGAGCAACCAGCCAGGCGTAAAAAAACACGGATAGGCTTCAAAAAAACTTCAGATTGCGCTACAATTCGGCCGCCGCCACGGATCGTGTCCTGGCGGCGGCGTTCGCATCGTTCGGCGCCGCCTCGTCCGGCCACCTCACCCCTGCTCCGGGAGGATACCATGCGCCATCTGCTATTGCTCGTGGCCGTCACCATGCTGACGGTCGGCGTCGCCCACGCCGAGATCGGCTGGGCGGGCAACGCCTTTCCCAACGATGGTCACACCATCGTTCCCGTCGACGGTTCGCAGTCCGTCTACGCCCAGGTCTACAAGGAGGGCGTCACCGACATGGCCGGTCAGGGCGCCGACATCACCGCCGACCTGGTCTACGACATCGACGGCAACGGACCGCAGACCCTGCCGATGATCTACAACACCGACGTCGGCAACAACGACGAGTACGTCGGCATCATCCCGCAGGACGATCTGATGGGGGCCAGCTACGTCGAGGTCACCGTGATCTTCCACGACCTCACCGACGGCACGGACTTCGAGATCACGGGCGACCAGCAGGGCAACCCGCCGCCGCTACGCTACGAGATCGTGCCCGCCCTGCCCGTCGACGTCGACGTCACGTTCACGCTGTGCATGAGCGGCGAGCCCTTCACCGGGGCGCCCTGCGTGATCGGGTCGGCCGACGTGCTCGGCGAATGGACCGACGGCGTGCCCATGACCCAGGTCGACGGCGATCTGTGGGAGATCACCGTCACCTTCCCCGCCGGCAGCAACCCGTCGTTCAACTACAAGTACAAGAAGGACGACTGCACGGCCTGGGAGGACGTCGGCGACCGCCCGGTCACCCTGCCGACCGACGGTACGGCCATGGTCTCGCTCGAGCCCGACAGCTGGAACAACCTGCCCATGGGCTGCGGCCTGGGTGACGAGCTCGGCGCGCCGGTGGAGGTCTGCCTCCAGGTCTGCATGGATACCATCGAGTACACCGGGAACGTGTGCGTGATCGGCAACCTCGACGCGCTCGGCAGCTGGACCGATGGCTTGGTGATGCACGAGATCGGCCCTGCGCTCTACCAGGCGTGCATCCTGATCCCCGAGGGGCAGCCGGTGCCGCTGGACATCGAGTACAAGTTCAAGAAGGACGACTGCGAGACCTGGGAGTCGATCCAGGGCAACCGCATGCTCACGATCACGGTCGATTCGCCGGCCGAGATCACCCAGACCCACAACTGGGACGACAACCCCGACGGGAACTGCGAGACGGTGGCCACCGAGCCGCAGAGCTGGTCCACGGTCAAGGGGCTGTTCCAGTAGGGCGGATCCAGGCCACGGAACGATCACCGTGCGGGACCCGGGGCGACGGCTCCGGGTCCCGCGGCGTTTCCGCCCCGGCCAGTGTGCCCCTGGCCGCCGGCCGGGGCGGCGACCACCCCGGGCCGGGGAACTCCTTGCACTCGGCTGATGCGTCCCTTAGCGTGAACCGGTCGTCGTCCATTCCCCGAGCGACCGAGGTGAGATCCACATGTCCCGCTCCGCGTTTCCCCGCGTCTTCTGGGTCGGCAACATCATCGAGATCCTCGAGCGATTCGCCTACTACGGCCTGTACATGGGCTTCCAGATCTACGCCACCAAGGCCTACGTGGAGGGCGGTCTGGGCTGGAGCGAGAGCCGGCTCGGGGTGGTGCAGAGCATCTTCCTGTTCCTCAGCTACAGCGTGCCGCTGGTCTCGGGCGTGCTCGCCGACCGGTACGGCTTCAAGAAGATGCTGATCTGGTCGTACGTGCTCTACCTGCCGGGGTTCTTCCTGCTGTCATTGACCCGGGACTTCACGCTGGTGCTGGCGGTGATGGTGCTGATCGCCGTGGCGGCGGGGCTGTTCAAGCCGCTGATCGCCGGCACGGTCCGGCTGACCACCGACGAGACCAACCGCACGCTGGGCTTCGGCATCTTCTACCTGATGGTCAACGTGGGCGCGTTCTTCGGCCCGATGATCGCCGGCGCGCTGCGGACGGTGAACTGGAACTACTCGTTCTACTCGGCGTCGCTGGCCGTGGTGGCCATGATCGTGGTCACGGCGATCTTCTACCGCAACCCGATCGAACCGGTGAAGGTCGCGGGCAAGCGGCCCTCGCTGGCCAAGGACGTGCTCGAGATCGTGCCGTTCCTGAAGCAGGGCAAGCTGATGGTCTTCATCCTGCTGTTCGGCGTCTTCATCGAGATCCCGTTCTGGTCGTTCTTCAACCTCTGCCCGATGTACGTCGACCGCTTCGTGGCCACCGATCAGCTCTACCTCGATTTCACGAAGGTGCTGCCGGCGGCGCTGGTCGACCTGTTCTCGACCGAGGACAAGCGTATCGCCGGCGAGACCCTCGCCCACACGGCGCTCTACGTGATGATCTTCCAGCTGCTGGTGACGCGCCTGAGCGAGAAGGCCCGCTCGATCCCGGTGATCTCGGTCGGCATCGTGATCATGCTGCTCGGCTGCGTGGGTCTCTGGGCGAGCACCGGCAACTTCCCCTGGCTGATGTTCGCCGGCACGATCCTCTTCGCCATCGGCGAGATGGCCTGCATGCCGCGCATGGAGCAGTACCTGATCGGCTTGCTGCCGCCGGAGAAGACCGGCCTCGGCGGTGGTCTCCTGCGCATCCCCGTGGCCATCGGCGCGGGTCTGAGCGGGGTGACCATCAACCCGCTGTACGGCAAGTTCATCGCCGACGGCAACCCGCACTACATCTGGCTCGTGCTCGGCGGCATGCTGCTCGTCGGCTACCTGGGCATGCTGGTGTACGACCGCGTCTGGCGGTCGACCGACTAGCCGGCCGCCGATTCCCGGTCCCGGGATTCTCCGTTGCAGGAACCGGGGCCGTTCGACGCGTCAACCCCCGAGAGCTTCGCATCGCCCGTGCGATGCGGCCGCCGCGCCGGCGGGTCCACGCCGGCACCGGCGGCGTCGCCCGAGCTTCCGGGGGGTTTGCCGTGCTTCGCTTCCTCGCCACTGCGCCGGCGCCGGCCCTGCGGCCGCACGTCGTCATGTATCACCAGTCCTCCACCGTGGGTGACGACGCCCACGTCGTCAGTGCCGTGCCGTCCGGGCGCCCGGCGCTGGTCTTCACCCTCGATGGCCGGTACGAGGCGGCGCTCGGATCGGCACCGCTGGCGTCGATCCCCGGCGCGATCGTGCACGGCCAGTTCACAACGCTGGCACGCAACCGATTCTCGTGTGGTCACCAGGGGTTCCTCGTCCTGCTGCAGCCGACCGGACTGCTGGGGCTGCTGGGGGTGCCGGCGCACGAGATCACCGATGCCTACGCCGAGCTCGACACCGTCGCGCCGCGGGAGGCGGCCGGTCTGCGCGAGCTCGCGGACAGCCTGCGCGAGGCGCCGGATTTCGCGAGCCGCTGCGCCATCGCCGACGAGGTTCTGCTGCGGATCCTGTCCGGCCGCAGGCGCCGGCCACCGGCCCTCGACGTCGCGCGGCGGGGGACGGCGCGGATCGTCGAGGCGGCCGGCACCACCGGGGTCGACGCCCTCGCCTCCGAGCTCGCGGTCACGCCGCGGACTCTGCGGCGACACTTCCTCGAGGCGGTCGGCCTGCCGCCGAAGTCCTTCGCCGCGGTGACCCGGTTCAACCACGTCGTCGTCGGCCTGCACGCGCGGCCCGACGTCGACTGGCTCGACCTCGTCCACCGCTACGGCTACGCCGACCAGTCCCACCTCGGGCGCGATTTCCGGCGCTTCGCCGGGGTCAGCCCGACCGCCTATCTGGCCGCGGGCCAGATCCTCGATCGCGAGCTGAATCCGCCCCGTTGACGGACACGGTCCGGAGGTCCTCCTCCAGGGGTTCCGAGAGGAGTGAACAGTAAACAGACGAAGAATGTCCGCTTTGTTCTATCGCGCCCGCGCGCGGCCTCGCTAGGCTTCTCGCGCCAATGACGCCAGCCACCGTCAGCCAACGATGGACACGTTCCAGGAGGGTTCCGATGCAAGCAAGCCATTCTCGCCCGACCATGACGCCGCCGCGGCGTCGCCTCTCCGGGGTCCTGATCCCGGCTCTCGTGACGGCCATCCTCGCCACGGCCGCGACCGTCGTCGCCGACGAGGTCTCGGTCGCCGGACCGGACGATTGCCTGTCCGATGCCGACCCCTGCGGCGAGGCCGTGGTCACCTTCGACCGCACCAGCACCGAGCCCCTGCGCGGTCTGAGCGTGACCTTCGAGCTGAGCCCGGAGATCGCCCTCTGCACCGGCGACCCGGCCGTCGACATCACCGTTGCCTCCGGCGCCGGCGCCCTGTTCGAGGGCTACAGCAACCTCGAGGTGCAGCGGCTGGACCTCGGCGGCGGCCAGTACACCGTCGACCTCGCCCTGCTCGGGGCGCCCTGCGGCCCGGACCTCGGTGGCGACGTGTTCACCATCGCGGTGACCCGCGCGCCCGGCCAGACCGGCAGCGTGTCCGGCACGATCGCCGTCACCGAGGTCGTGGTGCGCGACTGCGCCAACATGCCGCTGCCCGGCGAGGCGGGGGCGAGTGGCCAGGTCTCCTACGACGGGGCCGCGCCCGCGCCGGTGACCGACCTCGCGGCCACGCAGGTCACCGCCGGCAACGATGCCGACGGCACCACGCTCATCGATCTGGCCTGGACCGCGCCCACGGAGGCCGACGCGGACTACGTGGAGATCTGGCGCAAGGGCTTCGGCGACTATCCGGAGTACGACGACGGGACCGGCGCGGCCCCGGCGCCTCCGGTGACCACGGACAACGGCTGGACGCTCGCCGCCACGCTGCCGGCGACCGATGCCGTCTACACCGACGACCCCGGCGCCCGCGATTTCTGGACGTACGCCATCCGGGTCGTCGATGCCTGCGGCAACCCGTCGGAGATCACGGCCGGTGATCTCACGTCCGGCACCCTGAGCTACCACCTCGGCGACGTGCGTGATCCCGACACGCCCGGGGCCGAGGGCGACAACGCCGTCGACGTCGCCGACATCTCCGCCCTCGGCGCGGCCTACGGCACGTCCGACGGTGACGCGGCCTACGAGAACGCGCTGGACGTGGGCCCGACGACCGATTTCGCGGTCCGGTCGCGGCCGCTGACCGACGACCAGATCCAGTTCGAGGACCTGATCGTCCTGGCCACGAACTACGAGCTGGTCGGCCGCATCGAGGCGCCCGGGCTCGAGCCGATGCCGCGGAACGAGATCCTGGTGAAGGTCGCCCCGGCCGCCGGATCGGAGGCGACCCTCGTCGCCGAGATCATCCTGCGGGGCAACGGGCGGATCCAGGGCCTCAGCGTGCCGCTGAAGTGGAACCCGGATGCCGTCCGCCCGGTGGGCATGGTGCCCGGCGACCTCGTCGACCGCCAGGGCGGTCCCGGCCTGGTGCTCGCCGCGGCGCCCGGGGTCGTGGACGCCGCACTGCTCGGCGTGCGCGACCACGGCATCCGTGGCCAGGGCACGCTCGCGCGGGTCACGTTCGAGGTCGTGGGCGACGGTGCGCCCCGGATCACCACCGGCCGCATCGACGCGCGCGACGCCGGCAACCGGCCGTTGCCGGTGGACGTGACCGGCCACGACGTCCTCGACGACTCGTCCGCGGGCGCGGAGCGGTCGACGCTGCACGCCAACACGCCGAACCCGTTCAATCCTTCGACCACCCTGGCGTTCCGCATCGAGGAGTCCGGGCGCGTGCGCCTGGGCGTGTTCGACGTCCGCGGCCGCCTGGTGCGGTCGCTGGTCGACGGCCAGCTCCCGGTGGGCGACCACGCCATCGCGTGGCACGGCCGCAACGACGCCGGAGAACTCGTCAGCTCGGGGACCTACTTCGTGCGCCTGATGGCGCCCGACCGCTCCGAGACCCGCACCATCACGCTCGTCAAGTGAGCG
>WJIQ01000224.1 GCA_014730255.1 bacterium | reverse complement strand
TGGACAGATCGCCCCGGAGCAGCACCTCGTTGCCGACCGCGGCGATGTCGACGTGACCGGCCCTGGCCACCTCGATCAGCGCCGCGATCTCGCGTTCGTTCGCCTCTCGATCCGTGCCGATCCAGGCCCCGGCGATGATCCGGAGGCCGTTTTCGCGAGCCACCGCGGCGGTCAGCTCGTTCCCGTCGGTGCAGGAGAACGACCGCACCCATCGGGTGTAGGGCGCGATGACCTCCATGCGCTGCCGGATCTGCTGTTCGGTGAGCCGGTCGCCGATCGTCTGCCCTTCTCGGTAGGGGCTGAAGCACATGCCGTGCACCTGCCCGCTCAGCGACTGCGCGAACAGGGCCCGGACCTCCTCCTCGCCGAGACCCGCGAAATCGGTCACGACCGAGCGGTCGACGGGCAGCTCGTCGAGAGCGGCCGCCCTGGACTCCCCCGACCCGTAAGCCGAAGGCGTCGTGGCCTCGGCGTCCGCCTTGCGCATCTCCAGCTCGGCCCGGACCTCGTTCGCGCGCTTCTCGTCGACGTCATAGCCCCGCATCACCAGGATGGCGATCATCGTCCCCAGGATCGGCACGCCGGAGTAGAAGGCCCGCAGTCCGGTCAGGGTCTCCTCGGTCTGGGTTCCGGCCGAGGCATCGAACCCCACGGCGGACAGGATCACGCCGCTCAGCCCGCCGGCGATGGCGAACCCGAACTTGACCATCCACCAGTAGATCGCCCCGAAGATCCCCTCCCGGCGCTTACCGGTGCTCAACTCGTCGAGATCGATCACGTCGGAGGTCATGGACATCATCAGGGTGAACAGGCTGCCGATGCCGAACGAGAAGAACGGCAGGGCGAAGACGAACATGTAGGGCTTGCCCGGGATGAAGAGGAACCAGAGCATGATGTAGCCGAGGATCGAGATCCCCTGGGACAGCAGGAAGGCGTTCTTCTTGCCGATCCTCCGCGATATCCAGGCCACGGTCGGGATCACCACGAAGGTGGTGACCAGCGCCCCCAGGCTGCCGAACAGGGTCGGCCAGATGCCCGCGGCCTCGGCATCGCCCCGGAACAGGTAGTGGACCACGATGAAGAAGGAGAACGCGGCGATGGTGTTGAAGGCGTTGAAGATGAAGAAGGTGGCGACGCACAGCCGGCGGAAGGGAACCGACGCGAAGGCCTCCTTGAAGCCGAGGAAGATCTCGCGCAGGCTCCGCCCGATGGTACGGAAGTTCAGCGGCGCATAGTCCTCGTGGAGGGTCGATCTGCCCTTGATGAAGATGGCGGGCACCATGGCGAAGATCATGCAGACGATCCCGACCCAGACGGCCAGCTGCCGGGTGGCGGCCTCGGGGGACGGGAACCAGTCCGGGTCGTACATCACCACCCAGAACCAGGGAGCGATGACCCAGGCCCACTGGCCGATCCACTGGGCCACCGCCATGATGCTGGTGCGCTCGTGGAAGTCGGTGCTCATCTCGTAGCCCATGGCCACGTAGGGAACGCTGAAGATCGTCAGGCCCAGGTAGAACACGAACGACCAGAGCAAGAAATAGGTGAAGTTGTAGTCGACACCGTTCTCACGGTGCAGCTGCCACATGATCACGAAGGCCGCGCCCATGATGACCGCCCCGAGGAAGACGTACTGTCGCCTTCGCCCCCATCTGGACCTGGTGTTGTCGGAGATGAAGCCCATGATCGGGTCGGTGATCGAATCGAAGATACGGGGGAAGAAGTAGATGATGCCCCACATCCAGCCCGGGAAGCCGAGATCCTGGACGAGCACCACCATGAAGATCCCCAGCACGGCCGGGAACATCTGGTTGGCGAGCATCCCGACCCCGAACGCGACCTTCTTCCCGAAGGGGACCTTCTGCGTCGCCGGCATGGTCGCAGCTTGCATTTCCATGACCTGGTTCTTTCCCGGTTACGGCTTGATGATCAACGTCTGGACGGCCTGCCCGTCGACGCCGATGTCGGCCTGTCGTTCCGCCAGTTGCAGGTCGATCGCCCGGGCCTCGGCGCCCTGATTGAGCAGCACCACCACGATGGTGCCGTCTTCGTTGCGCGCCGCCGTGGCCAGGAGCGACGGATCGGATAGCTCCAGGCCGATCCGGACCGCTCCGGGTCGGATGAAGCGGCTGAAGTGGCTCATCGTGTAGTAGAGCGGCGTGAAGTACACCTCGTCCATCGCGGGATCCACGATCACGGGCGCCACGCACCAGTTCTCGAACCAGTTGGGCCCGCCCTGCCGGTCGAGCACCATGTTCCAGTCGACCCAGCCGTCCACCCAGTTGTTCAGGCACCCGATGATGTCGCGGGCATAGCGGTAGACCGGCACGTACCTGGGGTGATATTTCTTGCGCTCTTCCGGAGCCCAGTCCCAGCCCCAGTCGGTCGCTTCCTTCGACCAGTACCAGGCATCGTCCCGCCATCGCGGCACCTCGGCATCCACGCAGGCCTCGGTCTGGATGAGGTGCTTGTCCGGAGCCTTCCGATGCGCGTATTGCAGCTCCTCCGGGAAGACCTCGTAGGTGCTGGCGTACCAGTGGATGGCGGTCCCGTCATAGTACCGCGACGTGGTCTCGTCCCGGTACATCACGTCCACCCACTCCGGCAGGTGCTCCCGGTTCTGGTCGTAGCCGAGGAGCTTGATCGACTCCATGCCCGCGGCGTCCAGCGCGGGTCCGAGGTGACCGACCACGAAGGCGTTCTGCTCCTCCGGCGTGAAGTGCATGCTCTCCCAGTTGCTGTCGTTCCCGAGCGGCTCGTTCTCGACCGTGACGCCCCAGATGTCGATGCCCTCCGCTCGATAGGCCTCGATGTACGCGACGAAGAACCGGGCCCAGGTGTCGTAGTACTCGGGCAACAGCCGGCCGCCCACCCAGTCGTCGTTGTCCTTCATCCAGGGCGGCGCGGTCCACGGCGAGGAGATGATCTCGAATCCGTCCGTGGACCTGGCCATGGCTCCCTTGATCATGGGGATGATGTCGTCCATGTCTTCATGGATGGAGAAGCTGGTCAGCTCCGTGTCGCCTTCCAGCGGGGCGTAGGAGTAATGCCCCAGGGAGAAGTCGCAGGAATTCATGTGGGTCCGCGTCAGGGAGTACCTCGCCCCGCCGTCCCCGAAATAGGCCTCGAGGATCCGGTCGCGATTCTCGGCGCCCATCTGGTTGAGCAGGTGAGCCGACGCCTCGGTGAACGAGCCGCCGAACCCGGTGATGGTCTGATAGGTCCGCCCGGGTTCCAGCCTCAGCGTGATGGCCCCCGGTGGCCGCTCGAACTCGGACACGCGGGTGAGCTGATGGCCCCGTGCGCTCGTCTCGTACACGTCCACGTCGAGGGTCTCGGCGTCGGCGGGATCGCCGGATCCGACGGTCGCCATGATCAGGATCGGGATGACGACGCTCCCCACGATGCGTCTCGTTCGATGATCTTGTCGCCGCCGGCCGCCGCCGTCTGCCGGGCTCGGGGGCATCGTGAGAGGGTCCTCGGGATCCGTCCGCGGTTTGACGAAGTCGCTCATGGGGGCTCCAGATCGTGATCGGGGGACGATGATCTTTGTACGTTGCCCGAACAAAGTACCGCGCATCGCGTCCGGAGTCAACGGTATTCTGAGCCCCGGCAACGGGATGGGCGTATTCTGCGGTTGCATCGCCGGCAGCCAGATTCGAATATTCCCTGAAACCAGCTCTTCACCCACGACGGAGGAACCCCCATGTCGAAGTCCCTCTACCTCATCGCAGGCCTGGTCCTGCTGCTGGCCGGCTGCAGCGGCGGCGACGCCGGCGACGCCGATCAGACCACCGCGGCGCCCGCCGCCGTGACCATCGCCCAGTACAACGCCAGCCCGGCCGACTACGTGGAGAAGACCGTCGAGATCTCGGGCACCGTCGACCACGTCTGCAAGCACGGTGGCAAGCGCATGTTCATCATGGGCGACGACCCGTCCGACCGCGTGAAGATCGAGTCGGGCCAGGTGCCGACGTTCGAGGCCACCCTCGAGGGCAGCCCCGTGCGCGTGGTCGCCGTCGGCCGGGTCGAGACCATCGACGCCGCCTACCTCGATGCCTGGGAGTCCGAGGCGACGGTGGGCGAGGTGGCCGAGGCCTGCGAGAGCGGCGGCAATTCAACCCCTGACGAGGCCACCGCGGAGGCGGCGGAGGCCGCCGAGGCCGACCACGACCACGCCGAGCATGCCGAGCACGACAGCGGCGACCTCGCGCGCATCGCCCAGCTGCGCCAGCAACTGGCCGAGTCGGGCGAGGACCACCTCGCGTTCTACCATCTCGAGTGCGTCTCGTTCGAGGAGCTGTAGGCGTGACCCGGGCGCGATCCTTCAGGTGGCGCAAGTGGAACAACATCCTGCACCGCGACATCGGTTACCTGGTGGTCGGCATGACCATCATCTACGCGCTCTCGGGGATCGCGCTCAACCACCTGGAAGACTGGAACCCCAGCTACCAGGTTACCCGCGCGGAGCACGACTGGGGCGGGCCGGTGTCCATGGACGACCTCTCGCCCGACGACGTGCTCGCCTTCCTCGCGCGCATCGATGCGCGCGACCGCTACAAGAGCCACTACTGGCCGGCGCCGGATCGGCTGAAGATTTTCCTGCACAGCGGCAACGTGGTGGTCGACGCCGCCACCGGCGCGGCGGTCCTGGAGAACCTGCGACGACGGCCGGTCTTCTACGAGGTGAACTTCCTGCACTACGACCCCAAGGGCCTGTGGACCTGGTTCTCCGACCTCTACTGCGTGGCCCTCATGGTGGTGACCATCACCGGCCTCTTCGTGCTGAAGGGACGCAAGGGCATCACCGGCCGCGGCGCGTGGCTGACGGCCATCGGGGTGGTGCTGCCGCTGGGGTTCCTGATGGCGTATCTCTGAGCCGGCGTACCTGACGGGCCCCGTGGCCATGGCGGCGGTCATCCGCGGCACGACGGGCCAGACCTCAGGCCGCCGCGACCTCTCGGCCGAGCCACGCCGCCAGTTCGGCCGCCTCGTCGACGTACGGTTCTCCCGCACCGACCTCGCGCACGCGTTCGGCCAGGTCGGCCCCCTGGAAGGGCGCGCCTCGCAGCGCGTCCGTCACTCGCGTGATGAGCTCGGGCTGCAGGCTGTCGGAGAAGATCCGGGCCGCGGTGATCCTTCCGTGCGCGGTGTCCAGATGCACGTCGACGAGACCCCAGTCGAAGCGGGTCTTGAGCGTGAATTCGAAATCGGGGGTCGCGCCGAAGCGCCAGCTCCAGTCGCTCTGTTGCTCGTAATAGGCCGCCAGGGACGGGATCGCCGCGAGCGCCGAGCGGTCGAGGTCCTCCACCTCCGCGTGCTCGCCGTGATGGTCGCAGAACGCCGCCACCATCGCCTCGCACCAGCGGTCGTGATCGAGATCGGGGGCGAACTCGGTGAGGTTGGCCACGCGGGAGCGCACCGAGGCCACGCCCTTTCCGGACAGCTTGCGCTCGTCGGGCCTGAGCAGGGCGCCGAGCCGTCCGAGATCGGCGTCGATGAGCATCGTACCGTGGTGGAAGGCGCGGTCGCTGGCCAGCTTGAAGGCACTGCCGGAGACCTTGCGGCCGTCGACCACCACATCGTTGCGGCCGGTCCGCTCGGCGGTGATGCCCAGGCGTGCGAGAGCGTCGACGACGAGCCGGAAGTTCGTGTCCACGGAATACGTGGACTTCCCGGAGAGGAAGGTGAAGCACGAGTTGCCCAGGTCCTGATAGACCGCGCCGCCACCGCTCTGGCGGCGGGTCAGGAGCACCCCCTCGCGCTCCATGGCCTCGAGGTCGCACTCGGCCCAGGGATTCTGGTGCCGACCGATCACGATGTTCGGCTGGTTGCGCCAGAGGAACAGCACGTCCACCGACGGATCCATGTCACCGAAGATGTGGTCCTCGGTGGCGAGGTTGAACCAGGGGTTGGTGTCATGCGAGCGCAGGATTCGGATCGGCACGTCGGTGTCCTTCCGGGGGTCGGTCCAGTCGCGCATGCGGCGGTCGCGACGACGATCGCAGCCCGTCAGCCCGCCCTTCGTCCACGAGTTCGGGCACCGGCCTCACGATCGGCCCCGCGGACTCGGCGGCCTCGAACGGTGTCCGGGCGCATACAGTAAGACAAAAACGCTCTTGGCGGTCATCCACCAGAAAATAGGTTGTGCCGCAAGGAATGTTGCAGCCCTGATCCACACGCGAATGTTGGCAAAAAAATGCCAATTTTCGCGTCCGTCGACCCCGGACAGCCTCCCGAGGGTCGCTGGATCCTGCCTGCAACATTCCTCGCGGAACAACCCGATCCCTGCTGCACAACCGGATGACCGCGGAATGACCGTCAGCCCGATCGGATGTTCGGGTCACCTGGACGCACCAAGCTCGTCGATCACGACCCCGCCGACGGCACCAGCACGTGGACCTGGTAGCCCGGAACGCTCCGGCGTCCCTCGTGACCGAGCCCCCGCAACTCTTGTTGCCAGAGCACCACACGTCCGGGATCGCTGTCCTGGAGCCGGATCTCGGCCGCGACGACGCCCAGGGCCCGCATCTCGGCGAGCAGGTCGGCGACCGCCACCTCCCCCCGCTCGCAGGCGGCCAGCCGTTCGCGCAGCGCGCGCGTCCGCGGCGGCACCCAGCCCGACACGCCCCCGGTGACCGGGTGGCCGGTGGCCAGGGCCCGGTGCAGCCAGAGCGTCTCGGCGACACCCTCGTCCGCCTCGGTCCGCGGCGCCGGAAGGGTGAGCACGGCGCCGTCGGGGTGGCTCGCGACCAGCGGTCCGGACCGGCGGCCGTCCACCTCGATGGGCACCGCGAGCACGGCCACCGGGATCGACTCGAGCCACACGAGCACGCCGAGGACGGCCACGATCCAGCGGCGTTCCCGCGCCAGATTCGTCACCCCGACCGTCGCCAGCCAGCTCGTGGCGATCACGGTCAGGAACAGGAAGCGCGACGGCGCCCGGAACGCCTCGAACGGCGTGAGCACCTCCCGCAGGATGCCGAAGGGCAGGATGATGCGGCGGTCGCTGCCCGGCGGTACGCCCACCGAATCGCCGAACGCCATCACGAAGCCGACCGCGCCCAGCGCCACAAGGAACCAGCGGCCGCGGCGCAGGCCGGCGGGCCAGCGCCGCCAGGTCGCCACCGCGAGCGCCGCGCCGATCAGGGCGAGCCAGCCCGGGTGCATCACCGCGTCCACGTTGGTCATCGCCCGCTCGGCCGCCGCAGGCGCTGTGCCGGCGAGGTCGGCCCAGCCGAGCCGGTGCGGCCCCAGGTTGCCGAGGACGTGCAGGTGCGCGCCGTAGTGCTGCACCGCCTGCAGTTCGCGCGTGTACTCGGGCGTCTCCGAGCGCAGTTGCAGGTACGGCCAGGCCAGGCCGAGCACCAGGACCGCCGCCGCGAGCGCCGGCAGCGCGGCCGAGCGTGCGAGCGGCCAGGCGCGCTGGTCGCGCCGCGCGCACCACAGGCCCATCGCCAGCGCGGTGCCGAGGACGAACACCGCATCGGCGAAGCCGTACCAGCCCCAGGCCGCCTGCACCACGAGGCAGGCCGATGCGGTCCACCACCAGGGCCGCGGCGACCCGCCGGCGGAGAACCGGCGCCACCCGCGCCACAGCGCCGCCACCAGCAGCACCACCCACGGCGGCGAGATCTGGTTGAGCATGCTCAGCTGCCACGTGGTGAACGGCGAGCCGAGCAGGAAGAGCGCGCAGAGCGCGGCGCCCGCCGCACGGCGGCCGGGCGGCTCGTCGTCGGTGAACGCCAGCCAGAGCAGCGCGCCCGCGAGCGCGACCAGGAGCAGCGTGACGGCCACCGCCAGGTTGTAGAGCAGGGCCGGGGTCGGATCGGCGACCCAGGTCAACGGGGCGACCATCACGGCCTGGCCCACGAGCGTGTCCATGGCCACCAGGGCGCTGCGCGCGGGGTAGAAGATG
Organism: bacterium; assembly: GCA_014730255.1. Taxonomy (GTDB): domain Bacteria; phylum Krumholzibacteriota; class Krumholzibacteriia; order LZORAL124-64-63; family LZORAL124-64-63; genus Glo-17. The sequence goes on along the minus strand of WJIQ01000224.1, from coordinate 9,749 downwards.
GGCAGGTCGATGCACACCGCGGGCTGCCAGAAATGCCTCGCCGTCCAGGTGAGGATCCCGCTCTGGAAGACGGCGTCGGTGCCGTCGAGCGAGCCGAGGACGGCGCGGTCGAGGCGCCCGAGGACCGGCCGCATCTGCACGGCGATGAACGCGAGCACCGGCAAGGACCACAGGGCGTGCCACCAGCGCCAGCGCGTCGAGGTCGCGGCGGCCGCATCCCTGGCCATCATGGCGTCGACCGCGCCGGTTCGCGCGACGGTCCGGACGTGGCGGTCGCCGACCACGCGCCGATCACCGCGATCACCCCGAACGCCACCAGCGCCATCACCGCCCCCTCGGCCCACCAGGCCGACCAGTCGCTCGCTCGGCCCAGCCAGCAGAGGCTGGCGCCGACGCGGCTGACCACCAGGGCGACCACGCCCCAGCGCAGCAACGTGACCATCTGGATCGCCGCCGAGACGAGGACGAACGCGAAGCCGACCGCCCCGGACCAGCCCGAGAACAGGGTCCACACGACGATCGTGATCGCCACGGCCAGCCACCGCCGTCGGACCAGCGACTGCACGACCACCAGCGTCGCGATCTGCATGAAGGTCATCGCCACGAGCATCGACTGGTCGACGATGGCCGACAGCACCGCCCGCTGGCCCCGCAGCATCGTCAGCTCGTAGCCGTACAGCTGCGACGGCCGGTCGAGGATCGCGCCGGCCGCCAGCTCCTGCACCGGGACCCGCAGCAGGAAATCGACGCCCGCGACGAGCAGGCCGATCAGGATGGACTGGCCGATCAGCGGGTCGCGCCACTCGACGCGCGGCCGGCTCAGCAGGCGGCTCGACGAGACGAACATGCTCGGCCAGACACGGCGGCCGAGGGGCTCGGCCGCCATGTACGCGGCCCAGACGATGACCGCCACGAACGTCGCCCCGACCAGGATGGGCCAGATCTCCGACGGCCACTCGGCGGTGAACAGCATGTGCGACCGCAGCCCCCTGGCCAGCAGGAAGAGGGCGAACAGCCCCCAGGCGATCCGCACCGCCCCGCGCACGTCCGCCCGCCCGCCCCCCACGCTCGCCCCGGTCAGCGGCACGAGCAGGAGCGCGACGAGCAGGATCACCACCGCCGGCAGCTGGTCGCCGACGTGATCCCAGAACGTCGGGCGGTCGACCTCGGGGTCGTCGCCGAGGTCGCGCAGACCCGCCTCGGTCGCCACGTTGAACAGCACCGGCCGGCCCTCGTACGCCCCGGCCTCGACGCGCAGCTCGACGTCCGGCGCCTCGGCGCGCGTGCCCAGCCAGGCGCGCCGCGCATCCGGCGCCTGGAAGCGCTGATACCGGGGCCGGGTCTCGGTGAACCGCCCGGGGTCCAGGTCGGCCAGCTCGAAGAGCTGCATCCAGTCGATCTCGGTCGGCTCCCGGGTCGAGTAGCGCTTCGGCATGACGTCGAGCCGGCGCAGATGGCCGGCCAGGTCGAGCATCACCGTGACCTGCCCCGGCGTCGACGGCGACGGGTTGGTGAGCTGGACCATGCCGCGCAGGAAGATCGGCAGGTTCTGCGGCGTCGGCCGCAGGTACGAGGGCGACTGCCGGTACCAGAAGCTCGCGGCGTCGGGCCGGTCGCGCAGGGCCTGCCAGCGATCGGCCGACGAGTCGGCCTCCGCCACCTCCTGCACGACACCCCACCACATCACCATGCCCCAGGCCGTGTCCCGCGGATCCTGGTAGACCGGCTCGGTATAGCCGAGCTCGGCGAGCATGGTCCGGGTGCGGTCCATCAGCACCGCGGGCGAGCGGTCCAGCGGCAGGTAGTGGGTGTTGGTCATCGTGCCGGACCAGCGCGTGCCGACGATGGCGAGCACGACCCCGACGACGGCCAGCCCCCAGGCGACCACCGGTCGCACACCGCGACGCGCCCCCACCTCGGCCACCAGCTCGGGCGACGGGGTCTCCCCGGCCGCGAGCGCCGCGGCCAGCGGGTCGCCACCGGGCAGGGCCGCGGCCACCGCCATGGCCGATGCGGGCCGGCGCGACGGATCGTGCTCCAGACAGCGCAGCACCACCTGCTCCACGGCCGGGTCGAGCGCCGCCACGTGGCGGCTCGGCGGCGAGGGCGTCGACGATGCGTGCAGGGCCCGCAGCTCGGCCAGCGTCTCGGCCTGCAGGGCGCGCTGGCCCGTGAACAGCTCGTAGAGGACGAGGCCCAGCGCGTAGACGTCGCTGCGGACGGTCACCTGCTCGCCGGCCAGCTGCTCGGGCGCCATGTAGGCGGGCGTGCCCGCGGCGACGTCCTCGGCCGCGATGGTCTCGGCGAGCCCGGCCAGGCCGAAGTCGGTCAGTCGCACCTGCCCGCGGCCGTCGAGCATCACGTTGGCGGGCTTCAGGTCGCGGTGCAGGATGCCCTGGTCGTGGGCGGCGGCGAGGCCGGCGCAGATCTGGCGCGCCACCTCGACCGCGCGCTCGGAGGTCAGCCGGCCGACGCGTCGCAGCAGCGACGAGAGGTCCTCGCCGTCGATGTACTCCATCGACAGGAAGTGCTGCCCGTCGGCCTCGCCGATGTCGTAGACCCGGCACACGTTGGGGTGGGTGACCCGTCGCGCGAGGCGCACCTCGCCGAGGAACCGCTCGAGGCGCGCCGGGTCGCGCGCGAGCTCGGCGGGCAGGAACTTCAGGGCCACCGACTGGCCGAGCGGCAGGTCGGCGGCGCGGTAGACCGCGCCCATGCCGCCGCGGCCGAGCAGGCCGACGATGCGGTAGCGGCTGGCCACCACGTCGCCCGGGACGAACCGCGACGGCGGGCCGCCGGCGCGGGCGGCCCCGGGGCGCGAGGCCGGGGACACGACCGTCCCCGGCGAGGACCCCGCGACCTGGGTCGCGTCGGCGTCGCAGCGTGGGCAGGTCCCGTCCGGAGCGAGGGGTTCCTGGCAGCGGGCGCAGCGTTGCATGCGGGGCATTCTACCCGGATTCGCCAGCGCGTGCGACCCCGTTCCGGTCACGCCCATAAGAGATTAATTTACTATTATTTACAAGTTTTACCCTCCTTGACACGGCATCATGAACGCGGTTTCATCACCGGGTCCGCGTCCGCTCCACCGACGCCGCTACGGAGGATCCACCATGCGCTCCATCATCTGGCCGGGCGTCCTCGCGATCGCCCTCGGCCTCGCCATACCCGCCGGGGCCGCGCCCGCCGCCGGCGCCGATCTCAAGGGGACCATTCCCTACGACGAGTTCGAGCGCCCCGAGGTCTGTGCCAGCTGCCACGTCGACATCTACCAGCAGTGGACCCAGGCCATGATGAGCCAGGCGTTCACCCATCACTGGGACGAGATCGAGTACTTCGAGCTCGCGGTCGAACACGCCAAGCACGACCCCTCGCTGAAGGACGCGGTCGACGGCTGCAACGGCTGCCACACGCCCATGGCCTACCTCGCCGGCGACGTGACGCCGCCGCGGCCGAGCGAGGGCAGCCGGGCCAACGAGTCGGTGAACTGCGACATCTGCCACACGATCACCGGCGTCCACGGCGACACCCCGTTCAACTTCAACTGGACCATCGAGCCCGGTCGCCTGAAGTACGGCAACAAGCCCGGCGTCAGCTCGCCCCACCACGACACCGCCGAGAGCGACTTCATCCAGAGCGCGGAGTTCTGCGGCACCTGCCACAACGAGCAGAGTCCGCACGGGGCCTGGGTCAAGTCGACCCAGCTCGAGTGGGCCGAGGGCCCGTACGCCGAGGAGGGCGTGCCCTGCCACACCTGCCACATGCCCAAGGCCCACGGACGGAACGCCAAGATGGCCGAGCCGGGCATGGTCTCGCAGCACCTCTTCCACGGCGCGCACGACGAGGGCAAGGTCGGCGGCTCGGTCGAGCTGCGCATGCACCCGCAGGTGCGCGAGCTGCTGTTCGACGACACCGCGGTGCTCAAGGTGCAGCTGTTCAATGCCAAGGCCGGCCACAAGATCCCCACCGGCAGCGTCGAGGACCGCATCGTCTGGCTGCACGTCGAGGCGACCGACAGCGACGGCACGACCTATCACCTGCCGGTCGACGAGAAGGGCTTCGACGGCGAGGAGTACACCATCGCCGCCGACGTGCTGGCCTACCAGGACCTGGGTCTGGCCAAGGGGAACCCCGATTTCGAGGGCCTGCCGCGCGACGGGGTGCCCGTCGGCGATCGCATCTTCCGCAAGCCCTACTTCGATCCCCAGGGCCGCATGACCATCATGCAGTGGAACACCAAGAGCTTCGGTCCGGACTACCGCCTCGGCCCGCGCGAGACGAAGATCGAGACCTTCACCTGGCCCCTGCCCGAGGACATCGCCCTCGGCGAGGTCACCGTCACGGCCACGCTCAACTACAAGCTGCTCGTCGAGCCGGTCGCCCGGTACCTCGACGTGCCGGCCGAGGAGTACGCGACCGTCGTCATCAACACCGCCTCGACCACGTTCGAGGTCTACGACTAGAGAAAGGACGCCCCATGCGCCGAACGCTATTCCTCCTGCTCGCCGCGGCCGTGCTCCTGACCGGCCTGATTCCCGAGGACGCCAGCGCCATCCCGGCGTTCGCCCGTCGCCACAAGCTGTCCTGCAACACGTGCCACGATCCCTTCCCGCGCCTGAAGCCCTACGGCGAGGAGTTCGCCGGCAACGGCTTCTGGGAGCCCGAGGACGACAGCGATCGCGACTACGTGAGCACCGGCGACGAGCTGCTCCGCCTGAACCGGACCTTCCCCATCGCCGCCCGCATGGACCTGTGGTTCCAGTGGCAGCAGGACGCCGACGTGGAGACCGACCTGCAGACCCCCTGGGGCATGAAGCTGCTCTCGGGCGGCCTGCTCGCGCGCAACGTGGGCTACTACTTCTACTTCTACATGGACGAGCGCGGCGAGGTGGCCGGCGTCGAGGACGCCTACGTCCACTTCAACGACATCTTCGGCCAGCCGCTGGACATCATGGTGGGCCAGTTCCAGACCAGCGACCCGCTGATGAAGCGCGAGTTGCGCCTGACCTACGAGGACTACGAGGCCTACAAGGTCAAGGTGGGCGATTCGGAGACCAATCTCACCTACGACCGCGGCGTCATGGTGCCGTTCACCATCGAGGCCACCGGTACCGACCTGGTGGCCATGGTCGTCAACGGCAACGGCAAGGCCGAGGCGGTCAACCACGACTTCGACCGTGACGAGTTCAAGAACTACGGGGCGCGCATCATGCAGGCGGTCGGCGAGATCGGCGGCATCGGCGGCTTCGGCTACTGGGGCAAAGAGGACCTCGCCGACGGGGCGACCGCGCTCGAGAACGAGGTCACCTATTACGGCATCGACCTCAACTTCGGGATCGGCGGCTACGCCACCTTCACCGGACAGTGGCTCATGCGCGAGGACTCGGCCCCGCTGCTGGCCGACCCCGCGCTCGCCGACGTCGAGACCGACGGCCTGGTGGCCGAGCTGATCATCGCGCCGAACCAGGACCGCTCGACCCACTACTTCACCCTGCTCTACAACAAGGTCGACTGCGATCTCGATGCCTACGACTACGAGTCGTACACCGCGGGCGCGACCTACATGATGGCGCGCAACCTGCGCCTGAACGCGGAGTACACGCTGCTCGCGACGGAGGGCGATCCGGAGGTGACCGGTGTCGACGACTCGAGCCGGGTGAGCCTGGGCGTGATCGGCGCGTTCTAGGCCGCCGACACGACGGAGTCGCGCGAGGCCGGTCACCGGGAGACCGGCCTCGTCGCGTCACTCGTCCCGTCACGAGGTTGTCGTCGCCACCTGTCCCGGCTATCCTGGCCTCGCGCCGGCAAGCCGACGACCCGAACCACGGGAGCCCGTGATGCCCGACCGTTTCGCCATCGACGTGCGCAGCGAGGTGGGCCGCCTCGAGGGGGTGGTCCTGCACCGCCCCGGCCCCGAGGTCCAGCACATGACGCCGGCGACGGCCGAGCGGGCGCTCTACAGCGACATCCTCAACCTGGCGGTCGCCGAGCGCGAGTACGACCAGCTACAGGGCGTCCTGGAGCGCTGGACCCGCACGTTCCAGCTGAAGGATCTGCTGGCCGACATCCTGGGCAACAGCCGGGTCAAGCAGACCCTGCTCGAGCGCATCTGCAGCCACGAGGGCGCCGCCGACATGACCCCACGCCTCGGCGCCCTCGCGCCCGCCGAACTGGCCAGGGCGCTGATCGAGGGCGTGCCCCTGGTGCGCGACAACCTCACCCGCTTCCTGAGCGAGGACCGCTTCGCCCTGCCGCCGCTGCACAACTTCTTCTTCATGCGCGACGCGGCGGCCGCCTGCGGCGGGCGCGTGCTCATCGGGCGCATGAAGAGTCCGGTGCGCGAACGCGAGGCGCTCATCCTCGAGGCCATCTTCGACTTCCATCCCGGCTTCCAGGCCGAGACGGTCAACCCCCTGCGCCACGGCGAGCGCCCGGAGATCACCATCGAGGGCGGCGACGTCCTGGTCGCGCGCGAGGACATCCTGCTCGTCGGCATCGGCCAGCGCACCAGCACGCACGCGGTCGACTTCCTGCTCGAGCGACTGAAGGATCGCGGCGAGCCCCACCACGTGATCGTCCAGGAGCTGCCGCGCGAACCGGAGTCGTTCATCCACCTGGACATGATCTTCACGCTGCTCGACCGCGATGCCTGCATGGTCTACGCGCCGCTGGTCCTCGAGCACAACCATCTCGAGACCGTGCACATCGAGATCGCCGGGGGCGAGGTCCGCCGCATCCGCGAGATCGAGAACCTGCACCTGGCCCTGCGCGAGGTCGGCCTCGACCTCGAGCCCATCCGCTGCGGCGGCGAGGACCGCTGGAGCCAGGAGCGTGAACAGTGGCACTCCGGCACCAACTTCTTCGCCCTGGCCCCGGGCAAGGTCATGGGCTACGAGCGCAATCAGCACACGCTCGAGGAGCTCGTCCGGCACGGTTTCGAGGTGGTCGCGGCCGACGCGGTGATCGCCGGCACGGTCGACCTGGAGGCCCTCGGGCGCTGCGTGGTGACGGTCGCGGGATCGGAACTCGCCCGCGGCGGCGGCGGCTGCCGCTGCATGACGATGCCCATCGCCCGCGCGTCGCTCGATCAGGCCGGGTGAGCCGGACGGACGGGTGCCGATACGACGATTTCCGTCCTTGATATCTACGAAACTCGGCATATCTTCGACCGTGCTGCAACTCCGTCTCTTCTGTTTCCGGGGAGCGAAACCATGGACCTGGACCTCGTCCTCCTCTCCCGCATCCAGTTCGCGCTCACGATCGGCTTCCACTACATCTACCCTCCCCTGAGCATCGGCCTGGGCCTCATCCTGGTGCTGATGGAGGGGCTGTACCTGAAGACCGACAACCCCCTCTACCACCAGCTGACCCGCTTCTGGGTGCGCATCTTCGGGCTCATCTTCGCCTTCGGCGTGGGCTCGGGAATCGTCATGGAGTTCGAGTTCGGCACCAACTGGGCCCATTACTCCCGGTTCGTCGGCGACATCTTCGGCAGCCCGCTGGCGGCCGAGGGCATCTTCGCCTTCTTCCTCGAGTCGGGCTTCCTGGCGCTCCTGCTCTTCGGCTGGGATCGCATCTCGAAGAAGATGCACTTCGTCTCGACCTGCCTCGTCGCCCTCGGGGCGCACTTCTCGGCCATCTGGATCATCGTGGCCAACAGCTGGATGCAGACCCCGACCGCGTATCACATCGTCGAGACGCCGGTCGGCCCGCGCGCCGAGATCACCAGCTTCTGGGGCGCGGTGCTCAACCCCAGCACGCTCGATCGGCTATCCCACACGATCATGGGCGCCTGGCAGGCGGGCGCCTTCTTCGTGATCTCGGTGGCGGCGTGGTACCTGCTCAAGAACCAGCACCTGGACTTCGCGAAATCGAGCATGAGGATCGCCTTCGTGGTGGCCGCCGTGGCCTCGATCGGCCAGCTCGCCAGCGGTCACTCCAGCGCGTTGATCGTGAACGAGTACCAGCCGGCCAAGCTCGCGGCCTTCGAGGGCATCTACGAGACCGGCGACAACGCCGAGCTGACCGTCATGGGCTGGGTCGACGAGGAGAACCAGGAGGTCTACGGCATCAAGATCCCCGGCCTTCTGAGCATCCTGACCGGCGGCGACACCAGCACCGAGATCAAGGGCCTGAACGAGTGGCCGGAGGAGGATCAACCACCGGTCCAGCTCACGTTCCAGGTCTACCACTTCATGGTCGCCATCGGCATGACGCTGATCCTGCTGGCCTGGGCGGGCGGGTTCCTGGCCTGGCGAGGCATCCTCTTCCAGCACCGCTGGATGCTGTGGGTCATGGTCTTCTCGGTGCTCCTGCCGCAGATCGCCAACCAGCTCGGCTGGGCGGCGGCGGAGGTCGGCCGCCAGCCCTGGATCGTCTACGAGCTCATGCGCACGGCCGATGGCGTGAGCGAGACCGTCCCGGCGAGCAACGTGCTCGTCTCGCTGATCCTCTTCACGCTCATCTACGTGGGCCTGTTCGTGGTGTTCATCGTGCTGCTCGACCAGAAGGTGAAGCACGGGCCGCACCCCGAGGACATGCCTCGCACCGGGGAGGTCCGGTCATGAGCCCCGAGTTCTACAGCATCATCTGGTACATCCTGGTGGGCGTGCTCCTGACCGGCTACGCCATCCTCGACGGTTTCGACCTCGGCGTGGGCAGCCTGCACCTGCTCGCGCGCGGCGACCGCGACCGGCGCGTCTTCCTCAATGCCATCGGGCCGTTCTGGGACGGCAACCAGGTCTGGCTGGTGACCGGCGGCGGCGCCCTGTTCGCGGCCTTCCCGCACGTCTACGCCACCGCGTTCAGCGGCTTCTACCTGGCGTTCATCCTGCTGCTGTTCACGCTCATCTTCCGGGGCGTGTCGATCCACGTGCGCAGCCTGCGCGAGTCGTCCCGCTGGCGCGGCTTCTGGGACTGGGCCTTCTCGCTCTCGAGCCTGATCGCCTCGCTCCTGATCGGCGTCGCCCTGGGCAACGTGGCCTGGGGCGTCCCGCTGCAGGAGAACTTCCTCTACTACGGCAACCTGCTGCACCAGATCCACCCGTACACGGTGCTCACCGGCCTGCTCGTGGTCTCGATGTTCATGATGCACGGGGCGATCTACCTGGTCATGAAGACCGAGGGCGAGCTGCAGGACCAGGTGCGCACCTGGGTCCGGCCGACGATCATCGGGTTCATCCTGATGTACGTCGTGGTCACCATGGCCACCCTGCTCTACCTGCCGCACATGGCCGAGCCGTTCCGGAACAACCCCGTGCTCTTCCTGGTGCCGGCGCTGAGCGTGCTCGCCATCGCGAACATCCCGCGGGCCGTCCATCACGGGAAGGAATTCATGGCCTTCCTCAGCTCCTCGGCCGCGATGATGCTGCTGCTGGCACTGTTCGGCATCGGCATGTTCCCCGAGCTGATCCACTCGCGGCCCGACCCATCGCTCAGCATGACCGTCTACAACTCGTCGAGCAGCCTGAAGACGCTGCAGACCATGCTGATCATGGCCGCCATCGGCATGCCGCTGGTCCTCGGCTACACCTTCCACATCTACCGCGTGTTCCAGGGGAAGGTGAAGATGGACTCGATGTCCTACTAGCCCGGATCATTCACGAAGGGCTGTCGCGAGGCCGAGGAAAACGGCTGCCAGAACACGACCTCGCAAGGGCTGGCGAGGGAGGCGTACCCGATGCGGTACGTTGACCGAGCCAGACCGAGAAGGCGTGTTCTGGCAGCCGTTTGGCCGGCCGCAGCAGGCCCTT
>WJIQ01000223.1 GCA_014730255.1 bacterium | reverse complement strand
TCTACACCCACGTCGACCGCAGCTTCGTGCGCGAGGCCTACCGGGGCGCCCACCCGCGGGCGCGGGGCTCGCGCCGACGCGACGGCGATGCGCTTTGACAGACCACCGGCCCGGTGGTAATTTCGGCCCGCGTGTCCACCCATCGCCACCGAGGCCGGCCGCCTGCCGGCGAACGAGGTAATCCCTTGACCGACAGCAACTTCTCGGTCGACAGCACCGCGTCGAGTCCAGGTCCTGATCCCGCCGGCGGGAAGATCGTCCTCAGCGGCATGCGCCCGACCGGCCGCCTGCACTGGGGTAATTACACCGGAGCGCTCGAGAACTGGTTCGCCCTGCAGGAGGAGTATCGCTGCTACTTCATGGCGGCCGACTGGCACGTGCTGACGACCGCCCTCGAGCGCGCCGACGAGATCGCGCAGAACACGCGCGACATGATCCTCGACTGGCTCGGCGCGGGCCTCGACCCGGAGCGGTCGGTGCTGTTCGTCCAGTCCCGCATCAAGGAGCACGCCGAGCTCTTTCTGCTACTGTCGATGTGCATCAGCATGGGACGCCTCGAGCGCAACCCGACGTTCAAGGAGCAGGTCAAGGACCTCGACCTCAAGGGCGAGATCAGCTTCGGCCACCTCGGCTACCCGGTGCTGCAGGCCGCGGACATCCTGGTCTACCGGGCGCATGCCGTGCCGGTGGGCGAGGATCAGCTGCCCCACATCGAGCTGACCCGCGAGATGGTGCGCCGATTCAACCACCATTTCGGCGAGGTCTTCCCCGAGCCGGAGGCGCTGGTGACCCGGTTCGCGCGGTTCCCGGGAACCGACGGCAAGCGGATGAGCAAGTCGCTGGGCAACACCATCGAGATCGCCGCGAGCCCCGAGGAGATCAAGCAGAAGCTCATGCCCGCGTTCACCGATCCGGCCCGCAAGCGTCGGAGCGATCCCGGTGATCCCGAGGTGTGCGCGATCTACACCTGGTACAAGAAGTTCATGCCCGAGGCGGCGGACGAGACCGCGTACGAGTGCCGCACGGCCGCCCGGGGTTGCGTCGACTGCAAGAAGAAGCTGCTGGCCGGCGTGGTCGAGCACTTCGCGCCACTGCGCGAGCGTCGCCAGCAGTACGTGGACGATCCGAAGCTGGTCGACGAGATCGTCGAGACCGGCTGCCAGCGCGCCCGCGACGCCGCCGTCGCGACCATGGACGCCGTGCGTGCGGCGATGAACCTGGGCTGAACCGCAAGTGCAGAAGGACCTGCCGTGATCAGACCTCGAGACGACGGAGCGCCCGCACCGCGCGATGGCGCCGACGAGAACGGTGGACCGGTGACCGACCAGACGACGCCCGAGGCGAGCGACCGCAACCCCTGGCGCGTCGCCGACCTGCCCCCGGAGCTGGAGTACTTCCAGCGCAGCGAGGCGTACCAGGTCGAGCTGACCGGTTTCCAGGGCCCGATGGATCTGCTGCTCTATCTCATCCAGAAGGATGAGCTGGACATCTACGACATCCCCATCAGCCACATCACCGAGCAGTTCATCAAGCACATCGAGGTCATCCACATGATCTCGCTCGACCAGGCCGGCGAGTTCATGGCCATGGCCTCGACGCTGCTGGTGATCAAGATGAAGATGCTCATGCCGCGGCACGGCGACGCGGACGAGGAGGTCGAGGAGGAGGACCCGCGGGCCGAGCTCGTTCGTCGCCTGCTCGAGTACAAGCGCTTCAAGGAGGCCGCGCGCCAGCTGCAGAGCTTCGAGAAGCAGCGGTCCCAGTACCACGTGCGCACGACGAGGTATCCGTTCGTCGATCATCTCGATCTCGAGCCCCAGCTGCGCATCGAGATGTACGACCTGCTGTCGGCGCTGGCCGGGGTGCTCGACCGCGTCCAGGCCGCGCCGGTGCACGCGGTCACCCGCGAACCCTACACCGTGGCCGAGAAGCTCGACCTGATCCGGGGGGCGGTGGCCGAGCGCGAGACCATCCGCTTCGAGGACTGCTTCGAGGACGATGCGATCCGCATGGAGGTCATCGTCTCGTTCATCGCGCTCCTGGAGCTGGTCAAGCGTGGCGAGCTGGAGATCTACCAGACCGCGCCGCGCGGGCCGATCTGGCTGAAGGGCCGCGAGGGGACGGACGAGGTGCCGCCGGCGATCGCCGAGGCCGAAGCGAGGGAAGCGTGAAGCGAGAGATCGAGGCCCTGCTCTTCGCGACCGACAGCCCGCTGACGCTGTCGCGCCTGCGCAAGCTGTTCGACGCCGAGGCCGCGGAGATCAAGGCGGCCGTGGCCGAGCTGGAGGCCGAGTACGAGGACGCGGGCCACGCGTTCACCATCGTCGAGTTCGCCGGCGGCTGGCAGGTCGCGACGCGCCCGGAGTACGCCCCGCTCGTCGAGCGCCTGCTCAAGACCCGCAAGTACGCCCGCCTCTCGCGGGCCGGCCTCGAGGTGCTCGCCATTATCGCCTACCGGCAACCGATCACCCGCCTGGAGATCGACGAGATCCGCGGCGTGCAGTCGAGCGGTTCGCTGGCCACGCTGCAGGAACGCAACCTGGTGACCGTGGTCGGCCGGAGCGAGGCCGTCGGTCATCCGCTGCTCTACGGCACGACGCGGGAGTTCCTCTCGCATCTCGGCCTGAAGGGGCTCTCGCAGCTGCCCGACCTGCCGACGCTCGAGGAGGTCGTCGAGAACCGCGACGACCTGCAGGCCTTCGCCAGCCAGTTCGGCGAGGAGCTCACCGAGGAGGACCTCGCCGCCGTTGCCTCCGAATCTCAGCCGGCGACGCCGGACGGCGACGATGCTGCGCCGGACGACGACGCCGGGGCCGTCGAGAACGCCGATGGAGCCGACGAGGACGATCCCTTGAACGAGGTTGGTCCGGTGGACGAGGGCGATCCGACCGGCGAGGACGGCGTGGTCGACCAGGAGGACGCGATCGATCAGGAGAACCAGGACGACGGCGTCGGCGGCGACCGGCCGGAGGAGCTGTCCAGCGAGGAGTCGGTGGGCGATGACCCGGAATCCGGCGCGCGGCGATGACGACCGCCTGCGGCTGAACCAGTTCCTGTCGCGGGCCGGCCACGGGTCACGCCGTGGCGTGGAGTCGCTCGTCCGCCAGGGCCGCGTGACCATCGACGGCGAGGTGGTGCGCGACCTCGCCCGTCGCGTCGACCCCTCGGCGGAGACCGTGGCGGTCGACGGGATGGTCGCCCGCCTGCCGCGCCATTTCCGCGTCTATGCCTTCCACAAGCCGCTCGGCGTGGTAAGCTCCCTGCGCGGCCAGGGCCAGCAGGTCGACCTCGCCGCCCTGCGCGAGCGCGCCGGCATCGATCCGCGGTTCCATCCGGTCGGGCGACTGGACCAGGACAGCAGCGGGCTCCTGCTCTGGACCGACGACGGCACGCTCTCGCAGGCCCTGCTGCGGCCCGGTCACGAGGTCTGGAAGACCTACCGGATCGTGCTCGGCAACGCCCTCGGGCGGGGCCTCGAGCGGACCCTGGCCGGCGGCACCCTCGAACTCGACGGCAGGCCGGTGCGACCCTGCCACCTCGAGGCCGATCCGGGCGGCGATCGTCGGCGGTGGACGATCCGCCTGCAAGAAGGGCGGAACCGACAGATCCGCCGCATGCTGGCCGCGGTGGGAGCGCGCGTGGTCGCACTCGAACGCGTGGCTTTCGGCCCCATCGAGCTCGGGCGCCTGCGCCCGGGCGACTTCCGGCGGCTCACCGAGCGTGAGGACCAGGCCCTCCGCGAGGTCGCCGGACGGACCGACCGTTCATCCTGACTGGCCCCCGCGGCCGCATGACCGCCTCGGCGGTCGGAAAGGAAGCCCCGCATGGACGTCTCCCGCCTGATCCGCCCCGGTATCCGCAAGGTCCGTCCCTACGCGCCCGGCAAGCCGGTCGAGGAGGTCCAGCGCGAGCTCGGCCTCGACGACGTGATCAAGCTCGCGAGCAACGAGAACCCGGAGCCGCCGCTGCCGGCGGTCCTGGACGCCATCGCGGACGCCGCGCGGGAGATCAATCGCTACCCCGACGGGTCGGCCTACAGGCTGACCCGGGCCCTGGCCGGCCACCTCGGCGTCGACACCCGGCGCATCCTGCTGGGCAACGGCAGCAACGAGGTCCTGGACATGCTCGTGCGGGCGCTGGTCTCCCCGGGCGAGAACTTCGTCTATTCCGAGCACAGCTTCATCGTCTACGCGCTCGCCGGCAGCGTGCACTTCGAGACCGGGCGGGCGATCCCCATGCAGTCGGGCTGGCGGCACGATCTGGCCGCCATGGCCGACGCCATCGACGAGCGGACCAAGCTCGTGATCGTCTGCAACCCCAACAACCCGACCGGCACGTACAGCACGCGCGAGGAGTTCGAGGCGTTCTACCAGCGGGTTCCCGAGGACGTCGTCGTGGCGGTGGACGAGGCCTACTACGAGTACGTCGTGGCCGACGACTACCCGCAGATCCTGCCCATGCTGGACGAGCGGCCCAACCTCATGGTCCTGCGCACGTTCAGCAAGATCCACAGCCTGGCCGGCCTGCGACTCGGGTACGGTGTCGGCGATCCCGACCTGGTCGGCGAGCTGCAGAAGACGCGGGAGCCGTTCAACGTCAACATGATCGGCCAGGCGGCGGCCATCGCCTGCCTCGACCACTGGGACGAGGTCGCGCCCCGCGCCCGGCGCAACCGGGAACAGCTCGAGCACATGGCGGCCGAGCTCGCCGGTCTCGGATTCGACGTCGTCCCGAGCCAGACGAACTTCGTCTTCTGCACGCTCTCCGGCCGCAGCGGCGGCGAACTGGCCAAGGAACTGCTCCAGCGCGGGGTGATCGTCCGTCCGATGGACGCCTTCGGCCTGCCCGACGGCCAGGGTGCCGTGCGCATCTCCATCGGTCTGCCCGGGGAGAACGAGCGCTGCCTCTCCGCGCTGCGCGAGATTCTGGGGTAACGCGTGGAGACGATGCCGACCCGTACCGAGCTGGAGGCGGCCACCGAGGCCGTGGCCGGCGACCACGTGATCGCCATCGACGGTCCGGCCGGCTCCGGCAAGTCGACGACCGCCCGCGCCATCGCCCGGCGGTACGGCCTGACGTACGTCGACACCGGCGCGATGTACCGGGCCCTGACCCTGGCCGCGCGCAAGGCGGACGTCGCGCCGGAGGACGCCGGATCGCTGGTCCAGCTCCTGGCCGACGCGCGCCTGCGGCTCGAACCCGCCGACCCGGACACCCGGGTGATCTGGAACGGGCACGACGTCAGCCAGGCCATCCGCACGCCGGAGATCGACGCGACGGTCTCGACCGTGGCCGCGCATCGACCGGTCCGGCGGCGCATGGTCGAGCGGCAACGCGAACTGGCCCGGCGCGGTGGCGTCGTGATGGAGGGCCGGGACATCGGCAGCGTCGTCCTGTCCCTGGCGACGACGAAGATCTACCTCGACGGCAGCCTGGAGGCCCGCGCCGAGCGCCGCTGGCGGCAGGAGCGCGAGCGCGGACGGACCATCGATCGCGCCGACGTGATCCGGGATCTCGAGGCCCGCGACCGGCGCGATCAGGAGCGCGAAGAGGGGCCGCTGGTCATCTCGCCCGATGCCCTCGTGCTGGACACCAGCCCCTGGAGCCTCGAGCGGCAGCTCGACGAGGTGGCCCTGGCCTGCCGGATCAATCCCTGGCTCGACGCCCGCGTCGACTGGGACGAGCGGGCGGCCTGGCGCGCCATGCCGGGCAAGTACCGGCTGGTCTACAACGTGTTCGCCTTCGTGGCGCAGATGGTCGGCCAGCGCGTGGTCGGCCGGCCGGCGGCGACGGTCCCGCCGGGGGTGATCCTCGCCAGCAACCACATCTCCTGGTTCGATCCGCCCCTGGTCGGCGGCTCGTTCCGACGGTCGCCGGTGCGGACCATCGCCAAGCAGGAGCTGTTCTCCGGCACGCTGGCCACGGCGCTCTTCCGGTGGATGGACGCCATCCCGATCAATCGGCGCGGCTATGACGCCGACGCCTTCGATGCCGCCCGCGAGGCCCTCCGGCAGGGCGACAACCTGTTCATGTTCCCGGAGGGCACGCGGCGCCCGCCCGGCCTGCTCGGGCCGGTCAAGGGCGGGCTGGGCATCCTGGCGCAGGAGACCCGGGCGCCGATCCTGCCCGTGTTCGTGCGCGGGACGTGCGCGCTCAGCTTCGGCGGCAATCCCGAATCGCCCCATGAGGTGCGTTACGGCCCGATCGTGCGCCTGCACGGCCTGGACGCGCTCCAGGCCCGCTTCGACCGCAAGGTCGTCACCAAGCGCATCGGAGACATGGCGCTGGCCATCCTGGAGGAGCTGCAGGCCCGTTCGTACGCCGATCGGCCCCTGACCGACCTCGAGCGGGCGGTGCAGGTCGAGGCGAGGCGGCGGATCCGGAGCAAGCGCCCCTTCGCACGTCAGGACTGAGATAGGGCAACCCGAAGTCCTTGCACGCCCTAGCCCCATCGTGTATATTTCCGCGCCCGGCCAGTCCAGCTTCGGACTGGTACGTTCGTATGCCATAGGAGGCTGTCAACCCATGACCATGAACCCCAACGTCGAGTCCGACGGGCCGCGCGACGAGTCCCGGCCGGCCGCGGACGACAACACCACCAACCCCCAGCCCTCCGCCGAGGCGAGCGAATCGCGCGGCGAGGGACGGGCCGCCGCGCACCTCGACGACGAGGTCGCGCCGCGCCTGACCACCGACCTCGCCGAGATCACCATCATCAATGATGATTTCCGCGAGGACGAGGACGAGGGCGACCTATCGGCGGAGCAGATGCTCGAGCTGGTCAACACGTACGAGGAGACCCTGACCGACGTGGCCGAGGGCAAGATCCTGCGTGGGACCGTGGTCGAGGTGCGGGACAACGAGGTCCTGCTGAACATCGGCTTCAAGAGCGAGGGCGTCATCCCCGTCGACGAGTTCGGCGAGCAGGAGCTCACCCCGGGCGACGAGTTCGACGTCTTCCTCGAGAAGCTCGAGAACCAGGACGGCCTGGTCGCGCTCTCGAAGGAGCGGGCGGACTTCCTGAAGGTGTGGGACAAGATCAAGAACGCGCACGAGGACAACGAGATCGTGCACGGCATCGTCGACCGTCGGATCAAGGGTGGTCTGGTGGTGAAGCTCTGGGGCGTGGACACCTTCCTGCCCGGTTCGCAGGTGGCCCTGCGCCAGGTGCCCAACCTCGAGGAGTTCATCGGCCAGGAGATCGAGTGCCGCATCATCAAGAAGAACAAGCGGCGCCGCAACGTGGTCGTCAGCCGACGCATCGTGCTCGAGCAGGAGCGCGAGGAGAAGAAGAAGAAGCTCATCGCCGAGCTGGAGAAGGGCCAGGTGCGCCGCGGCGTGGTCAAGAACATCACCGACTTCGGTGCGTTCGTCGACCTCGGCGGCATCGACGGCCTGCTGCACATCACCGACCTGAGCTGGGGCCGCGTCCAGCACCCGAGCGAGGTCGTGCAGATCGGCGACGAGATCGACGTCAAGGTGCTCGACTTCGAGCAGGAGCGCGAGCGGATCAGCCTCGGCCTGAAGCAGCTGCAGAGCTATCCGTGGGAGGACGTCGAGAAGAAATACCCCGAGGGCAGCGTCGTGCGCGGCCGCGTGGTCTCGATCACCAACTACGGCGCCTTCGTGGAGCTGGAGAAGGGCGTCGAGGGGCTGATACACATCAGCGAGATGAGCTGGACGCGGCACATCAAGCACCCCTCGAAGGTCGTCAGCATCGGTGACGAGGTGAACGTCATGGTGCTGAAGATCGACAAGGAGAACGAGAAGATCAGCCTCGGCCTGAAGCAGACCGAGGAGGATCCCTGGCTCTCGCTCACGCAGAAGTACCCCGCCGGCACCATCATCGAGGGCAAGGTGCGCAATCTGACCGACTTCGGCGCGTTCGTCGAGGTCGAGGAGGGCATCGACGGCCTGGTTCACATCAGCGACATGAGCTGGACCAAGCGCGTGCGCCACCCCAAGGAGATGCTGCGCAAGGGCGACAGCGTGAACGTCCAGATCCTGGACATCGACACGCAGAAGCGGCGCATCAGCCTGGGCATCAAGCAGCTGCAGGACAACCCGTGGCCCAACCTGGCCGACGAGTTCCCCAGCGGCCGCGAGGTCAAGGGCACCATCACGCGCATGCTCGACCACGGTCTGATCGTCGACCTGGGCGACGACCTGGAGGGTTTCGTGCCCACCGGCCACCTGGGCTTCGAGATGCCGAAGATGGACAAGCCGCAGTACTACTTCAAGGAGGGCGAGGAGCTCGACCTGGTCGTGATCAAGATGGACATCGAGAACCGGCGCATCGTGCTCTCGATCAGCGAGTACCTGCGCGGTCAGGACCCGTCGGTCACCGAGGAGTTCATCGCCGCGCATCCGCGCCTCGATGACGTGGCCGCGGCCGACGCCGAGGGCGGCACCACGAACGAGTCGCTCCCCGGCGACGACGACCTGGCTCGCGAGGCGGCCGACCTGGCGGCCGAGCAGGCCGATCGGGACGACGTCGAGTAGTCGTCCGGCGCATCGACACGGTCACCGGATACCGGGGTGGGGCCTGTCTCCACCCCGGTTCTTTCGAGGAACGATGATGACGATTCAGGATCGACCCGCGGTCCGGGTGGCGTTCCATACCCTGGGCTGCCGGCTCAACCAGTACGACACCGAGGGCATCAAGGCCGCGCTGCGTCTGGCGTGCGACCTCGAGGTGGTCGACTGGGAGGACCAGGCCGACATCTACCTCCTGAACAGCTGCACGGTGACCGGCAAGGCCGACCAGGAGTGCCGCCGCCTCGCCCGTCAGGTCAAGCGGCGCCGACCGGAGGCCCGCGTGGTCGTCGCCGGCTGCTACGCGCAGACGCAGTCACGGTCCCTCGCCGAGGTCGCGGAGATCGACGCCGTGATCGGCAACACGGCCAAGGACACGGTGGACCGCTGGCTGTTCGACGTGCTCGACGGTCCGTCCGGTCCGGCGGACGGGACCGTGGTCCTCGTGGAGGAGTTCGGCGCGGCGACGCCGCTCGCCGCGCCATTGATCGAGGAGTTCGAGGGCCGCAGCCGCGCCTTCGTCAAGGTGCAGGACGGCTGCGACCTGCGCTGCGCCTATTGCCTGATCTGGCAGGCCCGCGGACCGGCACGGTCGCGCACGATCGAGGGCGTGATCGACCAGGTCGGCCGCCTGCGGGAAGCCGGCGGGTATCACGAGCTGATCCTCGCCGGCGTCCATCTCGGGCACTGGGGCCGCGATCTGCCTGGCCGTCCGCCGCTGGTCGACCTGGTGGACGCCGTGGCCGACGCCCACCCTGACCTGCGCCTGCGACTGTCGAGCATCCATCCCAGCGACATCACCCCCGCCCTGCTCGCGCGCGTCGCCGAGCGGCCGCAACTGCGGCCGCACCTGCACGTCTCGCTGCAGAGCGGCAGCGACGCGGTCCTGCGGCGCATGCGCCGGCCCTATCGGCGCGCGACCGCCGAGCGCGCCCTGAGCGACGCCGCGGCGGTGGACCCTCAGCTCGGGCTGGGCGCCGACGTGATCGTCGGCTTCCCCGGCGAGACCGACGCCGAGTTCGCCGAGACTGTCGATCTCGTCCGGCGCCATCCGTTCACCTACCTGCACGTGTTCCGTTTCTCGCCGCGGCCGGGGACGCCGGCGGCGGCCATGACCCCGGTCCACCCGGAGAGCGTCAAGGAGCGGTCCGGGATCCTGCGCGATCTCGCCCGGGAGAAGCGTCGCGCGTTCCTGCGGTCGCTCGCGGGCCAGACCCGCGAGGCGGTCATCGAGGACCGCGACGAGCGCGACCCCGCGCGGCGCCTGGCGACCACCGAGAACTACGCCACCGTGACCGTCGACACCGAGCTGCCCGCCGGCACGCTGGTGACCGCCCGCATCGAGGTCGGCACCGGAGATCTGCCGCATGCCCGGGTGACCGACGTCCTGCGAGAGGTGACGCCGTGACCGAATCCCTCGTCCCCGATCTGGGGCCGCGGCCCGAGCCGCCCAATGCGGGGGGCCGCACCGTGTACGTCGAGACCTACGGTTGCCAGATGAACGTCTACGACTCCCAGGTGATCCTCGGCCGCATGCGCGAGGCCGGCTTCCGGGAGATCGACGATCACCTGGAGGCCGACGTCGTCCTGGTCAACACGTGCTCCGTGCGCGAGCACGCCGAGCACCGCGTGATCAGCCGCGTGGGCGAGCTGCGCCGCTCGCGCGAGCATGCGGGCAAGGACCCCGCGCTCGTCGGCATCTGCGGCTGCATGGCCGAACGCCTGCGCGACGAGCTCGTCCGCCAGCGCAACCGCATCGACCTGGTCGTCGGCGTCGACCACTACGACGAGCTGCCCCGGCTCGTGGGCGAGCTGCTGGATCCGGATCCGGCGCCGTCGGCCGTGGCCGTGGGGCACGATCGCCGCGTCCATTACGTCGCCCCGCCGGAGGCGTACCCCACCAACCACTCGCACCTGGTGACCATCCACAAGGGCTGCGACTACCGCTGCACGTACTGCATCGTGCCGTCGACCCGCGGGCCGCAGGTGGAGAAGGCTCCCGACCTGATCGAGCGCGAGATCGCCAGCATCGTCGCCTCCGGCGGGCGCGAGGTCACGCTGCTCGGCCAGAACGTCACGGCCTACCGCTGGTCGGACGAGCTGGACTTCGCCGCCCTGCTCCAGAGGGTCGCCCGCATCGAGGGGCTGGAGCGGGTCCGCTTCCTGACCGGCCATCCGTGCGACATGCACCCGCACCTGATCGACGTGATCGGTGCCGAGGAGAAGGTCTGTCCCTGGCTGCACGTGCCCGCCCAGAGCGGCAGCGACCGGGTCCTCAGGCGGATGAAGCGCCACTATCGCCGCGACGACTACCTGGCGATGGTCGCCCGAGCCCGCGAGGTGATCGAGGACGTGACGTTCAGCGGGGACTTCATCGTCGGCTTCCCCGGCGAGACCGACGAGGACTTCGCGGCGACGCTCTCCCTGGTCGAGGAGGTCGGCTACGATACGATCTTCTCGTTCAAGTACAGCGAACGCCCGGGCGTGCCGGCGGCCAGGCTGGCCGACGATGTGCCCCTGGAGGCGAAGAAGGAACGGCTGGCCGCCCTGATGGCCGCGCAGGAGGCGGCCTGGGCGCGACTGGCCGAGGCGCAGGTCGGGCGGGAGGTGACGGCCGTGGTCGAGGAGCCCGCGCGGCGGGCTGCCGGCTCGTGGCGCCTGCGCACGGGGAACAATCGCAAGATCCTCGTGCCGCTCGACGAGCCGACGGTGGGCCGGGCGCTCCGCGTGCGCCTGACCGGCTGGCGCAACACGTCCTTCTTCGGCGAGCCGGTCGCCACGGCCTGAGGCGCCCAGGGAAACGTGGATCCCGGTCCGACGATGCGCTACATTGCCAGGCGAAGCGCTCTTCGACCGCATGCAAGCGAGGTGTCGACGTGTGGGTCATCCGACTCGTGTTCTTCGTGCTGCTGCTGTTCCTGCTGGTGTACGTGTTCGTCACCAACGCGGGCCAGACGGTGGATCTGCGACTGTTCGGGCGCGAGTTCCTGGATCTCGGCCTGTTCTGGATCGTCTCGGTCTCCGTCGTGCTCGGCGTCCTCGCCACGGTGATCGGGATGGGGCTGCGCGAGTTCCGCCTCCGACGCGAGCGCGCGCGGTTGCGCCGTGAGCGGGATGCGCTGCAACGCGAGCTGGACGACCTGAGGTCTCTGCCGCTGCAGGAACTCGCGGGCGACGCTCCGGCGAAGGAACAGTGACGTGTGGCAGGAACTCTGGCCCTGGCTGATCGGTGCGCTGGTGGTGCTCCTGGGGGGGCTCGCGCTGTGGCAGGTCGTACGCCGCCCGCGGCCGCGCCAGGCCTCGCTCGACGACCTCCACGCCACCGCCCTGCAGCACTGGCTGGACGGCCGCCTGGAGGCCGCCCGCGATCACCTGCGCGATCTGGTCAAGCAGCGGCCGGGGGCCGCCGAGGCCTACCTGCAGCTGGGCACGCTCTATCGCCTGACCGGCGATCCCGGGCGTGCGGCGGCGATCCACCGCAGCCTGGCGGTGCGGCCACAGCTGGCGCCGGAGCGCCGGGTGTCCGTCGGTCTCGAGCTGGCGGCCGATCTGGTGGAGCTCGAGCGATGGTCCGAGGCGGCCGAGGTCCTGGGGCAGCTCGCCGACGCGGCCCGGGACGAGGCGCGCTGGTACCGCCTGCGATTCGCCGCCGCCGTGGGTCTGGACGACATGGAGACGGCCCTGCGCGTGCTGCGCAGCGGCGAGAAGGCCACGCACGGCGAGGACGCCGCCGCGCTGCGGGCGCTCCGGGCGGCCTGGCTGACCGATCGTGCCCTGCAGCTCGCGCGCGAGGGCGATGCCGCGGGGGCGCGCAAGATCCTGACCTCGACCCGGGGCCTGGCCGAGGCCGAGGGCCGGACCTACCTGGTCGAGGCCCTGGTGGCCATGGCCGAGAAGGATCCCGAGCGTGCCGTCCGCGCGGTCGAGAACGGCCTGGCCGCCCACCCCGCGGAGATGGCGCCGGCATTGCTCACGCTCGAGGGCGTGCTCGCCGACGCGGGGCGTTTCCTGCGCGTGGTGCCGATCCTGGAGACGGCGTGCCGGCGCGATGACGCGCCGCCGGCGATCTGGATGGCGCTCGCCCGGCTGTACGAGAAGCTGGATCGTCGCGAGGATGCGATCCGTCTGCTGGCGGGCAAGCGGGGCGATCCACGTCTGACGCCGGACGCCGCCGCGCCGTATCTGCGCCTGCTCACGGCCGAGGCGCCCGACGCGGGGTTCACGCGCGTCTGGAACCTGCTGGTCGACCCGCACCGCCACGAGGAGTTCCGGTGCGAGGGGTGCGGGCATCGCGAGCCGGACATCCGCTGGTTCTGCCCCCGCTGCCGTCGACCGGACTCCTTCGTCGCCGTGCCGGTCGAGGAGCCGCGCCCCGCGCACGAGACACCGCGCCTGCTGAGCGAGCCGCCACGCTACTGATCCGCGCATCGCCGTTGCGCCCGGAGGACCCCTTGAGCTTTCGCCGTTCGATCCGCACGACCCGGCTGGTGGCCGCCCTGGCGAGCCTCGTCGCGCTCGGCTGGGTTGGGTACGGCATGGCCACGCTCCTGGACGAGGTGGCCGCCCGGGCGGCGGCGGCCGACTACGAGGGCGCGCGGGAGCTCCTGGCCACCGCGCCCTCCGACCTCCAGGACGATCCGGGACATGCCCTCTGGCGGCAGCGCCTCGCGGCCGAACCGGAGGCCGCGGTCGATCTGGCCCGGACCCAGGTCCGCGATCGCGAGCTCACGCTCGAGCACCGGGTGCAGGCCGCGCTCGACGGGGGGTCGATCGCCCTGGCCCGCGGCGAGATCGAGACCGCCTGGCAGCTCCTGTCACCGCTGCTGGACGTCGCACCCGATCGGGTTCCCGGCGCGATGTACCTCCTGGCCGGGCAGGTCCAGCACCAGGCGGGCAACCGGCACGAGGCGCGTCAGATGCTCGCCTCGGTGCGCCCGGGCGACCCGGCCTTCCTGCCGGCGCGGACGTTGCTCGGCCGCATCGGTCTGGAGGCGGGCGACAACGAGCTGGCGCTGCGCTACTTCGAGTCGGCCGTCCGCCGGGAGCAGGCCGAACCCGGACCCGAACTGCTGGCCGGGGCCTGGCGGGCGCTGCGGCTGCTCGGCCGCGACGTGGAGGCACGGGACGTCGCACGCCAGCTCCTGGCCGAGCACCCGGCCTCCCTCGCCGCGCTCGAGGTCCGCGAGCTCCAGCGCCGCGAGAACGAGGAGATCGCCGCGGTGACCGACAGCCTGGACACCGACGCGCCCGAGGTCCTCGACGAGGTCGACCCGGGGCAGTACACCGTCCAGCTGGCCGCCTTCCGCGATCGTTCCCTGGCGTTGCAGTTCGTGCAGCGCTGGCAGGTCGAGCTGCCCGATCTGACGATCGCCCGCGAACTGGACGACCTCGGCCAGCCGCTCTACAAGGTCCAGACCGGCCGGTTCGTCAGCCACGCCCAGGCCCGGACCGAGGTGGCGCGGCTCGAGCGCGAGCACGGCCTGGAGGCGTTCGTGGCCGGAGGAGCCGGGCGCTGATGGCCCGCCGCCAGGAGACCAGTGGCCGCCGGCTGACGCCGATGCTCGAGCAGTATCTCGAGATCAAGGCCCAGCATCCCGACTGCCTCCTGCTGTACCGCATGGGGGACTTCTACGAGACCTTCTTCGACGACGCCGAGGTCCTCGCCCGCACGGCCGGGGTCACGCTCACCAGCCGCGACAAGGACAGCGATCACCCCGTCCCGCTGGCCGGCGTCCCGTTCCACGCCATCGAGACCTACCTGGCGCGCCTGCTCGAGTCCGGCCTGACCGTCGCCATCTGCGAGCAGGTCGAGGATCCGGCCTCGGCCAAGGGGCTGGTCAAGCGGGAGGTCGTCGAGATCATCAGCCCCGGGACGGTGACCGCACCGGAACTGATCGCCGGCGACAGCGGGCACTACTGCCTGTCGTACCTGCCGGGAGCCACCGACGGCGAGCCGGCCGGCTGGGCCCTGGTCGACGCGACGACCGGCGAGTTCCGCTGCGGTCAGGAGACGGTCTCCCTCGCCTCCCTGGTCGAGAAGCACCCGGTGCGCGAGGTGATCGTGGCCGAGGGCGTGGAGGAGGCCCGGCGCCGACGCTGGCAGGCCGCCGTGCCGGACCTGGTGATCAATCCGGTGAGCGATCCGTGGTTCCATCCGGCCTTCGCCCGGCGCACGCTGCTCGAGCACTTCGAGGTGGCCGGCCTCGGCGTGTTCGGGCTGGAGCAGGACGACCGCGAGCGGGCGATGGCCGCCGCCGGCGCGCTGCTGCGGTACCTGACCAGTCTCGCGCTGCGACGGCCGGACCAGATCACGAGCCTGCGTTTCGCCGCCCGTGGCGACCGGCTGGTCATGGACGAGGAGACGCTCCGCAACCTCGAGGTCTTCCGCACCTTCCGCGGCGACCGGGGCGAGGGCACGCTGGTCCACCACGTCGACCGCACGGTGACCGCGCCGGGCCGCCGGTTGCTGGAGACCCGCCTCGCCGAGCCGGAGACCGACGGCGAGGAGCTACGCCCGTGGCACGACGGCATCGGCGCCCTGCGCGAGGCTCGTGACTGGCGGGACGCCCTGCGCCGCGAGCTGGGCGCGGTCGGCGATCTCGAGCGGCTCGCCGCCCGCGCGGCCTCCGGACGCATCGGACCGCGGCAGCTCCGGCAGCTCGGCCTCGGCCTGCAGGCCCTCGCCCGGGTGGCCGAGGTCGCCACGGGCGAGGGGCGCGGCGGGCATCCGGTCTGCACGTGGGCGGGCGAATTGCCCGACCTGGCCGGGCTCACCGACCGGCTCCTGGGCCACCTCCCGGACGAACCCCCGGCCAATGTCCGGCAGCCCGGCTACATCCGCGACGGCGTCGACGAGGAGCTCGACCGCTGCCGCGCCGTCGCCAGCGACACGCGCGGCTACCTCGCCGGCCTGCAGCAGTCCGAGCGTGAGCGGACCGGCATCAACACGCTCAAGGTCGGCTTCAACAAGGTCTTCGGATACTACTTCGACGTGACGAAAAGACACCTGGACAAGGTGCCGGAGGACTACGAGCAGAAGCAGACGCTGGTCAACTCGTGCCGGTTCGTCACGACGCAGCTCAAGGAGTCCGAGCAGACCATCCTCGAGGCCGAGGAGCGCGCCCAGCGTCTGGAAGAGGAGATCTATCGCGGCCTGGTGGAGGCGGCCGCGGGCCGGCTCACCGACCTCTACCGCGCGGCCGACCTCGCCGCGCGCATCGACCTGATGACCGCGTTCGCCGTGCTCGCCGAGCAATGGCGCTACTGCCGGCCGGACATCGACGAGAGCAGCGAGCTGGACATCCGCGAGGGGCGTCACCCGGTGATCGAGCAGCTGCTGCCAGGCCAGTCGTTCATCCCCAACGACACCCTTCTCGACGACGCCGACCAGCGCCTCGTCCTGCTGACCGGACCGAACATGGGCGGCAAGAGCACGTACCTGCGCCAGACGGCGCTGATCGTGCTGCTGGCCCAGGCGGGTTCCCACGTGCCGGCCAGCTCGGCGCGGATCGGCTGGGTGGACCGCATCTTCACGCGCGTCGGGGCGAGTGACAACCTCGCCCGCGGCGAGTCGACCTTCTACATGGAGATGAGCGAGGCCGCCCACATCCTGCACCAGATGACCCGCCGCAGCCTCGTGATCCTCGACGAGATCGGCCGCGGCACCTCGACCTATGACGGCCTTTCGCTGGCCTGGGCCATCACCGAGTACCTGCGCGCCGACCACGGGCCGGGTCCGCGGGCCATCTTCGCCACCCATTACCACGAGCTGACCGAGCTCGAGGGCACCTTGCCCGGCCTCGTCAATCGCCAGTTGCAGGTTCGCGAGTGGGAGGGCAAGATCATCTTCCTGCACCAGGTCGTCCCGGGGCGATCGGACAAGAGCTACGGCATCCACGTCGCGCGCCTGGCGGGCGTGCCCGAGCCGGTCCTGGCCAGGGCCGAGCACATCCTCGCGTTCCTGAGCGACGAGGACCGTCGGAGCGCCGCCGCGGCGCTGACCGAGCTGGCCGGTGGCGCCTCCCTCGCGGCCGAGGCCGGGGCCGCCGCGCGGGCGGCGAACCAGCAGCTGAGCCTGTTCAACGAGGCCGAGCGCGACGCGCTGGACACGCTGCGCGACCTCGACCTCGAACGACTCTCGCCGGTCGACGCCTTCATGCTGCTGGTAAGGCTGCAGCGGGAGATGCGCGGTCAGGACCCGTCCTGATCGCGGCCGGTCCCGCCCCCGGCGAACGCGCGACCGCCGCGGACCAGCGGCCGCTCAAGGCGTGATGATCCCGGCCGACAATGAACGCAGGGAAACCCGTTCCTGCGAGGATTGCCCAATGTCGACTCGCATGAGTCTCGTGCTCGGCGCCCCCGGTGAGGCGGAAGTACCGCTGCTCGCCGACCTGGGCGCCCGCCCCGACGTCGCGCTGCTGGCGGTGATCGATCCGACCGGCGAGTGCCTCGGTGCGTCCATCGCCGAGATCATGGGCCTGCCCGTGCTGTCCTCGCTCGACCAGCTGGCCGTGCCCAACGGCGACGAACCCTCGTTCGTGCTGCCGGCCGGCCCGCCCGCGCTCACGGCCACGCTCGCGCGCGAGGCCGAGGCGGCCGGGATGCCGACCACCCGGGCCGAGGAGATCCGCGCACGGCTCGCCGCGCCGCGTCCGACCGAACCCGACGAACCGTCGCCACCCGGACCGGCCACGCCGAGGTCCCCGGACTTGGAGGCCATCGAGCGCGAGAGTCGCGAGCTGCAGGCCTCGCTGGCCGACCTCGAGGACGCCCTGGCCGGCGATACCATCATGCGTCGCCTGCTGGCCCTCTGCACGCGCGCGGTCGGGGCGAGCGGCGGCTCGATCATGCTCTTCGACGAGGCCAGCCGGGAGCTCTACATCGCCTACGCGACGGGCCTGAGCGAGGGCACGTTGCACGGCACCCGGGTCAAGCTCGGCGAGGGGATCTCCGGACGCGTGGCGCTGACCCGCGAGGCGGAGCTGGTCGAGGGTCGTCAGGGTCCGGAGAGCCGGCACCGCGACCGCCCGAACATCGCCTCGGCCATCTGCACGCCGCTGCACACCGACGACCGGCTGCTGGGCGTCCTGAACGTCTCCAGCCAGCAGGGCGAGCCGTTCCTGACGACCGAATCCCGCGACGTCCTGGCCGGCCTGGCCGACCGTCTCAGCCGCATCCTCAACGAGGTCCTGCAGCTGCAACGGCAACGCACCAGCCGCATGTTCCACGTCACCGAGCAGCAGTTGCGGCGCGTCGCGTCGGAGGAACGCTCGCTGCCCGAGATGCTCACGGCCTGGACCTCGGCCCTGGCGCTGACGGCGGAGGCGGACCGCGTCGGGCTGGTCGTCCCCTGCGAGGACGGCAACCTGCTCGTGGCCGAGAGCACGGCCGACCAGGACGGTCGCCACGGGTACGAGCCGCTCCACAACCCGGCCTGGACCGAGGTGCTCGGCTCGGGGCTGCCGCTGGTCGCTCGCCAGGAGAAGCCGCCGGATGATGGCGCCGAGGCGGTCACGGTCTTCTATCTGCCCATCGGCCGCAACCCGGTGCGCGCCGGCCTCGCCGTCCAGTTCACCGGGCCCTCGCGGGCGCACGCCTTCCACGCGATCGCCGGAGAGACCGTCTTCCTGCTCGATCGTCTGCTGCCGGATCTGCTGGCCCAGCGCCACCAGAGCCACCGCGGGGACATGCTGGCCCGCCTTTCGCGGACCATGTCCGGTCTGACCGGTCGCGATGCGACACCCGGTGCCCTCCTCGAGGATCTCTGCGAGGCGATCCGGGACCTCACCGGCGCCCGGTATGCCGTGGTGATCGCCGAGCTGGGCGAGGAGCTGCCCCGGCTCGCCGGTGGCAATGCGCCGGAGGCCGCGCCGTGGCTGCACGACGCGCGGCGACTGCTCGAGGCGGCCGTGGACGACGGGTGGCGGATCACCACCCTCGAGACCCCCGACCAGCCCCTGAGCGTCATGGCGCTGACCAGTCCGTCCGGCACGCCGACGCCGGGGATCCTGCTGGTGGGCAAGGAGCGCACGCACGAGCTGGACGGTGCCGTGTTCACCCCGCTGGATGCCGAGCTGATCCTCCCCCTGGCGAGCATGCTGCCGCGGCTGATGCCGCCCCCGGCGACGCCGCCGCGCGTCGCCCCGGGACCGGCCGAGGAGCCGACCGAAAAGCCGGCGAGCGACACCGGATCGGCCGCTCCGGAACCGGCGGAGCCACCGGCGGACCCGGACGCGGATCTTTCCTCGTCGGTCGACCTCGGCCTCGTGCCGCGGCCGGACGCGGGCGAGGATCACCTCCCGGACGGGGCCGACGACGCGCCTCCGGACATCATCGTCGACACCAGCCCCCTCGCCGAGACGTTCGAGCTGATGCCCACCGGCGCGCTGCTGTCGCACGTCGACGACGCCGATCAGCGTCTCGTCGAGGACCTCACCCGCGAGATGGACCGCTGCGACCGGTACCACAACGTCTGCGGGCTGGTGATCTGCAAGCCCGAGATGGACCTCGCCGACGCGATCTCGCTGCTGGAGCGCGCCGCGCGAGCCCTGGCCGAGCGGATGCGCATCTCCGACCGGGTGTACACGCTGCCGACCGGCGAGCTGGTGCTGCTCGTGCCCGAGGACGTGCGCAACCTGGAGCAGCTTCAGGAGCGGATCTGCGACGACATCCGTGGCCTGGCTGGCGATCCCGAGCTGGTGATCCTGCGCGGCCGGGCCGCCTACCCCACCGTCCGCGGCCCCGCCGACCGGTTCCTGGCGACCATCCGCAAGCGTCTGCGGGCCTGACCGGCCGCCCGCTGCCCGGCGTTGACGCCCCCGGCGACGCCCACTATCCTTCACGCCTCCCGGACGATGATCGCCACCTGGGTTCCACCCTGCAACCGGTGAGGCCATGGCCGAACAACCCGCACCCATCCGCGTGCTCGACGACGCCACCATCGACCGCATCGCCGCCGGCGAGGTGGTCGAGCGGCCGGCGTCCATCGTCAAGGAGCTGTGCGAGAACGCCCTCGACGCCGGGGCGTCCAGCATCTCGATCGACCTGGAGGAGGGCGGGCTGTCCCGCCTGGTGATCGAGGACGACGGCCACGGGATCCCGTTCCGCGAGCTGCCGCTGGCCTTCGAGCGCCACGCGACGAGCAAGATCGCCGCGGCCGCCGACATCATGCGCGTCGGCAGCTTCGGGTTCCGCGGCGAGGCCCTGGCGAGCATCGCGTCGGTCAGCCGCACGACCATGACCAGCCGCTGCGACGAGGAGCCGATCGGCGGGTTGATCGAGCTCGATGGCGGGGCGATCCAGCGCCGCGAGCCGTCCCCCCGCAACCGGGGTACCACGGTCACCGTCGAGGACCTCTTCTACAACACCCCCGCCCGCCGCAAGTTCATGAAGACCGCCCAGGCGGAGAAGCGCGCGGTCGTGCGCATGGTCACGCTCCTGGCCACGGCCAACTGGGACATCCGCTGGAAGCTGAGCGAGGGGCCGAAGGTGCTGCTCGACCTCGTCCCGGCCGCGTCCCTGCCCGAGCGCATCCGCGACCTGCTGGGCGGGTCGGTCGCCGAGCACCTCGTGCGTTTCGAGAAGGAGGCGGGCGGCTTCAGCGTCGCCGGCCTCGCGTCGCGGCCCACCTGGACCCGCGGCAACCGCGAGCAGCAGATGATCTTCGTCAACCGGCGTCCGGTCGAGAGCCCCGCGCTCTCGCAGGCCATCGCCCAGGCCTACCGCGAGGTCGTCCCGCCGGGCAAGCATCCGGTGGTGATCGCGTTCCTGCGCCTGCCCGCCGGGGAGGTCGACGTCAACGTCCATCCGGCCAAGACGGAGGTGCGGCTGCTGCTCGAGCGGCAGGTCTTCGGGCTGCTACGCAGCGCCCTCGAGGAGGGGCTCGACCTGCGTGACGCCGACCACATGCGGCCGGCCAGCGACGCCGAGCTGACCGGCGATACCGGCGCCGGCGACGTCGGCCGCCTGGTGGGCGAGGAGGCGGAACGGCTGCGGGCGCACTTCCAGCGCGGCGGCTCGGCCGGCTACGAGCACCGGGGCGTCCCCGCCGGCCAGGGCGAACTGTTCGGCGCGGCGGCGACGCGCGGCGATGGTCCGGATGCGACCCCGTCGACGCCACCGGAACCTTCGGTGCACCCGGCGCCGTTCTGGCAGCTGCACCGCACCTACATCGTGACGCAGATCCGGGGTGGCCTGGTCATCATCGATCAGCACAACAGCCATGAGCGGATCCTCTACAACGAGGCCCAGAAGGCCCTCGCCGGCGGCGCCCGGCAGCTCGCCACGCAGCAGCTGCTGTTCCCGGCGCATCTCGACCTGTCGCCGACGCAGTTGCAGGCCTTCATCGAGCACCGCGACCGCCTCGGCCAGCTGGGGTTCCTCGTGCAGCCGTTCGGAGGGCAGTCGATCCTCGTGCAGGGTATCCCGGCGAGCCTGAAGAACTGGAACGAGGGGCAGCTGCTGATGGACGTGCTCGACGACCTCGGCCGCGACGGCGATCCGCACAATGCCCAGCAGAACGACCTGGTCGCCAGCTTCGCCTGCCACGGGGCGGTCCGCGCCGGTGAGCCGCTCACCGTCCCGGAGATGCAGAGCCTCGTCGACCAGCTCTTCGCCACCGACAAGCCGCTGAGCTGCCCGCACGGCCGGCCGACGCTGATCAACTTCACCCTCGAGGACCTGGAGCGCCGCTTTGGCCGGCGGACGTGACCGGCGCCGGCTCTGCCCGGTCATCGCCGGGCCGACCGCCGTGGGCAAGAGCCGGCTCGTGGTCGAGCTGGCGGGCACGTTTCCGATCGAGGTGATCTCCCTCGACAGCCGCCAGGTCTACCACGGACTGCGCATCGGCACCGCCCAGCCCAGCGCCGAGGAGCAGGCGGCCTGTCGTCATCACCTGATCGACTTCCTCTCCCCGGACGAGGCCTACTCGGCGCAGCGCTTCCGCCAGGACTTCACCCGCGTCTGGACCGAGATCACCGGCCGCGGCAAGCTGCCGATCCTCGTCGGCGGGGCCGGGATGTACCTCAAGGCGGTGGAGGAGGGGTTCTTCCAGCTCCCGCCGGGAAGCCACGAGCGGTTGCCGGCGGTGCGCGCGGAGATCGAGGCGCTCCCGCCGGCGGAGGTCGATCGGGAGCTCCTGCTGGCCGACCCGGCGAGCGCCACGCGACTGCATCCGAACGACCAGTACCGTCGCCGGCGGGCCCTCGAGGTCTGCCGCCTGACGGGCCGCGCCTTCTCCGATCTCATGGCCGAGCAGGCGGCGCGACCGGCGCACGGGCTGGCATTCCCGCTCGTGCTGCTCGAGCGCTCGACGCCACAGCTCGACGCGCGCATCGCCGTCCGCACCCGCGTCATGCTCGACGAGGGATGGATCGAGGAGACCCGGGATCTGCTGCGACGGCACGACCCCGACGGACCCGGCCTGCGCAGCATCGGCTACGCGGAGATCGTCCAGCACCTGCACGGCGGGCTCGCGGGGCAGGACCTCGCCCCGGCCATCGTCACGGCCACCCGGCAGTACGCCAAGCGTCAGCGGACCTGGTTCCGGTCGCACCCCCGCGAGGGTGCCGGCGAGCCCGACTCGCAGCCGGTGCGGGCCGCGCTCGAGCGGGTGATCCAGCGCGCCCTCGATGCCCTGGAGCGCTAGCGCGGGGCCGGCTTGACATGGTGTTGACGTGCGTGTAAGTTCCTGCGGGCGCGGCGGTCACGCCGCCGGCCCACGCACGGAGCGGGCATAGCTCAGTTGGTAGAGCATCAGCTTCCCAAGCTGAGGGTCGCGGGTTCGAGACCCGTTGCCCGCTCCACTCTCCTCCCACCGGATACCGACCTCCGCGGCGATCGCGCCGCATTCGCCGGGCGTCTGCGCTTGCGCCAGGCACTGATCACTCCGTATCATGATTCTCCGCGTCGCCGGCGCGCCCGACGACCTCGCTCCAGCATCCTCAGCACCGGGGGAGAACCATGCGCCACCTGCTACCGGTCGTCCTCGTCGTCGTCGCCCTCTCGGCCCAGGCCCAGCAGTACGGGGACTACGGAGGCACGATGGGCGTGTACTTCAGCGACACCGAGTTCACCGACGAGACCGCGAACCTGACCACCCCACCGATCTTCTTCGAGGCCTACATCGTGCTGACCGACGCGCAGATCGCCAACGTCGGGGCCTACGAGCTGGAGATCACGCTCTCGGCGCCCGACGCGTTGATCCTCCAGGTGCACGGCCCGAACGGCTGGCTGAACTTCGGCGACCTCGAGGACCACATGGCCGGCTATGCCGACCCCGTGCTCGTGGACGCCGACGGCGCGGCCGTCCTTTGCACGCTCGAGTGCTTCTACCCCGGCACCGACCAGGTCGACGTCATCATGGGCGGCAGCTCGCTCGAGTCGATCCCGGGCTGGGACGGGCCGGTCATCCTCGAGGTCCCGAACTTCGAGATCCTGCTGGTGTGCCATCTCTCCAGCGGCGCCGTCGGCCATGACGATGCGGTCGCGTGGTTGAACCGCGAGGTCGTGGCCGCCGAGTCGGCGTCGTGGAGCCAGGTCAAGAGCCTCTTCTGAGGCGCCTCGTGCCGCGGCGATTCCGGGGCGCTGCCGGCGTCCCGGTTTTCCTTGCCAAACCCGACTGATCCTGCCTTAATGCCAGGTATGATCGAACTCGTGCAACCATTGCCCGCGCCGCACGATACGGCGTACCACTGGCGGACCGGCGACCGCCTCAGCCACCTCGACGGCCGGCCCGTCGAGGATGTCCTCGATCTGTACTATTATCAGCCCGAGGACGACGTGATGGCCCTGGTGATCGCCCGTGCCGATGGCCAGCGCGTGGAGCTGGAGCTGCCCACCGACGCCCTGGAAGCGGTCACCAGCACGTTCGCGCCCATGGAGTTCAAGCGGTGCGCCTGCAACTGCGTGTTCTGCTTCATCGACCAGAACCCGCAGGGGATGCGCGCGCCCATCTACGTCAAGGACGAGGACTACCGCTTCAGCTTCCTCTACGGCAACTACATCACGCTGACCAGCCTCGGCAAGAAGGGCCTGGCGCGGGTGATCGAGCAGCGCATGTCCCCGCTCTTCGTCTCCGTCCACTGCACCGACACCGAGGTCCGCACGCGCATGCTGGGCATCAAGCGACAGTACGACGTCTGCGAGGTCCTCCGCGCGCTGGCCCAGAACGGGATCGAGCTGCACACGCAGATCGTGCTCTGCCCGGGCTGGAACGATGGGCCGCACCTCGAGCAGAGCTTCCGCGACCTGTTCGCCCTGCGCCGGCTCGGCGACGAGCCGGGCGGCGTGGTCTCGCTGGCGATCGTGCCCGTCGGGCTGACCGCCCACCGCGACGGCCTGGCGCGCCTGGATCCCGTCACCCCGGAGATCGCCGGCGCGGTGATCGATCAGGTGCATGCCCTGCAGGACGAGGCCGAGGCCGACTGGGGAGGGCCGTTCGTCCACCTCAGCGACGAGTTCTACCTGCTGGCCCGCCGCCCGTTCCCCGCGGCGGCGCACTACGCCGACTTCCCGCAGGAGGACAACGGCATCGGCCTGACGCGTCGCCTGGAGGAGGTCTGGGTCGAGGCGCTCGGCTGGGCGCGCGAGGACGGCCGCATGCCCCGGCGTCCGCTCACCGTGCTGACGAGCGAGCTCGGCGCGCAGTGCTTCGAACGCGTGCACATCCCGGCCCTGCGCGGGGCCGGTGCTCCGGCCATCGAGGCGGTCGCCGTGCGCAACGACTTCTATGGCCACACCGTGACGGTGGCGGGCCTCTTGAGCGGCGCCGACCTCGTGCGAGGCCTGCGCGAGCTGCCGCCCGACCCGGTGCGCACGGTCTGCCTGTCGCCGCGGGTGTTCAACGCCGACGGCCTGACCCTCGACGATCTCACCCTCGACGACATCCGGCGCGGCCAGCCCCACGAGGTGCACGTGCCGGACGAGGAGGGGTTCGTTGACTTCTGGTCCGAGCTGGAATAGATTCTCAGCGCTCCAACAATCGAATTCATGGCCAGTTGCGGCCCTCGCCGGCCGCCTCGAGCCACCCTCCGACCCGGCGCCTCCGCCTCGAGAGTGACATGGCCCTGCGCACCGTCGCCATCGTCGGTCGTCCCAACGTGGGCAAGAGCACGCTGTTCAACCGCATCGTCGGCCAGCGGCGCGCCGTGGTGCACGAACAGCCGGGTGTGACGCGCGATCGCCTGGTCGAGACCGCCGACTGGGCCGGCCACGGCTTCTACCTGATCGACACCGGCGGCATCATCCCCTACGGCGAGACGGTGAGCGACTTCGACGAAGCCGTCACCCAGATCGCCCGCGACGCCATCGCCGAGGCCGACGTGGTGCTCTTCCTGGTCGACGGGCAGACCGGCCCGCTGGACTGGGACCAGACCATCGCGCGCGACCTGCACCGCTCGGGCAAGCCGGTCGTCCTGGCGGTGAACAAGACCGAGAAGGAGTCGGCGCGGATCGCATCCGCGGAGTTCTACGCCCTGGGCCTCGATGAGCCGATGGCGGTCAGCGCGCTGCACGGCCAGGGGGTGGGCGACCTCATGGATCGGGTCGTCGAGAGCTTTCCGGCCGTGCCGGTCGAGGAGACGCCGGTCGACTGCCGCATCGCCATCCTCGGCCGCCCCAACGTCGGCAAGTCGAGCCTGCTGAACGCGCTCGTGGGCCGCGACGAGGCGCTCGTCTCCGAGATCGCCGGGACCACGCGCGATTCGATCCACAGCGACCTGCACTGGCAGAAGAAGACGCTGCGGATCATCGATACCGCCGGTCTGCGGCGCAAGGCGCGGGTCAAGGGCGCCGTCGAGTACTTCTCGAACCTGCGCAGCCTGCGCTCGCTCGAGCAATGCGACGTCGCCGTCCTGATGGTCGACGCCGCGACCGGGCCGGTCATGCAGGACAGCAAGATCGCGGGCCTGATCCACGACAGCGGCAAGGGCGTCCTGGTGGCGCTCAACAAGTGGGACCTGGTCGCCGACAAGGACACCAACGCCCACCTGCGGGCGTGGGAGGATTTCTGCCGCGAGATCCCGTTCCTGACCTACGCGCCATGGTTCACGTTCTCGGCGCTGACCAGGCAGCGCATCGGGCGGGTCCTGGAGACCGTCTGGAAGGTCCACGAGGAGCGCCAGCGGCGCGTCGGCACCAGCGAGTTCAACGGGTTCCTCGAGCAGGTGGTGGGCCGGCAGCCGCCGCGGCCGCACAACAACGGGATCGGCAAGATCTACTACGGCTCGCAGATCGAGGTCGCCCCGCCGGTGTTCCAGCTCTCGGTCAACGAACCGCGGTTCTTCGCCCGGAACTACATGCGGTACCTCAACAACAACATCCGCAAGACGTACGGCTTCACGGGCACGCGGATCTTCGTGAAGCTCAAGAAGCATTGAGAGGATCCCCATGATCGTCATCGCCTCGCTGGTCGCCGCCTACGTGCTCGGAAGCGTGCCCTTCAGCCTGATCATCGGCAAGAAGGTCAAGGGCATCGACCTCCGCGAGCACGGCAGCGGCAACCTCGGCGCCACCAACGTCTACCGGAACCTCGGCGCGGGCTGGGGCGGCCTGTGCCTGCTCCTGGACATGGGCAAGGGCGCCCTGGCGGTCGGACTGACCACGATCGCCGCCGGCCTCGCGCCCGCGGGCGAGCCGCTGCCGCTGCACCTGACGGCGGACATCTACCGCATCGTCGCGGCCATCGCCGCGATCCTCGGCCACAGCTTCTCGCCCTTCGCCAGCTTCCGCGGCGGCAAGGGGATCGCCACGACCGCCGGCGCGTTCGCCATGCTCGAACCCCTGGCCATCCTCGCCGCGCTGGTCGTCTTCGGCGCCGTCTTCGCCGCCACCCGGATCGTCTCGCTGGGCTCGATCTGCGCGGCGGCGGTCTTCCCCATCGCCGTGCTCTTCTTCGAGCTGCGCTCGGCCGACGTCTCGAGCACGCTGATCGTGTTCTCGTTCCTGCTCGCCGCGCTGGTGATCTGGCGCCATCGCGCGAACATCCGTCGCCTGCAGGCGGGCACCGAGAAGAAGCTGACCGGCCCGCCCGAGGACGAGATGGAGATCGCGCGCCGGGCCGCCGATCAGACCATGCACGACCTCGCGCCGCCCGACCGGCCGCTCGATCACCCCCGGACCGAGGAGGACGACCGATGAAGGCCTGCATCCTGGGTACCGGCAGCTGGGGAAGCGCGTTCGCGCGGCACCTGGCGCACAAATGGGACGAGGTGGCCATGTGGGGGGTCGAGGAGGACCAGGTCGCGGCCATCGTCTCGACCGGGATGAACCCCGACTTCCTGGGCGAACACCGGCTGCCGCCCAACGTCGGCGCCACCCTGGATCTGAAGGTCGCCGTGCAGGGCTCGGAAGCCATCTTCGTGGTCGTCCCCAGCCAGGCGGTGCGGTCGGTCATGAGCCGGATCGCGGCCATGGACGCCCTGCCGCGCGGCATCCCGGTGGTCAACCTCGCCAAGGGGCTGGAGATCGGCACGCTCAAGCGCATGAGCGAGGTCATGGGCGAGGAACTGCGGGGGCACGGCCGCGACAACCCGGTCGCCGTCCTGCTCGGCCCGAGCCACGCCGAGGAGGTGGCAGCCGAGATGCCGACCGCCCTGGTGCTCGCCGGCGAGGACGGTTTCGACTGGGAGGAGTGGCAACGCCTCATCGCCGGGCCGTATTTCCGCGTCTACACCAACCCGGACATGCTCGGCGTCGAGATCTCCTCGGGTTTCAAGAACGTCATCGCCGTGGCCGTCGGCCTCTGCGACGGCCTCGGCATGGGGGACAACACCCGGGGTACGCTCCTGACCCGCGGCATGGCCGAGCTGGCTCGGATCACCGTCGCCCTCGGCGGCCAGGCGGAGACCTGTTACGGCCTGGCCGGCATCGGCGACATGATCACCACCTCGATCAGCCGCCACAGCCGCAATCGCAACTTCGGCGAGGCCGTCGCCCTCGGCCGCGAGGACCCGCAGGCCATCCTGCAGGGGTCGCGTCAGGTCGTCGAGGGGTTCTACATGACCCAAACGGCCTTGAAGCTCGGCGAGAAGTTTGGTATAGAACTACCGATCGTCAAAGCAGTTCACGAGGTTCTGTTCGACGAGAAGCCGCCGCTGAGGGCGATCCGCGAACTCATGTCGCGGGTGCCGCGCTCGGAGGCCGAGGCCGAACGCTAGTGGTCACCAAGGAGGCCGGCATGACCGACGCCGACCGTTCCGACCCACCGGACCTCTCGCGCAAGCTGTACTACACCATCGGCGAGGTCAGCGAGCTCACCGGCATCAAGCCTCACGTCCTGAGGTACTGGGAGAGCGAGTTCCCGACCCTGCGGCCGCGCAAGGGCCGGGGCGGCAGCCGACGCTATCGACGCCACGACATCGAGCACGTCCTGACCATCCGCGAGCTGCTGCACGAGCGGGGGTACCGGATCGACGGCGCCCGGCGCCATCTCGAGGAGCGGCGGCGGCGGCCCGCGCCGGTGGCCGACGGCGACTCCCAGCTCTCGCTCGGCTTCGCGGACATGGATCGCTCCGATCAGCTGGCCCACCTGCGGCGCGAGCTCGAGGAGATCCGCGACCTCGTCCGGAGACGCGACGAGGCCGCCGGTTGACCGGTCAAAAGAGGTCTTGTGCCCGTGGAGGACAGCCATTAGATTTTGTGGTCCGCGAGCAACGCTCGCGCCTTCCTGGTCGGGGCGTGGCGCAGTCCGGTAGCGCACTTGCATGGGGGGCAAGGGGTCGTGGGTTCAAATCCCGCCGCCCCGACCAGCTCGAGACACGACAGCGTGACGACGGGGCTTGCGGATCTGGCGCGGGTCCCGTTTTCTGCGTGAAGACCCTCGCCAGATGCCGGGAAACGAGACTCCCGGCGTCGATCTCCGAACGGCGGTCCCCATGAGTGCCCTGCGCCGACGACAGTGGAGTCCCGAACCCGTCCTGTGCTGCAACTGCGGCGAGGGGGTGACCGTCGCGCGCGATGGCGACCAGGTCACCGCCGGGGCGGGGCTCGTGATCAACCTCCCCGGGGCGATCTGCGAGCGTTGCATGCCCGTGGTCGAGGGGCTGGTGGTGGCCGAGGTCCGCGACGAGGCGGCCGCGCACATGCTACGCTCGGCCGGCTTCGAGCTGCCGAGCGTCGATGCGGTGCAGGAGTTCCTGAGCATCCACGGCTGGGTGACGGGGATCGTCGCCGCCGGCGCCATGCGGCTGCACATGGACGGCCGCGCGCGCGATGCCTATGGGCTGCTCGACCAGGCCGCCCAGGCCGTGCCCGACCGCGCCGGGTGGTTCGCCACCGAGGCCGCGGGCCTGCGCGTGATGGACGGCGACGTCGGGCGGGCCCTCGATCTCCTGGAATCGACCGGCCCGGAGGCGCACCCCTGCTGGCACCTGCATCATGGCCTGCTCGCCCGCAGCCTCGGCCGCAACGAGGCGGCGCTGGAGCACTGGCGGGCCCAGGTCGACGCGCAGCCCGACGAACCGCTGGGCTGGCGGGCGCTGGGCTGGGCGTTGATCGACGAGGACGCCGACGCGCACGAGGTCGGCACGCTCATGCAGGAGGCGGCCCGGCGCTTCCCCGGCACCATGGAATTCCGCGCCTGGCAGGGTCTGGCGAACTACAAGCGCGGCGACCTGTCCGGCGCGCTGGCCGAACTGGAGGCCAGCCGCGACCTCGAGCCCCTGGATCCCGGCTTCCCGGACGAGCTCGCGCAGCTCGTCGCCCGCGTGCGGGCCGAGCAACCGGGCGAGTCGTGAGATGAGTGATGGCGCGACGATGACCACTGGCGTGATCCTGCCCTCGTACAACGCCGCGCGGTTCCTGCCCGC
>WJIQ01000222.1 GCA_014730255.1 bacterium | reverse complement strand
GATCTACATCTACCCGCTCAAGATGGTCTTCAGCGCGTTCGCCTTCTGGGCCAGCGGCGGCTTCTTCCCCAGCGAGTTCGTGGTCGAACGGGCCGGGGACCTGCCGATGCTCTTCGTGGTCTACGGGCTCGGCGTGGCGGCCCAGACCGGCATGCTCATGCTGCTCTACCTGCGCGCCGCGAAGGCCGCCTCGTTGCGGCTGGACGCCCTGGAGCGCCTGCGCACGCGGCAGGGGATCGTCACCCATGGCGTGATGGCCGCGACGGGCCTGGCCTCGGCGACCTTCGCCCTGCTGACCCCGGTCGAGGTCGGGGTCTGGGCCGGCTTTTTCTACATGACGCTGCCCATCACCATGCCGCTGCTGGCCATCGGCTACTCGCGCCGGGCCGACCGGCTCGAGGCCGAGGCGACGGCCCTTCGTGAATGATCCGGGCTAGCCGCGGGCCGCGCGCCAGGCGGCGAGCACCTCCTGCTCGCGCGCGGCCGACAGCCCGGCACGCTGGCTGATCGATTCGCGGCGCTCGGCGTCCAGTCCGTCGTACCACGCGAGGGTGTCCCGCAGCGTCGTCGACAGCGGCCGGAACGCGAGGCCGGCGGCCACCGCGCGGGCGTTGCTGTTCGAGCCGAAACCCGCGTACTCGCCCTCGGTGGGCACCCAGCAGGGCATGTCCATCCAGGCGCCGACCTCCTGCCCGGTCAGGAACTCCGCATCGGCCCAGACGAACCGGGCATCGGAGCCGGACACGCCGCGGCAGGTGCGCAGCAGGCGCCCCATGGTCAGCGGATTCTGCGGGTGCGGGCCGGCGACGTTGAATGCGCCGACCGGCCGCTTCTCCATGCACAGAGCCTCGAAGGCGGCCAGGTCGCGGCCGTCGATCACCTGCACCGGCGTCGAGCCATCGCCCGGGGCGAGCACCTCGCCACCGCGGCGGACGCGCACCGGCCAGTGGACGCCGCGGAAGCTGAAGTCGCGCGGACCGATGATCAGGCAGGGCCGGAAGATCGTGTGGTTGGTGGGGTAGAGGCGGCGGACGCGGTTCTCGCACTCGGCCTTGAACGGGCCGAACAGCTCGCCGGAGAACTCGGTCTCGTCGGCATCGGGGGCCGAGCCGAGGGGTGCGGTCTCGTCCGCGCCCACGATGGCGTGGCTGGCATAGGCGGAGAGCGACGAGACGAACATGAAGTGGTCGACGGCATCCTGCAGCAGCACGCCGGTGTTCTCGACGATCTTCGGGATGTGCGGCCAGATGTCGATGCCCACGTCCCACGTCCGGCCGCCCTCGACCTCGGCCTTCAGGGCATCCAGTCCGCCGGGCTCGTCGAGAGCGCGATCGCCGACGATGCACTCGACGTCCGGGAACAGCTCGGCCGACCGGTTGCCGCGATTGAAGAGGGTGACCGTGTGGCCGCGCGCCATCAGCTCGCGCACGAGGTGCGGGCCGGTCTGACCGGTGCCGCCGAGCACCAGGACTCGCAGACCGCGGAAGCCCGGCTGGGCGAGGGCGGAACCGAGCAGGGGTCCGGTCAGGCTGGCCGCGCCGACGGCGGCGGTGGCGAGCGAGGCGGTCTTCATGAAATCGCGGCGGCTCGTGAACCTGGTCATCGGTAACGCTCCTGGATCGTCGGGTCGAGAGGGGTGGGGCCTCGCGGACCCGTGGCTTACGGAATCCCCGCAGGATAGGTTGCGCGGTTCGCGGCGATCCCGGACCCGGGAGCCCGTCCTTGACATTATGGGAATATGTCCATAATATGATGACAACCCGAGGAGACGACGATGCCCCGACCCAGGAAGCTCCGCCACGTCGACCGACCGCCGCTGCTGACCGGCTTCAAGCCGCTCGGCATCCGCAGCAGCGAGCTGCAGCCGATCGACCTCAGCCTCGACGAGTACGAGGCGATCCGGCTGGCAGACCACCTGGGACTGGATCAGAGCGAGGCCGCCGATCAGATGGACATCTCGCGCTCGACCTTCTCGCGCCTGATCGAGCAGGCGCGGGGCAAGGTCGCGCGGTTCCTGGTCGAGGGCGCGCACCTGCGCATCGGAGGCGGCGACGTGCACTTCGTCGGCAACCGCCTGCAGTGTCTCACATGTGGGAATATGTTCAATACTGATTTCGACCGGGCTGTGGACGCCTGTCCGAGCTGCGGGTCGACGAAACTGGTGGATCTGGCCGGAGGCTTCGGCCACGGCCGTTGCTGCCGGCGTCACCGTCGCCGGCAGGGGAGGTAACGACATGCCAGGAGGCAACAGGAGAGGCCCCCGCAACGAGGGGCCCATGACCGGCCGCGGACTCGGGTTCTGCGCCGGCAACGATCAGCCCGGCTGGACGGCCGAAGAGCCCGCGATGGGTGCCCATCGCGGCTGGGGCGGTCCGGGTCGCGGACGCGGCCTCGGTCGAGGCTGGGGCCGCGGCCACGGCTTCGGTCGTGGATACGGACGTGCCGGCTGGCAGGCCGGTCCGCCCGCGCCCGATCCCGAGGCGCAGGACGAGGTGCGGCAGCTCCGCGAGCAGATCGCGCGGCTGAACGAACGCATCGACCGCCTGACCGACACGAACGAATGAACCGAACCTGGACCATGACACACGATCCCGGCTGTGTGCCGGGATCGGAAGGAGGATCCCGGTGACGCGACGATTCGCCATCCCGACGGCCGGTGGCGCGCTCTGCGCTCACTTCGGCCACTGCGAGAGCTTCGCGATCATCGACGTCGAGGCCGACGCGGTGACCGGCGAGACCGAGGTGACCCCGCCCGAGCACCAGCCCGGCACCTATCCGCGTTACCTGGCCAGCCAGGGCGTCGACGTGGTACTCGCCGGAGGCATGGGGCAGATGGCCCAGGGCCTGTTCCGTCAGAACGGCATCGAGGTGCACACCGGGGTCGTGGCCGGTACGCCGCGGGACCTCGTCGAGAGCTATCTGCGCCAGGAGCTGGCCACCGGCGGTTTCGAGTGCGACCACGGTGTCCACGGCCATGGCCACGGTCACGGCCATCACACGCACCCGGAGCCGGGCGAGTCGTGAAGATCGCCATCGCCAGCGGCAAGGGCGGCACCGGCAAGACGACGGTGGCCACGAACCTCGCCGCGCGCCTGGCGCGGTCGATGCCCGTGGTCCTGGCCGACGTCGACGTCGAGGAGCCCAACTCGGGACTCTTCCTGCAGGGCGAACCTCATCACGCCGAGCCGATCTTCAAGCACGTCCCGGCGTGGCAGGCCGGCACCTGCCGCCACTGCGGCCAGTGCCAGGAGGTCTGCAACTTCAACGCGGTCCTCGGCCTGCCCGACCGCGTGATGATCTTCCCGGAGCTGTGCCACGCCTGCCGCGCGTGCTCGGAGCTGTGCCCCACCGGGTCGTTGCCGCTGGAGCCGCGCCGGGTGGGCGAGCTGCGGCACGGCCGCGCCGGCCGGCTCGACCTCGTCGAGAGCCGGCTGCTGGTGGGCGAGGAGCAGGCGACCCCCCTGATCGCTCATACCCTCGACTACCTGGACCGCGTCTTCGCGGATCACCCGCTGGTGATCCTGGATGCGCCGCCCGGCACGTCGTGCTCGGTGGTCGAGGCCACGCGCGAGGCCGACCTCGTGCTGCTGGTGACCGAGCCCACGCCGTTCGGCCTGCACGATCTGACCCTCGCCGTGGACACCATGCGTCACCTCGAGCGCCCGTTCCGGGTCGTGATCAATCGCCACGGCCTGGGCGACGACCGCGTCGAGGATTACTGCGCGGTCGAGGGCATCGAGATCGTCGCCCGCATCCCGCACATGCGCGAGGCGGCCGCGCTCCATGCCGGCGGGCAGCTGCTCGACCATCGCGTGCCGGCGGTGGACGCCGCGCTCGGGGC
Organism: bacterium; assembly: GCA_014730255.1. Classification (GTDB taxonomy): domain Bacteria; phylum Krumholzibacteriota; class Krumholzibacteriia; order LZORAL124-64-63; family LZORAL124-64-63; genus Glo-17. The sequence continues at coordinate 5,094 of WJIQ01000222.1, read as the reverse complement.
GCTGGCCGGGCGACTGGCCGAAAACGTCGCCGGGGTTGTCCGATGAAGGAGATCGTGATCATCTCGGGCAAGGGCGGCACCGGCAAGACCACCTTCGCCGCGGCCTTCGCCGTGCTCGCCGCCGACGAGGTGGTGGTCGCCGACTGCGACGTCGACGCGGCCGACATGCACCTGCTGCTGGGGCCGGACTTCGGTCACGCCGAGGCGTTCGTCAGCGGCGAGACGGCCGTCATCGATCCGGAGTCGTGCAACGGCTGCGATCGGTGCGGAGAGGTCTGCCAGTTCGATGCCGTGCGTCTCGTCGACGGCGCGCACGTCATCGACCCCATCGCCTGCGAGGGCTGCGGCTACTGCGCCCGCGTGTGCCCGGAGGCGGCGATCACCAGCGAGCCCCGGCAGGTGGGCCACTGGTATCGATCGCGGCTCTCGACGGGGGGGACCATGGTGCACGCACGCCTGGGCATCGGCGCCGACAACTCGGGCAAGCTGGTCACCCGGGTCAAGAACGAGGCGCGGCGTGTGGCCGGTGAGCTCGGACGCGAGCTGGTGCTCGTCGACGGTTCGCCGGGCGTGGGCTGCCCCGTGGTGGCGTCGCTCGCAGGGGCGTCGCTCGTGGTGCTGGTGACCGAGCCCACCGTCTCGGGCCGGCACGACCTCGAGCGCGTGCACGAGCTGGTTCGCCGCTTCGACATCCCGTGCGCGTGCATCCTGAACAAGTCCGACCTGAACCCCGACGTGCGCCGGCAGCTGCTGGATCACCTCGCGGCCCACGACGTCACGCTGCTCGCGGAGTTCCCCTACGACGAGGCCTTCACCGCGGCGATCACCGCGGGTCGCAGCATCGTCGACGAGGATCCCGACCGGAGGCGGGATCTCGCCGCCGTCTGGACCCGCATCACACGTCTGCTCGAGCCGGAGGAGGCACGCACATGACCATCGCCCTGACCACCCGCGGCACCGACCGCGATGCGCCCATGGACCCGCGCTTCGGACGCACGCCGTACTTCCTGATCCTCGACGAGGAGATCGACGAGGTGGCGGTCGTCGACAACACCGAGGTCGCCGGCCAGGCTCACGGCGCCGGCCCGCGCGCGGTGCGCGTCCTGGTCGACCACGGGGTCGACGTGCTGATCACCGGCAACGGTCCGGGCGGGAACGCGGCGGCCGGTCTGCAGGCCGCCGGCGTGACGGTGTACGTGGGCGCGGGGGAGATGACCGCGGCCGAGGCGTTGCAGGCGTACCACGAGGGCAAGTTGCCGGCTGCCTCGTGATGGTCCGACCCGGTCGATGTTCGCTGCGCCAGGCGCTCCTCTCGTGGTACGATCACGCAGGAGAATGCGGCGGGCGATCGACTCCAGGGTCCGTGCGATATCCGGATGCTCCGGGGTCCGACGCCGATCGTCGTCGCACGAATCATGGGTTCAATGGGAGGAAGACGATGACGGCGAGATCGCGCATGATCTGCATCCTGGCCCTGGTGATCCTGACCACGGGCTGCGCGAGCACATCCTTCGAGAGCCGGGTGGCCGACGGATTCGATCGGACCGTCGAGCGCCTGTTCGTGCTGGCGGACGTGGGCGGCAACTGGGACCAGGACGACGTGGACCATCTCCGCGCGGCGCTCCGCGCGGGGTTCGTCCCCTGCGTCGAGGTTGAGGTGGCGGTGGTCTCGCCGCTCTCGCTCGACCCCGGCGACGTCCAGCGCGACATCGAGAGCTTCGCGCCGGAGTTCGTGCTCGTCCTCGACCAGACGATGGAGAAGAGCCAGTCGATGGGCATCTTCGGCGACACGCCGCGCGGATTCGTCTTCAACGCGATCCTCACCGATCCCCGGTCCGAGGAGATCGTCTGGCGGGCCAACCTCGACTCGTCGGGAAACTCCGATTCCCGGTCGTCCTACATCGGGTCGATGGTCGAGAAGCTAATCGCGGGCATGAACTCCGATGGGGTCGTGAACTGCCCGCAGGCGGGGACGATCGACAGGAACCGGAAGCCGGCTCGCGAGATCGGTTGAGCGGCCCTGGCGGTTCGCCAGGACCTCGTCTGACGGCGCCGTCGCTTGCATGCCACTATGGCGCCACGGGCCGGATCGAGCCCACGACCCGTTCGAACACCGCCCTGTCGTCGGGATAGCGCCCGGGCGTCGTCTGCAGATGGGCGGCGATGCGGTAGCCGTCGCCGCGGGCGAGCACGTGGTGCCAGACGCCGGCGCCGTGGTTGGTCTCCACGGTGTGGACGTACTCGTATCCGCGGTGATGAGCGTCGCTCCAGTCGCGGTCCGCGCGGATCTCCTGCCCCGACTGCGCCTGGAACTCGAGCCAGGCGCGCTTCTCGGCCTCGAGGTCGTGGGTGCCGTCGTCGGCGATGGTCGAGACCTGGATCGTGGCCAGGTTGGGCGCGTCGGCCGGGCGATACCGCGTCCCGTTGCTGGCCTCGACCAGTTCCCAGCCCTCCGGGGGCGCATAGCGGATGTGACCATCGGGGTCGGTCGTGTCGGCGGATCCGCCGCAGCCGATCAACCACGCCGCGGCGAGGATGGTCATCGTCGTTCCGGCCGACGAGCGTCGACGCGACACCGTGAAAACCATGCCATGACTCCCCGTCTCGAGACCAGCGTGTCCGGAACGCCCCGGACCGATCGGGCCCATCCTATCGCGTGATCACTTCTCCGGCACGCAGATTCCGCCGCGCGAGGCGACCTGGACCGTCTTGACCGCGACGACGAGGATCACCAGCGTGGTCACCCCGGTCATGGTCAACGCCGCCCACTTCGCCAGCGGGGCCTGCGTCTTCATGTACATCAGATAGAGCGACAGGGTGAACGCATCGAGCGGGAAGGTGTAGCCCCACCAGGAGACGAAGTAGGGGACGCGCCGGAAGCGGTCGACCATGGTCAGCAGCATCAACACCGAGAAGACGCCGAAGTAGAAGAGCAGCTTCGCGAAGACGTCGAGGTCGCCCGAGAGCTTCACGTAGGCGATGAATCCCACCGCCGGCGGCGCGATCAGGATGAACAGGGTGGGCAGCAGCTTCTCCGGCAGCGGGTCGTGGAAGAAGATGCGGTTGGTGAGCACCGATTGCAGGAACACCCAGTACATCAGGCCGGTCGCGAAGAAGAACCAGGAGATCTCCGGATGCGCGACCTGCACGCCGGCCACCGGCACGATCAGGGGGCCGACCACCGGGATGAACCAGGCCGGATTGAAGCTGTGGATGTGGTAGGCCTTGTGGAACCACCCGCCGAGGATCACCAGCAGGAGCACCAGATGCAGAGGCGCGCCGATCCACCAGAGGACGCGCGCGAGGCCCAGGTCGCCGTTCTCCAGGTACCCGATCGCCAGCAGCAGGAAGGAGATGGAGATCGCCGGGAAGAAGTTCACCCGGATCGGATGGCGGAACTCCTCGACCAGCTCCTCGCGGTAGCGTACGAACTTCACGGCGTACATCACCAGCAGGAAGCCGAACCAGGCCGTGCAGAAGTAGAGCAGCCCGGGGCCGAGCGGCACGTCGAGGTGCAGCACGTGCTGAAGCTTGAAGAAGACGATCGACAGGCCGGTCAGGCCCATCACCGTCGGCAGCAGGGTGATCGGGAAGTAGCGGAGGCGGTTCGTCTCTTCGCTCATGCTCGGCTCCAGACGCGGACGGAGGCGCGTTCCAAGATCGCGCCTCCGCCAGCGCGTTGCAAGAGCCGGCTCGCTCAGCGGACCAGCTGAAGCTTCCGGACGTCGTGACGGTCGTCGGTGACCAGCCGCAAGATGTACGGACCGCTCGCGCATGGGCACCGGCCGCGGTCCCGACCATCCCAGCGCGCACGATGCCGACCCGCGTCGCGCACCCCGTCGACCAGCGTGGCGAGGCGACGGCCGGCGAGATCGTGGACCGTCAGGCGGGCCGTCTGGCGGCGGGCGAGCGTGAAGCTCACCCACGCGGTCGGGTTGGCCGGATTGGGGCGAGCGGATTCCAGGCGCGTCGTCGTCTCCGGGATGGTCACCGCGGCCGTCGTGCCCAGGACGTCGTGGTCGAGCGTCACGCGGTAGCGGTAGGTCCGGCCGGGCGAGGCGTCGAGATCGAACGCCCGCCAGCGACCCTCGCTGCCGCGGCGCAGTGGCATGGCCAGGACCGTGAACGGGCCGCCGGGCCAGCTCGCACGCTCGACGGTCCACCGGCGATCCGGCGAGATCCGCCGTGCGGTCCAGGCGACCGCGACCGCGGTCCCGGTCCAGCTCGCGGACAGGTCGGTCACCGCGATCGGGACGAGGGCGCCGTCGTGGTCGACGCGGTGCCCCCAGATGTCGCCGGGCGTGCCGTCGCGCCGGTCGTGCCAGGCCAGGAGCGCGCCGCCCTCGCCGTCGGAGCAGATCCTGGGCATGATCTGGCGTTGATCGTCGGTGCAGACGCCGAGGCCGTTCGCCTGCCAGAGGGCCGCGCCATCGGCGCCGAGGCGCTGGGCCATGATGTCCTCCTGCAGGCCGTCGCGCCGGTCCTGCCAGGCGAGGACGGCGCCGCCCTGGCCGTCGCTGGCCGCGCGCAGCGAGGTCTGGATGTCGGGCGCCGCGCAGACGGTGACGCCGCCGGCGGCCCAGACCGCATCGAGGCTCGCGTCGAAGCGCTGGGCGGCGATGTCGTGGTCGCCGCTCGTGTCGTCGGCCCAGACCACGATCACCCCGCCCGCGCCGTCGCTCACCGCGGCGGTGGGGATCTCGTTGTCGCTGCCGGTGACCAGCGCCCGGCCCGTCTCGTGGGGGGGGCCGACCGTGCCGCCGGGGCTGAACCAGGAGCCGTAGATGTCGCCGTTGCCGACCTCGCGGCCGTCGTTCCAGACGACGATCCCGCCCCCGCCGCCGCGCGCCACCAGACGCACGTCGTTCTGCGTGCCGACGTGCTCGAGCACCGTCGCCTCCCACGCCAAGTACCCGCCGGGGGCGACGTGGGCGGCGAAGACGTCGTCGTAGCTGTCGCCGCCGAACTCGTGGTTGCGGCTGTCCTCCCAGGCGAGGTATGCGCCCCCGCCGCCGTCGGCGATCATGGCGGGGAAGTCCTGGGCGCCCTCGAGCGCGGCCACCGCGAGCCCATCGAGGGTCCAGAGCGGATCTC
>WJIQ01000038.1 GCA_014730255.1 bacterium | reverse complement strand
GACCGCCGAGGACGGCCGCCACTGGATCGTCTTCAACGGCGAGATCTTCAACTATCCGGAGCTCACCGAGCAGCTCGAGGGCCGTGGACACCGGTTCCGCACCCGGAGCGACACCGAGGTCATCGTCCACGCCTACCAGGAATGGGGCGACCGGTGCGTCGAGCGGTTCAACGGACAGTTCGCCTTCGCGATCTGGGACCGCCAGGCCGGGTCGCTGACCCTCGCGCGCGACCGGTTCGGCATCCGTCCGCTGTTCGTCGCGCAGGCCGGCGACACCCTGCTCTTCGGCTCGGAGATGAAGGCCCTGATGGCCTGGCCCGGCCTCGAGCGACGCCTGGACCCGGAGAGGCTGGCCGAGGTGTTCACCTACTGGTCGACCATCGCCCCGGCGACGCCCTTCGCGAGCATCGCGCAGATTCCTCCCGGGCACGTGGCGACGGTCCGCACGGGGGAGCGGGCGGCCGCGCCGCCACCGGCGCCGCTGCCCGATTGCCTGACGCTGCGCCGGTACTGGTCGCCGGAGTTCCTGCCTGCCCGCGAGGACGCCCGGCACCCGGACCGCGAGGCCCGCGCCCGCATGACCCGCGCGCTCCGCGAGGGACTGGAGGCGGCGGCGGTGATCCGGCTGCGGGCGGACGTGCCGGTCGGCGCGTACCTCTCCGGGGGCCTGGACAGCTCGGCCACGGCCGCGCTGATCCACGGTTGCACCGACAACCGGCTGCGCACGTTCTCGGTGGGGTTCGCCGACCGCGACTACGACGAGACCCGCTGGCAGCACGCGATGGCGGCCCATCTGGGCACCGAGCACAGCAGCATCGAGGTCGCGGGCGACGACATCGCCGCCGTGTTCGAGGACGTGATCTGGCACACCGAGATGCCGATCCTGCGCACCGCGCCGTCGCCGCTGTATGCGCTGTCCGGCCTGGTGCGCGAGCACGGCTGGAAGGTCGTGCTCACCGGCGAGGGGGCCGACGAGGTCTTCTGCGGCTACAACATCTTCCGGGAGGCGAAGGTCCGCCGCTTCTGGTCGCGGCGGCCCGGGTCGGACGCGCGGGCGCAGCTGCTCACCCGGCTCTATCCCTACCTGCAGCAATCGCCCCCGCAGTTCCTGCGCCGGTTCTATGGTCAAGGTCTCGACCGGTCGGACGATCCATGTTTCAGCCACCGTCCGCGGTGGCAGAACACGGGGATGATGACGACGTTCCTGCAGTCCGAGGCCCTCGCTCCCCTGCGAGACGGAGCACCGGAACGGCGCCTGGTCGCGAGCCTTCCGGCCTCGTTCGCGGACTGGGGGGCCGTGGCGCGGGCGCAATACCTGGAGATGACGACCTTTCTGGCCGGGTACTTGCTAAGTAGCCAGGGAGACCGGATGCTGATGGGCCACTCGGTCGAGGGACGATTCCCGTTCCTGGATCACGAGCTGGCCGAGACGGCCCTCGCCACGCCGGCGGCCGCGCGTCTGCCGGCCCTGCGCGAGAAGCAACTGTTGAAGGATGCGGTGGCCGATCTCTTGCCGCCGGCCATCGTCGAACGACCGAAGCAGCCCTATCGGGCCCCCGACTCGGCGGCCTTCGCCACGGTGACCGGGCGCCCGATCGTGGCCGAGCATCTCGCGCCGGAGGCCGTGTCCGCGACCGGCTTCTGGCAACCCGAGCGGGTGGCCAGCCTGCTCCGCAAGTGGGAGGCCGGACGGCTCGCCAGCGCTCGCGAGAACATGGCGTTCGTGGGACTGCTGAGCACCCAGCTCCTGCGGCGCGCGTTCGTGGAGGACCTCGACGCGCGCCTCGACTGCCTCGCCCTCGTGCCGGGAGAGCTCTCCTGGCGCGGCGACGAGTCGAACGATCCGGAAAGGACTCGCTAGATCCATGGACCTGACCAGCCAGATTCGCGACTATATCATCGAGAACTTCCTCTTCGGCGACGCTTCACCTCTGGCCGACGATCAGATGTCGCTGCTGGACAACGGCATCATCGACTCGACCGGCGTCATGGAGCTCGTCGCGTTTCTGGAGGGAGATTTCGGGTTGAGCATCAGCGACGAGGAGCTCGTCCCGGAGAACCTCGACTCGGTGGCCAACCTCGCGGCCTTCGTCGAGCGCAAGCAAGCCGCGGCCTGAGGGGGCGGCCGTGGACCTGCAACCGCCCGTCCATCGCTTCCTGGAGGCGAGCTGCGACCGCGCACCCGGGGCGATCGCCCTCGAGGCCGGCGAGCGCACCCTGAGCTACGCCGCCCTGGATGCCGAGGCCAACCGCATCGCCGCCACCCTGCTCAGCTGTGGCGTCCAGCACGGCGACCGGGTCGCCCTCCTGGCCGAGAACGGGCCCGGGTACGTCGCGGGTTTCTTCGGCATCCTCAAGGCCGGCGCTTGCTGCGTGGCCCTCAACACGCTCAACAAGACCCGCACCAACGTCGCCCTGCTCGACGACAGCGGGGCGGTGGCCCTGATCACGCGCGCGGCGCAGGTGCGGCGCGAACTGCCCGAGCTGCTGGCCCGATCGCCGCGGCTGCGCACCGTCCTGATCGACCGGACGAACCCGGCCTGGGATCTGCCCGACCGGGTGCGCGTGCTCACGACGGTCGACGTCGCCGCGCAGACCGACGCCCGCCCGCCCGTCGCGGTCGCCGGGGACGATCTCTGCACGATCCTCTACACCAGCGGCAGCACCGGCAAGCCCCGCGGGGTCACGCTCACGCACGCCAACCTGGCGGCCAACACGCGGCAGATCCT
>WJIQ01000221.1 GCA_014730255.1 bacterium | reverse complement strand
GATCTACACCATCAAGCTGAGTCGCCGTGGCGTGAAGCTGCGGCAGGGACTCGAGATCAACGTCCTGCGCCAGCTGCAGGTGCGCGACGTGGTCCACCACCGCCTGGAGACCTGCCGCCGCGGCACCACGCTCGAGGAACTGGAGCGCTGCATGGCCGAGTCGCCGCACTACGAGTTCGTGGTCACCGAGGACGACGGCGCCCTGGTCGGGGCGATCAGCATGGACGACATGCGCCACATCCTGCCCATGCGCGATGCGCTCCGCGATGTGGTCGTCGCCGAGGATCTGGTCACCGCCCCGGTGATCTTCCTGCGCGAGGACGACACCCTGGACCGGGCCATGCAGCAGTTCGGCCGTCGCACCTACGAGGAACTGCCGGTCCTGCCCGCCGGCGATTCCATGGTGCCCATCGGCGTGATCCGCCGGCAGGATGTGATCAATGCCTACAACAAGGCCATGCTGCAGACCGACCTGGCCGGCGAGATGTCCGACCGTGTGGCCCGCGTGGCGCAGACGCGCACGTGGGAGACGGTGGGCGACCACGTCATCGCCCACGTCGAGGCGCCGCCGCACTTCGCCGGCCGGACGGTCGCCGACCTGCGGCTGCGCCAGACCCATCGCCTGCAGATCATCCTCGTCCAGCGCGGCGGGACCGGCGCCGAGCCCGAACGCATCATCCCCGACGGTCAGACCGTGCTCGCGGCAGGCGACGAGCTGCTGGTCTTCGGCCAGCGACCGGACGTGAACCGCTTCGCGCACGGGCAGGGCTGAGCGGGCGCGCGTCATCGGAGGACTCATGGTACCATGCGGACCGTCCCTGGGCCCCACACCGTCGGAGGACCGAGTGCAGGAATACCGGGCCACCACTGCCCTGGTGGCCCTGATCCTCGCCCTGACGACGGGCTGGCCCACGACCGTGCATGCCGACGCCGACACCACCGACCATGCGACCGGCCCCGTGCTCCGCGTCATGTCCTTCAACCTGCGCTACGGCACCGCCGCCGACGGCGACCATGCCTGGCCGCAGCGCCGCGACCTCGTGCGCGAGACCATCGCCGCCTTCGATCCCGACCTGCTCGGCACCCAGGAGTGCCTGGCCTTCCAGCGCGACGAGCTGGCCGACTGGCTGGAGGGGTACGCGGTCGAGGCCGCCGGCCGCGACGATGGCCGCGAGGCCGGCGAGATGTGCGCGAGCTTCCATCGCACCGACCGCCTCGAGCGTCTGGACGGCGGCACCTTCTGGCTGAGCGAGACGCCCGACGTGGTCGCCAGCCAAAGCTGGGATGCCGCGCTGCCGCGCATCGCCACGTGGCTACGACTGCGCGAGCGCGCCTCCGGCACCGAGATCCTCTGGATCAACGCCCACCTCGACCATGCCGGCCCGCGGTCGCGCCGCGAGTCGGCGCGCCTGCTGCACCGCTGGCTCGCCGCAAACGCCGCCGGTGCGATGCTGGTGGTGACCGGCGACTTCAACGCACCGGCGAGCGATGACGCGGACGCCGTGCACCGGATCCTCCGTGGCGATCCCGAAACGCCTCTGCTGGTCGACACCTGGGAGGTCGCACCTGCGGGCTCGGGCGAGCAACCCGGCGCCGCGGACCAGCCGGCCGGCACTTTCCACGGTTTCACCGGCACGCCGCGCCCGGCCCGCATCGACTGGGTCCTGGCCACGCCCTCGGCCGCGGTCCTCGCCGCGGCCATCGACCGGACGGGCGACGGCGAGCGGTGGCCGTCCGACCACTTCCCGGTGACGGCCGTCCTGCGTCTGCCGTAGTGGCGGCGCCGGGCCGACGGCCCGGACGGATCAGAAGCGCCCGCCGATCAGCAGCGCCGGCTGCCGATCGACCGCGCCGAGGCCAGCCTGCAGGTCCCAGCCGCGATGGTCCGGCGCGGCCTCGGGACCGTCCGGGGCGCCGTCGGGCGTGGTCGTGACCTCCACCGCCACGCAGGCGACGATCTGCAGCACCGGCGTGACGATCACGGCGTTCCCGTCGTCGGCGGCCGCGGCGAGCCCCCAGCCGACCCCGCCGGCCAGGACCGAGGCCAGCATCACCAGTCCCAGGTCGCCCTGCGACCCGTTGCCCGCGTGCGCCCCGAGCGGCAGCGTCAGGGCCCCGACGATCGACCCGATGATGACGCCGCGCGCGACGGCATCGAGCCCCTCGCCACCGTCGTCGTCATGGCTGCCGAGATAGAATCCGGAGACGAATCCGATGGTGCCGGTCGCCATGCCCAGGGCGCCGGCGCGGACGGGATGGACCTCGCGCCGTTCGGTGCTCGAGGTCTCGCCGGCCAGGCCGCGGCCGGCGGTCGCGGCGACGAGGATCAGGATCAACACGGTCCTTGCCATGGTCGACTCCGGGTGATCGGGGGGCGCGGTCGCCGCGCGCGTCTCGTCCTCGCCTCGGGCCGCATGACGTTACGGCACGAGCTTGCGGGTTTCCAATCCATCGATCATGAAATAGGATGTATCGCATCCGATATGCGACCGACGTCCTTCGACGACCACCGACAGGAGTCCGATCATGGCGAAGCTCACGCGGCAATACTCGATCATGGAAGTGAAGAAGATCCTCGAGGCGAGCGAGGGCATGGGGCCGGGGAAGGACGGCGGCCATGCGATCCGGCAGCACGGCCATCTGCGCGCCGACCCCACCAGCCGCAAGAAGCCCCACGATTCCGCCTTCGCGCACGAGATCCGCATCTTCGGCAAACGGCTCGTGACCCCGGGCGCGGCGGGGGAGTCCGCGACGAAGGTCCCGCCGATGGACCAGGCCATGGTCGTGGCCTTCGCCCTGAACTCGCCGAAGGGCCAGCAGAAGCTCCGCCAGCTCGACAGCAAGACGGGCAAGGGACCCCACGGTGCGACCATCGTCACGGACATGGACGCCATCGCCCACAAGCTGCCGCAGCTGCGGATCGGCCAGGGTGACAATGCGTCGACCGGCACGCTGCCCCGCATCCACGTCGAGCTGTTCAAGATCGACGACCGGCTGCACATCCACACCGCCTACGCCAGGGCCTGACCCGCGACATCTGCTTTGGGTCCGCGCTCCCGGCTGGTATCCTCCGGCGCGACGGTCGTGTCCCCCGACGACGACGGAGCCGGAGCATGAAACGTGTCCTGCCCAGCATGACGGCCTTGCAGGCCTTCGACGCCGCCGCCCGGGCCGGCAGCTTCACCGCGGCCGCCCACGAGCTGAACCTCACCCAGGGCGCGGTGAGCAAGCAGATCATCGCCCTGGAGGACCTGCTGGGCGTGCCGCTCTTCGAACGGCAGGGCCACGCCGTGGCCCTGACCGAGGCGGGCCGCGGCTACGCCAAGGAGGTGCGGCGGGCCCTCGAGATCGTCATGGCCGCCTCGCTGCGGGTGCTCACCAACCCCGACGGCGGCACGCTGGAGCTGGCCGTCCTGCCCACCTTCGGCACGCGCTGGCTGATGCCGCGGCTGGGGGACTTCCTGACCCGGCATCCGCGCATCCAGGTCAACGTCACCACCAAGCTCGCCCCGTTCGACTTCCGCCTCGCCGGCCTGCACGCCGCCATCCATTACGGCAAGCCGAACTGGCCGCACGCCGAGTGCACGTATCTCATGGGCGAGCACGTGGCGCCGGTCTGCTCGCCGGGGTTCAAGGCACGCCATGACGTGAACGAACCGGCCGATCTGCTGGACCTGCCGCTGCTGCACATCTCCAGCCGGCCCGGCGCCTGGGAGGCGTGGTTCGCCGGCCAGGGCATCGCCTGCGAGGAGCCGGGCGGCATGGCCTTCGAGCAGTTCCTCACGGCGGCGCAGGCGGCCGTGGCCGACATCGGCGTGGCGCTGCTCCCGCGCTTCCTCGTCGATTACGAGATCAACCGCGGCGAGCTGGTGGTCGCGGTCGACCGGCCGTTCCGCAGCGCGATGGGCTACTACCTGGCCGTGCCCCGCGATCGCGCCCACGCCGTCCCCGTGGTCGCGTTCCGGCAGTGGCTGCTGGATACCATCGCGGCCGACCGTGGCGAGGCCGAGGACGCGACGCCGGACGATTGACGGGGCGCGACCGCGCGGGCGCCGCTCGCAGCGGCGCGTCGATTCGGCTAGCATGTCGTCCTGACGGCCCAGACCGACGGCTGCGCCCGTTCCGGAGGAGCCTCTGCCCGTGACCCTCGACATCGCGATCCTCACCGTCATCTTCGTCGCGCTCGTCTACCTGTTCCTCACCGAGAAGCTGCCCCTGGACCTGACGGCGTTCCTCGGCCTGGCGGTGCTGGTGCTCGGCGGCTTCGTCCGGCCCGACGAGGCATTCCGAGGCTTCGCCTCGCCCGCGGTGATCACCACCTTGTTCATCTTCCTGCTGGGCGGGGCGCTGCAGCAGACCGGGGTGGCCGACGCCATCGGTCGGCAGGCGCACCGCCTCGCCGGAGGACGCGAGCTCTGGCTCATGGTCGTGGTCATGCTCACCGCCGGGCTGCTCAGCTCGTTCATGCCCAACGTCGCCACCACGGCGGTCATGATGCCGGCCGTGGCGAGCCTGGCCCAGCGATCGTCCGTCCCGGCGTC
>WJIQ01000220.1 GCA_014730255.1 bacterium | reverse complement strand
TCCCGGATGTTCACGGGACGCTCCCCGCGCCGGGCGACTCTCTCGAGAGGCCCATCCATGAGACGCATCCTGCCGCGGCTCGCGCTGTCCGCGCCGCTGGTTCTGTTGCTGCTGGCCACGACGGCCGCCGCCCAGGGGTCCCGTGACCACGAATTCGCCACCGGTCCCGCGCCCGACGCCGGGCCCGATACGGCGGCGACCATGCTCGAGCTCGCCGCCGGCGACACCGTGCGCTGGCGCCACCGCGACGGCACGACGGGCGGCTGCGTCCTGGCCGCGACGAGCGGCACGTGCCTGGACTGCACCGACGGCCGCCGCATCGACACCCGCGACCTCGACGGCCTCTGGCAGAGGCACTGGTCGCGCGCGACGGCGTTCCGGCGCGGATCGACCATGGGGTTCCTCGCCGGGCTGGTCGGCGGCATGGCCGTCCTCAACACGAACGCCCGGGACGACGGCAGCCTGGTGAACCTCGGCGCCGCCGCGTCGATGGTGCTGCTGGTCGGCGGAGGTACGCTCACCGGCATGGCCGTCGGCGCCGCCGCGCCGCCGGCCGGATCCTGGGAACGCGTGCTGGGCGAGCCGCGAATCTCGCGGTCGGAGGCGCCGTGGCGCGAGGGCCCGCCGGACGCCGGCCCCTCGCTGGAGGTCGGTGCCGAGGTGGCCACCATCGGCTGGTGGAGCCGCCACCAGGGCGCGGTCCGCGGCACGGTCGGGATCTGGCTGCCGGTCATGACCAACGCCGACGCCGGCATCGATCTCTCGCTGGGGACCGCGCCGGACTTCGACCGCCCGGAGGTCTGGAGCGAGGACCTGGCCGTCAGCGCCAGCGGCGGCGTCCGCATCCGGATCGCCGGCGGCGGCGCGCTGACGCCGTACGTCCTGGTGGGCGGCGGCTGGTACGGCGACCTCGGCGAGACCGTCGGCTGGAAGCTGGGCATGGGCCTGCAGGGGCGCGTCATCGGTCGCTCGGCCATGCGCCTGGAGGTCGGCACCATCGGCGGTCTCGAGCAGATCGATGGCGATCGTCCCGGCCAGGCCTACGCGGCGGTGCGATTCGGAGTGGACCTGGGCGAGTCGCGGCACCGCGAGTAGCTTGTCGGCGAACTCCGGCGACAGGGAGGCTCCGATGTCCGATGCGATCCACGTGCTCGTCCCGGTGGCCGATGGGACCGAGGAGATCGAGGCGGTCACCGTGATCGACACGCTACGGCGGGCGGAGATGGACGTCACCGTGGCGTCGGTCACCGACCGGCGGCAGGTCGTGTGCTCGCGCGGCGTGACCCTGGTCGCCGACGAGCGGCTCGGCGACCTGCCCGACGTGCCCCACGAGGCCATCGTCCTGCCCGGAGGAATGCCGGGCGCGCGGCACCTGCGGGACTCGGAGGCGCTGGTCGGCAGGCTGATCGCTCAGGATCGCGCCGGACGACTGATCGCCGCCATCTGCGCCGCGCCCGCGGTGGTCCTGCAGCACCACGGCCTCATCCGCGGTCGCCGCGCCACCTGCCATCCGTCGTTCCTCGAGCATCTCGACCCGCAGACGCGGCGCGAGGACCGCGTCGTCATGGACGGTCCACTGGTGACCAGCCGCGGGCCGGGCACGGCGCTCGAGTTCGCGCTGGCCCTGGTCGGCATCCTGCGGGGGCCTCAGGTCCGCCAGTCGGTGGCCGATCCCATGCTGCCGCCGGACCTGCCACCGCCGGGGCGGTGACCCGGCACGACATTGGTGTGGAGACGGACGCGGCGACGTGCTACCGTCGCGCGCGCTCGAGAGCCCGTACCGTTCGCGAGACCACAGCCGAAGAGTCGCCTCCGTGCAAGCGTCGTCCGCTCGATCCCCGCTCCCTGCGCCCGCCTCGCTCGTCGGCCTCGTGGCCGTCGCGATCCTCTACCTGATCACCCGTCAGCAGCAGTTCTCCATCGACAGCCTGTACTACCTCTGGGACACCGAGTTCGGGGCCGGACCCCGGCTCCTGCATCCGCACCATCTGCTCATGCAACCGGTGCTGCGCGCGGTCTGGTCCGCATGGGCGTGGTTCGAATGGCCGGGGCGGGCCGTCCTGCCGCTGCAGGTCTTCAACGTCGGGGTCACGCTGGCCGCGCTCGCGGTGTTCTGGCGCCTGCTCCGCAGGCTGGTGCCCGGGCGGTGGTCGGCGCCGGTCTGGTGGCTGGCCCTGGCGCTGGCGTACCTGCCCTGGCAGCAGTCGACGCAGACCGAGGGCGTCCCGATGTACCTGCTGATGGCCACCCTCCTGCTCTGGTGGTCGGCCCGCCTGCCGCAGGGCCCCCGCCCCACCCGGCGCACCGCCGTGCAAATGGCCGGGACCGTGACCGTGGCCGTCCTCGTGCATCAGGCGCTCGTGCTCTGGGCGCCCGCCGTGGCGGTCATGCTGGCCCGCGAGGCGCGGACCGGAGAGCGCTGGAACCTCGGCGCGCTGGCCCTCGGCGCGGCCGGCGCGACCGTCCTGGCGCTCTACGTCGCCGCCGGCGCGGTCGCCACCGGCAGCCTCGCTCCCGCCGAGCTCTGGCAGTGGTTCACCGGGTACACCGACGAGTTCGCCGGCCGGTGCGGGTCGTTCGCCTTGCTCTTCTCCACCGACGTCCCCCGGGGTCTCGCCTCGAGCATCCTGACCGGCGCGCCGCTCAAGCCCTACGTCTTCGGGCAGCGCCCCGCCGACCCGCAGCTCGCCGTGCGCCTGCTGCCATTCGCCGTCGTCGCGGTCACGGTCGCGGTCGGGCTGCTGCGCCTGAAGTCGGCCAGCGGGGCCGCCGACCCTTCGAGTCGCCGCGCCCTGCTGAACGTCGCGGTGCTCGTGATCATCGCCGCGCTCTTCGCCGGGTGGTGGGAGCCGTCCAACCGCAAGTTCTGGGCACCGGTGCTACCGGGCCTGCTCGCCCTCGCGGCCGTCGGCTGGTCTGCACCGGCGGGCCGATGGCCGCGCCTGGCCATGGCCGTGCCGTTGCTCATGGCCGCCGTGCTGCTCGGCTACAACCTCGCCGGCGGGATCCTGCCCCGGCATCGCGACGCCGACGCGCGCCAGCCCCTCGTGGTCTTCCTCGCACGCATGGTCGACGAGGGCGACGTCGTGATCCTCCAGGAGGATCGGGTCTGGCAGACCGCCATCTACTTCCGCCCCGACCGCGACGTGCACGGGATCCCGGGCCGGTGGTCCGACCGCGGCGACCCCGGGCAGACGGTCCTCCGGGAGGCCGTCGCCGCGGCCCGCCAGGCGCTCGTGGCCGGCGCGACGGTCTACGTGGCGGCCAGCGAATGGGGCGCCGTACGCGAGCGCCTGCAGGCCGAGCTGGGACCGCTTCCCGCTCCGGTGCCGGTGCTCGAGTTCGGCGACGCCGAGCTGCTCGCCCGCGATCAGATCCTGCTGGCCGTGCGGTTGCCTCGCGGCTAGCCGAGCTGCGCCTCGACCGCGTCGGCCGCCGCGTCCAGCGCCGCGTCCAGCGCCGCGCGATCGGGCAAGCCGGCCTGGGCCGTGTTCGGACGGCCGCCCCCCCGCCCGCCGACGCGGCTGGCGAGGTCCTTGACCAGGTCGCCGGCATGGAGGGCCTTGCTCGCGACCAGATCACCGGTGACCGTCACCAGCAGCGCCGCCTTGCCGTCGACCATCGCCCCGAGCACCGCCACGGCGTCGGACTGCAGCTTGTCACGCACGTGATCGCCCAGCTGCAGCAGCGCGTC
>WJIQ01000219.1 GCA_014730255.1 bacterium | reverse complement strand
GCGGGCCAGCTCTGCGCCGGCGGGGTCTGCAAGTTCGAGCCGGCGTTCGAGGGCGTGGAGTTCTACGGCGTGTTCCGGTACTAAACTGCAAATGCATGTTCACCAGGGCTGGCGGCATCTCGCCGCCAGTCACTGACGAGATCTCAACTCTCGTGACGGCCAGCCAAAAACATCCCCCCTTCCGGGTCCGGAAATCCCGCAGCGAAGATAGGCTATTGCCTCGTTCATCCGAGGTTTGATATAATCGATCAATCGTCGTCCAGGCCGATCTCCTCGGCCCAGTCTGCCAACCCATCGGAGGAAGTCATGAAGCGTATGCTCATGCTCGCGGCCCTGATGAGCTTGATGCTCGGAAGCCAGATCCTGGCGCAGGTGCCTCGCACCGTCCTCGGCGAG
Organism: bacterium; assembly: GCA_014730255.1. GTDB lineage: Bacteria > Krumholzibacteriota > Krumholzibacteriia > LZORAL124-64-63 > LZORAL124-64-63 > Glo-17. The sequence continues at coordinate 18,159 of WJIQ01000219.1, read as the reverse complement.
CATCTGTCGGCCACCTGGTGAGGATTCTGTCCTCGCTCCGCAGCGGGTCTCGCCGTGTGCGAAGACCAACTCCTGCCCAACGAGTTCAACTACATCCAGTACGAGGCCTCGAGCGGTGGCCTGAGCTGCCCCGAGTCCGACGACCGCCACAGCTACTACGCCGACAATGGGACCGGGATCCCCGACACCCGCTTCGACGGTAGCTGGCAAGATCTGGTCGGTGCGCCCGAGAGCTACGCCACCGGGGAGTATTTTCTCGATCTCATCGACCAGCGTCGGCAGACGACCTCGCCCATCGCGGTGATCGTCTCGGACTTCAGCTACGAGGAGCCGGGCGCCTTCGCCGAGGTCACCATCAAGGCCTTCGGCGACATCGACCCGGCCAACCACTACATCCGCGTCGCCGTCGTCGAGGATGGCCTGAACTACGGCGGCAGCATCTACGACAACGTCTGCCGCGACATGTACCCCAGCTCCACCGGCACCCCCCTGACCGTGAGCACGGCCGGTGACGAGCAGATCATCAACGTCGACATGGCCATCCAGGCCGGCTGGAACCCGAACAACCTGCAAATCATCGCGTTCGTCCAGAACGACGGGAACAAGGAAGTCATCCAGTCCGGCAACAGCTTCGTCGGCGAGTACGCCGCCGTCGCGGGCGTCAGCGGTCCCCAGCAGGTGATCGCCGATGGCGGCCAGGTCGTGTTCGATCCCACGAACCTGATCAACATCGGCCTGAACACCGACACCTTCGACGTCTCGATCGACACGAGCAACCTGCCCGAAGGCTGGGATGCGAACCTGAGCTACGAGGGCTCCGACTACCAGACCTTCTCGGTCACCCTGGACGCCTACGACTCGGCCAGCTTCAACGTGGTGATGGACACCGGCACGGTCGGCTCCGGACGCGTGGTGGTCGACATCTACAGCCAGGGCGCGGGTGAGATCGTCGAGAGCCTGGACTTCGTCGGCCTTGCCGGCGGCACCGACTTCCTGCTCGTCGCCGACGACGGGAACGAGGCGGCCTACGACGTCTACGCGCCGGCCCTCGACGCCACGGGCAAGAGCTACGCGATCTGGGATCGCGGCCTGGCCGCGGTCGCCGGCGAGGATCTCATGGATTACGACGCCGTGATCTGGGAGACCGGCCTCAACGGCGACGTGCTCGGTGGTGACGATCGCGACGCCCTGGACATGTACCTCGACGGACCCGGCCGCCTGATCCTCGCGGGCGACGACCTGCTCGAGAGCCTCTACAGCCAGGGTGGCAGCGCGCGTCTGTGGTACCAGCTCAAGCTGCGCCTGAACTACGGCGGCGCGACGAGCAACAGCCTCGACGTGGTCGGCCTCGCGGGCGACCCGATCGGCGACGGCATCAGCTTCACGCTGACCGGCGGCGACCCCGATCAGCCCGCGCTGATCAGCGGCCAGCCCGTCGAGGTGAGCTGCGAGTACGGCGACGGCGATCCCGCCGTGGTCCGCACCACGTACAACGACTACCAGGTCGTGCTCTTCCCGTTCGGCATGGAGAACGTGCCCCTGCAGAGCGACGTCAACACCCTGATGTACGGCGCCCTGCAGTGGCTCGGCGCGCTCGAGACCACCGACGCCGGCCTGCCCGAGGCGCGCCTGTCGCTGGCCCAGAACGCTCCGAACCCGTTCAACCCCGCCACGAAGATCGCCTTCAACCTCGACCGTGCCGGCCAGGCGCGGCTGGAGATCTTCAATGCGCGCGGCCAGCTGGTGCGCGTGCTCGCCGACGAGGCCCTGCCCGCCGGTGCGCACGAGTTCACCTGGCAGGGTCGCACCGACACCGGCCAGCAGGCCGCGTCGGGGACCTACTTCTACCGGCTCGTCACCGGGGACGAGACGCTGACCCGGAAGATGACGCTGGTGAAGTGACCTTCGTCAAACGGGGCGTCGGTCGCCCCGCCCAGGGCCCGTCCTGGGAACGCTCGGCCCGGCTCACCTGCGTGAGCCGGGCCGTCGCCATGCTGGGCATGATTCCCTGGACGGGCTTTGGTCGGGCCGGGTTCACATCCTGGGCCGGGCTGACGCAATCATGATCGGTAGGGGTGCCCTCACGTCTCTCGCCCAGGGGGTCGATCATGTTGCGTCGTCGAATGCTGTTCCTCTCGTGTGTGATGGTCCTGCTCGCGGTCGTCCTGTCGCCGGCAGGCTCGCGGGCCTCGGATCCCTGGCAGGACAAGGTCGTGCCCTCGGTGCTCCGGCACGACCCCGCGGTCGAGCGCGATTTCTTCGTCTACCTCGCCGAGCAGGCCGATCTGTCCGGGGCCGCGCGATACGGCGACCGGCCGGCCCGGGCCGCGTTCGTGCATGAGGCCCTCACCGACGTGGCCGACCGCTCCCAGGCCGGGATCCTCGCGCTCTGCGACGAGCTCGGCGTCGAGCACAAGCGGTACTGGCTGGTCAACGCGATCCTCGTCCGCGCCGACCAGGGCGTCCTCGAGCGGCTCGCCCGCCGCCCCGACGTCGCCATGATCTACGGCAACCCGCCCGGCTCGGTGGTGCTGCCACGAGAGGACGCCGGGCCCATGACGACCGACCTTCCCGATGGGCCGGTGTCCCGCAACCTCGTGACCATCGGCGCGACGGACGTCTGGGGCCTCGGCGCCACGGGCGAGGGGGTCGTCGTCGGCCTGCTCGACTCCGGCGCGCTCTGGGACCACGAGGCCCTGATCCACCGGTATCGCGGCTGGGATGGCGGCACGGCCACACACGACCACAACTGGTTCGACGTGACCGACATGGCCGATACCGAGCCGGGAGACGAGAACGGCCACGGGACCGTCACGCTCGGGGTCGTCGTCGGCGACGAGCACGGCGTGGTCCACACCGGCGTCGCCCCCGGCGCACGCTGGATCGCCTGCCGGATCTTCTCCACCGAGGCGCACCTGGAGTGGTACCTCGACGGGCTGCAGTGGATGGCCGCGCCGACCGATCTGGCCGGCAACGAACCCGATCCCGCACTCTCGCCGGACATCATCCAGAACAGCTGGGGATGCCTCGCGAGCGAGGGGTGCGAGGACCCGCTGGTGCTGCAGCCGGCCTTCGCCAACCTCCGCGCGGGCGGCATGGTCATCGTCGCCGCCGGCGGCAACGATGGGCCCAGCTGCGAGACCATCGACTTCCCGCCGGCGATCTACGACGAGGCCTTCACCATCGGCTCGGCGACCGCGACCGATGAGATCTGGCACTTCAGCAGCCGCGGCCCCGTGGCGATCGACGGCAGCGGACGCCTCAAGCCCGACATCACCGCCCCGGCCACGGAGTTCAGCACCAACGCCCTCGGCGGCTACAGCGGCCCGTATCCCCACACGAGCTGGACCTCGCCCCACGCCTCGGGCGTGGCCGCGCTCCTGATCTCCGCGTTCCCCGACCTGCGCGGCGACGTGGACCGCATCGAGGAGATCATGCGCCTGTCGGCCCTGCCCAGGACGACCACCCAGGACTGCGGCGACGTGCCGGGCACCGAGGTCCCCAACAACACCTTCGGCTGGGGCCGGATCGACGCGCTGGCCGCCCATCAGGTCGCCGCCCACGACGCGTTCGTGCGCATCGATGGCGACCAGCAGGTTCTCGCCGGGACCGAGCCGGTCGTCTTCGGCGACGTGGTCATCGAGAACGTCGCCGACGCCGCCCAGACCTTCGACGTCTCGCTCGACCCCGGCCACCTTCCCGATGGCTGGAGCGTCCAGCTGTTGCACGACGGCGCCGCGTACGAGGCCCTGTCGCTCACCATCGACCCGGGTCAAGCCGCCACGGTCAACGTGGAGATGACCGTCGGCGACACGGGCTCCGGCCACGTCACCGCGGTCGTCGCCAGCACGAGCACCGGGGCGACCGTCCGCGCGCTCGACTTCGGCGCCCTGGTCGGCGGCACCGACGTGCTGGTCATCGGCGACGACGATGGCGCCGGCTTCGCCCACACCGTCTATGGCCCGGCGGTCGCCGCGGCCGGCAAGACGCGTGCGGTCTGGGATCGCGAGCTCGCGCCGCTGCCCGCCGGCACGCTGCTTTCGTTCGAGACCGTCATCTGGCAGACCGGCGATCACCACGACGTCATCGACGACGCCGACCGCGACGAGCTGAACGACTACCTGGCCGCCGGCGGCCATCTCATGCTCGCCGGCGACAACATCCTCGAGAGCCTCTACTTCCAGGGTGGCAGCGCCCGCCTCTGGTACCAGCTGAAGATGCGCCTCGGGTACGACGCCCCCACCAGCGGCAGCCTGGAGGTGATCGGCCGGCCGGGGACCATCGGCGACGGCCTGGCCTTCACCCTCACCGGCGGCGATCCCGATCAGCTGGTCATGTTCGACGAGGAGTCGGTCGACGTCGCCTTCGACTTCGGCGACGGCGAACCGGCCGGCACGCAGACCACGTACGGCGACTACCGGATCGTGTATCTGCCGTTCGGCGTCGAGAAGGTCCCGTCCCTCGACGCTCGCGAGGCGATCGTGGCCAACGCGCTCGCCTGGCTCGAGGCCGATCCGACCGCCACCGACGAGACGCCGGCGGCCACGACCCTCGCCCAGAACACGCCCAACCCCTTCAACCCGGCGACCGCGATCACGTTCACCACCGGCCGCGCCGGCCCGGTCCGCCTGGAGATCTACAATGCCCGCGGCCAGCTGGTCCGCGTGCTCGCCGACGAATCGCTCCCGCCCGGCCAGCACGAGTTCACCTGGCGAGGCCGCACCGACGACGGCCACCTGGCGCCATCAGGGACCTATTTCTACCGCCTGGACACCGGGAAGGAGACGCTCACCCGCAAGATGATGCTGGTGCGGTAGTCGGACGGGTCGTGCGTCGGTCGTCTCGCCCGGGACCGATGCCTCACGGCGTGGCCGGTTGCAGCCCGAGCCCCTCGACGAGGGCGAGCTGCGCGGCGAGCCCGTCGAGCTCGGAGGCCTGCTCGGCGACGACGTCCGAGCCGTCGGCACCGCCGTCGGCGTAGAGGACGCCGACGATCGAGCCGTGCAGGCTCACCGGCGCGGCGGCGAACCCGCGGCAGCGTGCCGCCGCGAGCAGGTCGTCGCCGACGAGGTCGCCGTAGGCGGGGTTCGCGGCGTCGGGGGCGTGCACGCCGCGCTGTTCGAGGACGACGAGGGCGAGGGCGCCCGAGTCCCGGGTCAGCGGCAGGTCGAGCGCCCGCGCGAGCGCCTCCGACCCGACGCCCGCCCACGCGGCCGGACGCAGCCGCCGTACCGCCCGGTCGACCTCGAGCAGCACCGCGCGCTCGAAGCCGAGGATCTGCACCGCGCTCTCGATGACGCGGCGCCGCAGGACCTCCGGGTCGGCCTGCTGGGCCAGGCCCGCGCCGATCTCCTGGTACAGGGCCAGCAGGTCGGACGTGCGGGTGGCCAGCACGTCGGCCGACAGCTGACGCGGCGCCACCGAGACGCTGCCCTCGACGTTGATGATCTTGCGGTAGTCGCCCAGGTCGGCGGGCTCGATGCCGAGGCGCGTGACCAGGTCGACCACCTCCTGCTCGAGCGCGGCCAGGAGAGCCTCCTGCCGGGAGACGGGGATGCCCAGCCGCTGCAAGCAGCGTCGCACGAGGCCCTGGTCGGGAGCGGTCCGGTCGTGCTGGCCGGCCTCGCGGGCGATCGCGTTGGCGCAGGCGAGGACGGCGAGCAGACGATTGCCCCCCTTGAACGGCGCGTCGTGGCTGACGGCATGGTGATCGCCGATCAGACGCTGCAGGTCGGGGGGCAGCCGCCAGTGGCGCGCCAGCCGTTCGCCGGCACGGTCGTGGGTGACGCCGAAGTGGCATTGCTCGGCCACCAGGCCAGGCGTGCCGCGACGCACGTCCCGCCGCACCGCGTCCATCCCCTCGGGCGAACACTCGCAGAGCACCACCTTGCCGATGTCGTGGATCAGGCCGGCGAGGAACGCCTCCTCCGGCGCCGCGCTCTCGCCCGCCTCGGCCAGCAGCTGGGCCACGCCGGCGGTCAGCAGGCTGTGGCGGGCGATCTCCCCCAGCAGGGGCGATCGCGACAGCTTGCTCATCATGTCGAACACCGACAGGCCGAGCGCCAGCTTGCGCACCGACTCGAAGCCGATCACGACCACCGCGCGCCGGACCGTCCGGATGCGGCCACTGTCCCGCCGCTGGTACATCGCGCTGTTGACGACCTTCAGGACCCGCATGGTGAGCGCCTGGTCGCGCAGGATCACGCGGGCGAGGTCGTCGGCGCTCGAACGCTCGTCGCTGACCACGTTCTGGATGCTCAGGAGCGTGCGCGGCAGGCTCGGCAGGTTGGCCATCGACTCGATCCGGGCGTAGACCTCGGCTGGCACCATCGGGTGGCCACCTCCGGCAGCGGGCGGGCAGGGCAGCGTGTCCCCGTTGGCATCGGCCGCCGGCGGCGCCGGTTGAGCCCGACCAGAGGAGCGCGCCGGGACCGCGGATCAGGAGTCCGGGGCCGGGTCGGTGGTGATGCGCACCGTGCCCTGCGGCGGCGCCGCGCTCGCCGTGCCCGCATACGCCTCGATGGTCAGGCCGCGGCCGGCCAGGAGCTCGGCCAGGGCGGTCTGGACCGCATCGGCGAGGGCGAGCGCCGCCTCGTCGTCGCGGGCGAGCACCTCCACGCGCACCGTGCCGCTCGTCTCGCGACGCCGCAGCCGGTCGGCGACGCGGTCGAGGCCGGCGGCCGACGTGGTCGCCGGATCGGCCGCACGGACGGAACCGCGGGCCGGATCGCCATTCAGCTGGTCGCCCGGGATCAGGAACGTCGCGCGCCGCGGGCCGTCCCGGGTATAGGCCGCCAGCGTGAACGGCTCGCCGGGCATCTCGGTGACCGCGCCGGTCGAGTCGACGCTCCCGAACACGTACGTGTAGGCGACGCCGCTCCAGGCCCAGTTCCCGTCGAGCATACGACCGTCCCAGGCGATGCGCACCGGCGGAGGGCCCTCGCCCGCGAAGACCTGCGCCACCGGACCGTCGACCTCGCGCACCATCAGCTCCCACTGGACGGCGTGTGGCGCGTGCGGCTGGAACGCGGCGAGCGCATCGCGACCCAGGCCGTGCCGCATCACCGTGGGTTCGAGCAACCCCGGACGCTCGACGGTCGGGCGGGTGATCGGTGGCAGGGCCGGCTTCAATGCGGCGGCCCCCCGCTCGTCGTCGCGCTCGACCTCGCGGACCTGCCTGGGCGGCAGCACGCGATCCAGGCGTCGCGGTGGCCCGTCGGACGCGGCCGGCATCGGAATCGTGCTCAGCAGCAGCAGGATCAGCAGGGGTCGCCAGGGCCAGGGCATCGCGGGACCTCGGAACGGGAAGACGGCAAGGACTCTCGACCGACTCGCCTCCAACTTCCGTGCCCGGGACCACGGGAGGGGCCGCCAGGGACCACCGCTCCCGATCGCGGTGCGACGTGTCACGGAGGTGGTGCGGGGAGAAAGAAGAGGCTGGTGGACCGGGATGGTTGCCCGACGCGGTCGCCACCGTCGCGCACGCCGTCCCGGCACCCGGGCGGAACGCGGCCGCCCCGTGCGAATCGCCGCCCGGGCGAGGTCCACCCCGCGCGAATCGCCCGCCGGACTCAGGACAACCTGCCGTCGATCTCCAGGTCGGTGAACGCCTGGTTCAGGACCCGCACGCGATCGGGATCGTCGCCCTCCATGTAGAAGCGCAGGACCGCGTCGGTGCCCGAGGCGCGCAGCTCGAACCACTGCCCCCTCATCTCGATGAGCGTGCCGTCGCCGGCATGGAAGCAGCGCTCGACCGCGGGCGCCTCGATGCCCTCGGGCAGGGCGTCGTTGAGGGCGGCGCGCACGTCGTCGGGATCCCGGCCCTCGAGGTGCGCGAACCAGGCGACGGTGTCCTCCTTGCGCTGGTTGCCCGCGCGCCGGGCCGCCTCGCGGGCCTCGCCCTTGAGCGACTCGTCGAACAGGGTGACGTCGCGGCGCTCGTAGAACCGCCAGCGGACGTCGTGCTCCCGCAACAGGTCGAGGTAGTACCCGGCCCAGCTGCGCTCCTCGCGGTGCAGGCGGGCGGCCAGGCACAGGGCCATCACGCCGATCTGCATGGCGTCCTTCTCCTTGGGCGCCAGGCTCGTCCGCCCGCCGTCGCGGCTGGTCACGGGCTCGGCCGGCCCCATGGCGGCGCCGCCGCTCTCCTCGGCCATGATCAGCATGCGCGGCTGCGGCCCGAAGCTGGTCGTCTCGCCGGTGACGTCGGTCGCCGTGCAGTCGTCCGCACCGTCGGCGATCTGCCGCTCGAGGTCGCCGACCAGGGCGGCGAAGTGCTTGAAGCCCACCGGCACGCGGAACGTCGCCAGCCGGGCGCCGCCGCGGGCGGTCACGCTCTCGGCCACCTCGCCGATCGAGCGGCTGGTCGGCCAGGTCGAGGCGACGATCCAGTCGTAGCGGTCGAGCTCGCCGGCCGCCTCGAGGGCGGCGATCTTCGCCGCGGTCAGCATGAAGTAGATCTGGTTGGGCTTGAAGTAGACCAGGCACCGGTCGTCGTCCAGGGGGTCGACCTCCAGGCCCGCCTCCCGCGCGGTGTCGGCCAGATCGGCCGGGGCGGTGGTGACCATATTGAAGCGGTCGCCATCGGGATCCCAGATGAAGAAGATGCTGGCGCGCCCCTCGCGCAGGATCTCCTGGGCCCCGACGTGCTTGTAGACCTGCCACTTGCCCGGGTCGACGCCGTGGTTGACGCCGTCGACGACGCCGATGCCATGGTAGGTGCTGCTCTCCTGCTCGTGGGTGAAGTACACGGGGCCCGCGTCGTCCATGCCGATGCCCAGCGCGGCGAACACGCGGCGCGCCGCCGGCGCCATCGAGCCGCCCTCGGTGCAGAAGCAGGCGCGGAATCCGTGCTCGCCCGCCGCCGCCGCCTCGGCGATCAGGTCGGCGGGGACGACCTGGCGGAGCACCTCGACGTACCGGTCGTAGGGGTCGAAGGTGCGCAGGATGCGCGGATCGCCCGCGCTGGCCAGGGCGATCTCCAGGCCCTCGGTCACGGCCATCCGCGCCAGCACGCGCACGCGCTCGGCGATCAGCGGCGCCATCTCCAGCAGCTGGCCGCCGCCCTGGTCCATGGGCTTCCAGCCGCCCTTGTAGCTCTGGCTGTGGCTGGCGGTGAAGTTTTCGCCGCCGTCGAGCCCGTCGACGAACACGCCGAAGCTGCTCAGCCAGATCGGCGTCGTGCGTTCGCCCTCCGGGCGCAGGTGCACCTCCAGGCCATGCGCGGCGTAGAGCCTGGCGGCCAGGTCGATCAGCTCCTGGGTGTGCGGCCGGACCTCGCCGCCGACGTGCAGCCGCGACAGGCCGTGCTCGACCGCAAGCTGGGCGCGGGCGGTGAGCATGATGCCGACGGTCACCGCGTTGAACGGCACCTCGCTGCTGAAGAAGTCGTCGGGGTCGAGCAGGTCGCGGTAGCCGGCCGTGCCGAGGGCGAAGTTCTCGGCCCAGGCGGCCAGGCCGTAGCGGCCGGCCAGATCGGGAGAGATGCGCAGCGTCTCCGGCTGCGCGGCGAACGGCGTGTACAGCGGCTCCGGCATGGCGGTGGCTCCTCGACGGATGGTGGGCGGGCGTGGCGGCGCCCTCGGATCCGCTGGTAGCCTAGCGCATTTCGGGACCGTGGCAAGCGATGCGCGGCCGGCTCACCGCACCAGAGACATCTTCGTGACCTGGCTCGTCCGCCCGGTGGTCAGCCGTGCGAGGTAGACCCCGGCGCCGACGTCGCGACCGGCGCGGTCGCGGCCGTCCCAGCGCACCTGGTGCTCGCCCGCCGGCAGGGTCGTGTCGAGCAGCTCGCGCACCAGCCGGCCACGGGCGTCAAGGACGGTCACGCGCACGTGGCCGGCGCCGGCAGTCGCGAAGGCGACGGTGGTCTGCGGATTGAACGGGTTGGGATGGTTGCCGACCAGGCGCGTGGCCGCTGGCAGCGTCGGCTCGTCGTCGACCGGGGTGGCGGCCGACACGACCGGCAGGTCGGTCCGGTAGGTGACCGCATCGTCGGCCGTGACGGTCAGGCGCACGGTCTCGCCGACAGTGAGCGGACGCGCGGGCACGAGGTGGACCACGCCGCCGTCCGGCACCTCGACCCGGGCGAGCCGCTCCTCGCTCGCGGTGAGCACGGCGCGCGCGCCGGCCGGCGCGGTCAGGGTCCAGGCCGCCGTGCCGGCGGGCAGGGCCTCGTCGTGCGAGACGGCCAGCAGCTCGGGTTCGTGCATGCGGACACGCAGGGAGGCATCGCCCAGCAGGTTGTACTGCTCCATCAGCTTCTGATCCTGCGCCAGCCCCTCGTACATCACCAGGACCGAGGCCACGCCGGCGGTGTACAGCGCGCCCAGCTCGGTCTCGCCGACCTGGGTCAGCCGGTCGATCATCGTCTCCTGCATCACGCACGGCGGCACCCAGCTGGCGGCGGTCGAGGCGGCGATCATCGCGACCGCGCCGGCGGGCTGGCCGTCGTGCTGGCTGCGCAGCCACGACTCGGCGAAGCACTCCTCGAGCGAGAAATCTCCGTTGGAACAGGCCACGTCGATGATCCAGGGCCAGGCCGTGGTGTTGGTCAGGGCGTGGACGTCGGCGTTCTCGAACGGCACGCTCAGCCAGCCCGTGCCCGACCCGTGACCGATGTAGTTGACCAGGCCCACGCCGCCGTTCAGCGACGCGGCGATGTCGGTGCGGTCGCCCCCGAAGCCCTGATAGATGCGCGCCACGTCGGTCATCCCGGCGGCGAGCAGGTCGTCCCGCAGCCACTCGCAACGCTCGTAGTCCGACGGATCGCCCTCGTCGCTGGCGATGCCGGTGGCGCGGGCGCACCACGCGGCGCCGGCCTGCAGATCGCGCTCGTAGGCGATGATGCGGTCGATCATCAGCGCGGCCTCGCTGCCGTTGCGGGCCGGCAGCCGGGAGACCAGCACGTCGACGTACAGGTCGTCGCCCGAGAGCAGGCCGTACATCCCGTCCGAATCGGCACCCTGGTAATCGCCCGACCGGGTCGGCACCTGCGCGACGTCGCCGACGAGCTGCAGGTAGGCCAGACCCTCGTCGGAGAAGTAGCGCTCGTCGATGGCGTCCATCAGGCCCAGCACCGAGCCGCCGAGCTGGTCCATGTCCAGGACCTCGACGAGGTGGCCGCACTCGCGCTTCCAGGTGGCGAGGTCGGCCACGGCCGACCGCAGCGAGGCCGCGGTGACGATGAGCATGCGCTCGGACTGCCCGTAGCCCACACCCTCGTCCTCGGGATCGGCGCCCTTGTCGGCGGCGGCGGAATCGGCGCCGAAGATGGCCCGGTGCAGCGGTCCGAAGGCCCGCGGTGCGGCCTTGACCGCCCGCTGCGGCTCGTTGATGCCGGGCGCGGCGGTGGTGGTCACGCGCACGGTGAGCCGGGTCAGCGCCTGCAGCTCGCCGCGTCCGGCGTCCCAGCGCACCGGATGGATACGGACCGCGACCCCGCGTCGGTCACGGACCAGGAACGGCCGGCCGAGCTCGGCGACCTCGGCGGGCCAGACGTCGTCGCCCTGGTAGACCGCGCCCCGCTGCCGCGGCACCAGCTCGGGATCGACCGATCGCGACAGGGGTCCACGCGAGGGCACGGGCGCGCGGTGGTCGACCACCCGCCACTCGGATGCGATGACCTCGAGTTTCGCCGCCCCGCGGTCGGGCAGCGCGATCGCTCGCGCCAGCACCGGCAGCTCGGGCGCGCCCGCGTGCAGCGACACCCCCGCACCGGGCAGAGCGACCGCGACCATGGCCTCGCCCGCGACCACGGTGGGCGTCAGCTCGATGCCCGGCACGGAGATCTCCAGCTCGACGGTTCCCGGCGCGATGGTGTGCATCTCGATGACCGGCGCCTCGGCGTGGCCGGCCTGTCCGGCGAGCGGGTACCACGCGGCCGCCGACGGGGTCGACACGGCCAGCGTCAGCAGCAGGGCGACCTGCACGATCGTCGTCGAGGGGCGATGCAGCATGACATGCGTCCTTGTCTGGGGGTGCAGCATGCAACGAGTATAGCACGAAAGATAAAAATAATGGGGCGTAAATTTGATCTTAGATCGTTTTTCTGGCGGTCCCGGCCGTGCATTCCGCATGATGCCCGCGAGGGTCGCGTGCTGCCTTGATCTTCCCGGTCGCAGCGCGCACAATGGCCCCGCTTCGCCCGAACTCAGCCCCGGAGGTGGCGTTCATGCCCGCCCATGCCCCGCATCCGCTCCGTCTGGTGTTCCCTTTGCTGATGGCGGTCGCCGCATCCGCGGTCGCGCAGCCGGAGGACCTCGCCGCGCTGATCGCCGCCGCCGATCACGACGACGCCGACCAGATCGTCGTCTTCGATCGCACCGTGACCGAGGTCGAGGACAGCGGCCTCTCCCACGTCGTCAACCACCGGCTGATCAAGGCCCTCACGGAGCGCGGAGCGGTCGATCTCGCCTTCCAGCGCTTCGACTACGACCCGGCCAGCCAGCTGATCGAGATCCGCAAGGTGCGCATCCACCGCGCCGACGGCTCGCGCGAGGAGATCGACCCCACGACCGCCCTGGACCTCACCCAGCCCATGTGGGCGATCTACTGGGGGGCGCGCATGCGCGCGCTGTCGGTGCCCCGCCTGGAGGTGGGCGACGCGCTCGAGCTCGAGACCTACCGCAAGGGATTCATGATCGCCTACCTCGCCGACGCCGGGACGGGCGGGTCCGCGGCGACCGGTGCCGACGACAGCCGCTACATCCCCCCCATGCGTGGCCACTGGTACGACGTGCAGGTCTTCCAGGACGCCCGGCCGATGGTCGAGAAGACCGTCGAGGTCACCCTTCCCCTGGACAAGCCGTTGCAGTACCGCAGCTACAACGACGCCGTCCACGCCGAGGTCACCTATGACGACGCCGGTCGCACCTACCGCTTCTGGCGCCACGACTGCCCGCCGCTGCCGCGCGAGTGGCGGCAGGCCGACCCGCAGGACTTCGCGCCCAAGGTGGTCATGGCCACGGTCGAGGACTGGGGCGCCAAATCGCGCTGGTTCTGGGACGTGAACCAGGACCAGTTCGACTCCACGCCGGAGATCGACGCCCTGGTCGCCGAGATCACGCGCGGCCTGGACACCGACGAGCAGAAGGTGCACGCGCTCAACCACTGGGCCGCCCAGAACATCCGCTACTGCGGCCTGAACATGGGCGAGGGCGAGGGCTACGTCCTGCATCCCGGCGAGATGATCCTCCGCGAGCGCATCGGCGTCTGCAAGGACATCGCCGGCATGGCGATCACCCTGTGCCGGGCGGCCGGCTACGAGGTCTATCCCGCCATGACCATGGCCGGCTCGCGGGTCGAGCGCATCCCCGCCGACCAGTTCAACCACTGCGTCGGCGCCTGGAAGAAGCCCGACGGCACGTGGCACATGCTCGACCCCACGTGGATCCCGTTCAGCCGTTACGACTGGTCCCGCGCCGAGGGCGAGCAGCACTACGTGATCGGCACGCCCGGGGGCGAAGACCTGATGATGATCCGCGCCTACGCACCCGAGGAGAACCACGTCACCTTGAAGCTCCGCGGCGAGATCGCCGACGACGGCGCCCTCGAGGGCGAGCTCGAGGTCTCCGGCGATGGCCAGGCCGACACGCGGCTGCGCCGCGCGCTGGGCCAGAGCCGCCTCGACGGCATCGAGCCGGGCCTGCGCCGCTGGCTCGCGAGCCTCGCTCCGGGCACCGAGCTGGTCGACTGGGAGCACGGCGACCCCGAGGACTGGGATCGCCGGATGACCCTGCGGCTGGAGTTCCGCGCGCCCGGCTTCGCGACGATCGGGACGCGCACCTGCGCCTGGAAGCCGGCCGCGCTCACTCTCGCGCTCGCCGGCTACGGCGGCGTGATCCGCCTTGCGCACCCGCCGCACCTGGGCGAGGAGCGCGAGACGCCCGCCATGCTCTGGTGGGCGCAGGAGGTGGTCATCGACGAGGAGATCGAGGTTCCCGGCGGTTTCGAGCCGCGCGTCGACGACGCAGCGTGGGCGGCCGGCGACCGGGAGGCGTTCGCCGCCTGCAGCCTCGCCGCCACCGCCGACGGCCGCGACGTCCACTACGAGGGATCGTACCGCTGGGACCGCCGTCAGGTCCAGGTCGACCAGTGGCCCGCCTTCCGGGCGGCCATCAACACCCTGCGCGAGGCCGGCGAGGCCCGCCTCGTGGCGTGGAAGGAGGACTGACATGCGACATGGCCTGCTGCTCCTGAGCCTCCTCGCCGCCGCCGTCGCCACCGCCGGCGCCGTCGACGTTCCCGCCCTGATCGAGGCCGCCCCGCCGGCCGACGCGTTCGCCGACCAGGACGTCGTGGTGCTCCACGCGGCCGAGGACGTCACCGTCGATGCCGACGGTCGGGTCACCCGGCGCGTGCACACCGTCCGCCGGCTGCAGACCCAGTGGGCGATGCGGCGCACGGCCGACGTGCGCGTGGCCTGGGACCGCACTCGCCAGAACCTCGAGGTCCTGACCTCCCGCACCTTCATGCGTGACGGCACGGTCCTCGAGACGCCGGACAACGGCTTCAACGAGGTCACGCCGTCGGCGGTCCAGCGCGCGGTCCCCTTCCTGGACATCCGCGAGATGGTGATCACCCACATCGGCACCGAACCGGGCTGCGTGGTCGAGCTGGAGTACGTCCTTCGCGACCGCGAGCCGGCCGCGATCCCGCCCCTGGGCACGGTGTGGCTGGGCGGCGAGCACCCCGTCCTGCGAGCCGAGTGCACGGTGCGTGGCGACGGGGTCGAGGTGGTCACCGCGACCGGCCTCGAGGCCACCGGCGAGGGATCGGACACCGGACAATGGCGCTTCGAGGCGACCGACCTTCCCGCCTTCGCCGAGCTTCCCGGCGATCAGTGGTCGGCCGTGGTGCCGCGCGTGCACTGGAGCGCCCACGCCAGGCTCGCGGCGGGCCGATCGGATCTCGTGCGCGCGGTCGGCCGGGCGAGCGCGCCGGTTATCACGGCCGGGCCGCGACTGGCCGCCTGGCTCGACGAGACCCGGAGCGCGGCCGACGTGCTCGGCGAGGCCGACCTCCTCGAGCGGATCGCCACCTTGGTGCACGACCACATCGCGACGGTCGACCTGCCCACGGGACCCTGGTCGCGTGCGCCGCGTCCCGCCGAGGCGGTCTACACCTCGGCCGTGGGCACGGACTGGGAGCGGGCGCTGGTCGCGATGACGCTGCTGCGCGAGGCCGGCTTCGAGCCCGAGCTGGGGCTATTCGGGCGTCAAAAGGCCACCGATGCCCAGGGCGACCCGTTCTCCCACTGGCGGGCCGTCTGCCGCATCGGCGACCAGAACTGGTGGCTCGGCCCGGACCGCGGCACCGCCTGGACCGGCCGTTGCGACCTGGCCGACCATCACGGCGTCTTCCTGGCCCTCGACGGCAGCCTGCGCGCATATCAGGTCCAGCCACGCCCGCTGCATTGCCGCTGGCGCGTCCACCTGGCCCCCGAGGGCGACGGCTGGCGAGCCGAGGCCGACCTGGAACTCTCCGGCCTCGCGCCCGGCGACCAGGCGCCGCGCGAACTCGCCGAGCGGCTGGCCGGCCGGCTCCTGGAGGCGGGCGAGCTGGGCGAGCTGGACCTGCGCCACAGCGGCCCGGGCCGTGTGTCCATGCGCTTCGCCGCACACGGCCCCGACCTCGCTCCGGCCGCGCAGGGCGCGCGCTGGTACGAGGTCCCCTGGCCGGACCCGGTCGTGCTCCCGGATCTGCTCGGCCAGGTGGATCTGGACCGCGCCGTGCGCGCGCACCCGGTGCGGCTGGACCGGGCGGCCGCCCTCGAGGCGACGGTCACGGTGGACCTGCCCGAGGGGTGGCGGATCGACCGGCCGCGCGCGTTGCCCACGCCGGCCAGCGTCGGTCCGCTGACGGTCGAGCAAGCCTGGTCGGAGGACGATGGCGGGATGCGGCAGAGGACGGTCATCGCGTTGGCCGCCGCGCCGATCGACCCCGCGAGCTGGCCAGTCTACCGCGAGTCGGCGCTGGCGACGCTCCGCCTGGTGCAGCGACCGCTGGTCGTGATCGCCAGCCCCTGAACGATCACGGCCCCGGACCATCAAGCGACGCGACCCCACCGGTCGGCGGGGTCGCGTCCGTCTCTCGATGGCCCGACATCACCAGCGATTGTGATGCGTCTTGTCCGGATCGAAGCGGTCCTCGGGCTCCTTGGTCTCCGACGGATGCCCCACCGCGATCAACGCCAGCGGCTCGATCCCCTGCGGCAGCTGCAGCAGCTCGGCCACCTGCTGCGCCCGCTCGCCGTTGGGCGCGATCCCGAGCCACACCGCGCCCAGCCCGAGGGCATGCGCGGCGAGCAGGATGTTCTGGGTCGAGGCGCTGCAGTCCTGCACCCAGAACCCGTTGTACTTCTCCCGCGCGGGCTCGGCGCAGACCACGAGCGTCAGCGGCGCCTCGGCGCACATCTGCGCGTAGGGATGCACGGTGGGGATCGCCTGCAGCAGCTGAGGATCGTCGATCACCACGAACTCCCAGGCCTGCTGGTTGCCCGCCGAAGGCGCGGCCATGCCCGCGCGCAGGAGCGTCTCGATGTGCTGGTCGCCCACCGGCTGATCGGTGAAACGGCGGATGCTGCGGCGGGTGAAGATGGCCTCGAGAGCTTCCATGGGCGCCTCCAGAGCGGGTCGCGACGACGGGATTCGGTCGTTGGAGGCTCGTATCATGGTGCCCGCGACGCTATCTTGTCAACTCAACCTGGAAGGAGGCCCCGCCATGGCCACGACCGACCGGCGCCTGGCCGACCGCTACGTCCGCCTGGCCGCGCAGCTCAGCGAGCTCTTCATCGAGAATCGCGACCCGATCGCCCGCATGGCCACGATCGTCGCGCTCCTGCACCACAAGATGCCCCACTTCTTCTGGACGGGTTTCTACCGCCTCCAGGACGACGAGCTGGTCGTCGGCCCGTACCAGGGCCCCCTGGCCTGTGCGGTGCTCGACCCGCCCGACGGCGTCTGCTGGGCCGGCATCCAGCGCGAGGAGCCCGTCCTGGTGCCCGACGTGCACGCCTTCCCCGGCCACGTCGCCTGCGACAGCCGCAGCCAGAGCGAGGTGGTCGTGCCCGTGCGCGACCAGCACGGCCGCGTGGTCGCCGTCCTCGACGTCGACAGCGACCAGCCGGACGCCTTCACCCAGACCGACGTGGACGGCCTCGTGCACATCGTCTCGTTGGTGCATCGCGAGATCGGCGCGACCGATTGACGATGCCGCCCCGACTCCCACGCCGGCAAGAGCGTCCCCTCGCCCGGTCCGAGAGATCATCCGACCTGTCTACCCGCCCCCTCCTCAGGCCAGCTCCAGCCAGTTGAACCAGATCGGATGATGCTCCTTGTACCACTCGAGGACCTGGCGGAGGATGACCTGCTCCTCGGGCAGGATGACGTCGCCCGAGATCCGGTCGAAGTACAGCCGGATCCCGTTCTCGCCGAAGTGCTCGAGCGCCTCCGAGCACAGGGTCTGCAGCTCGTTGCGGATGCGGCCCGAGTCGGAGATCTTCACCGCCCGCGCGCGCCAGTCCTCGCCCCGGAAGAAGCGGGTCAGGAGCGGGTTGCACACCAGCGGCCGGACCTCGGCGTCCTCCTCGAAACGCAGGGTGAGCGCGACCTGCTTGGCGCCCGCGGGCGTCGACAGGCGCACGGTCACGCGGAAGGTGTCCGGGTCGATCTCCTCGACGCCCGGCGATCCGCTGTACGGGTCGTCGAGCATGTAGCCGACCAGCGCCATCACGTTCCACTTCTTGCGCGGCAGGAAGTCGTCGGCCGAGAGCGTCCACTTCTCGAGGTTGATGCCGGCGTCGCGGGCCTCGCGGATCCAGCCGCGGTAGCTCTCCACCTCGTCCTCGGCCACGGGATTGCCGATGATCCCGGCGAGCTTCTCGGCGAAGTCCGGCGCCTCGGCGTCCAGATGCATGAGCGGCGCCTCCTTGTCCCACGGTAGCGCGAAGCGCGAGCTGAAGACCGAGAGCGAGACGTCCAGATCCAGGATCGGCGCCAGGCTCGCCGCCTGCATGGCCTCGGCGCTGGCCGCGTAGCCGTCGACGAGGAACAGATGGCGGTTGCCCTTGTCGTCGAGCCACGTGCCGACCTCGTAGACCGGCGCGTAGGTGCCCGAGTCGTTGAACAGCTCCATGCCCGAGGGCAGCTTCCAGCCCGG
>WJIQ01000218.1 GCA_014730255.1 bacterium | reverse complement strand
GCTGGACATGCTGATGCGGCACTGCCTGAAGGATCACACGCGGGAGACGATCGCGTTCGGACGTCGTCGGAACAACTCGATGTACCGGATGGCGATCTTCCTGGTGTGGCGGAACTACATCAAGCTGCGTCGTGAGAAGCGTTGTCGTTCGACGCCGGCGATGCTGAAGGGCTTGACGGATCATCCGTTGACGGAGGAGGAGGTTCTGTCGACGCGGCTGTTCGTGTGGCACTTCGAGTTGCCTGGGTTATGGGCTGACTACTACTGGCGACGGGTCAAGACCCGGGCGCTGAAGGTGAACCGGAGGCACGAGCTGAAGTACGCGATGTAGAGGAAGGGCCGTCACGGACGTGGCGGCCCGGGGGGAACAACAATTTACCTGGCACAACCTGGGGTCAGCCGGTCGATCAGGTGGGCATGCTGCGGATACCGCGCCAGCAACCGATCGCGCTCCCCCAGCTCGAGGTCGGCGAAGTCGAAGCCGGGCATGCAGGCGCAGCCGACCAGGGCCCAGCCGTCGGGAGCCTCGGCGCCGAGCCAGGTGCCCGCCGGGACGACGACCTGCAGCGACCCCTCGGCCGAGAGCTCGTGGCTGGCGTGGTCGCCGCCCGGGGTGATCAGGTGCAGGACGAGGCCCGGGCCGGCGTGGTGCAGCCAGACCTCGTCCTGGTGGAGCCGGTGCAGGCGCGAGACGTGCTCGCCGCCGATAAGGAACGCGATGACCGTGCCCGCCGGGCGCCGGCCGAACGGCGTCGGCACCTGGTGCGCCGCGCGCCAGGTCTCCCGGAACCAGCCGCCTTCCGGGTGCGGCTGCAGGCCGTGGCGGTCGATGAGCGCGCGGGCGGTGTCCGGTAGCGGCACGGGGTCCTCCTCGCGGCGGCCGCCTGCGGGGGCTGGCGGGAAAGGCCAGGGGGTTCTAGATCGTCCGTAGACCCAGATTCGCCATGGAGGTGCCGTCATGCAACCCCAGGCCGTCCTCGAGGCCGTCCTCTACACCGACGACCTGCCCGCCGCCGAGCGGTTCTACACCGAGGTGCTCGGCCTCGACGTCCATCAGCCGGCCAATCGCCGTCAGGTGTTCCTGCGCTGCGGCCCGACGATGGTGCTGCTGTTCGATCCCACGGTGACCGCGAACGAGGCGTCGTCGGTCGGTGGGGCGACGATCCCCACCCACGGCGCTCGCGGGCCCGGCCACCTCGCCCTGCGCGTGGCGGCCGACAGCCGCCAGCGCTGGCGCGATCACTTCTCGGCCCGGGGCGTGGCCATCGAGTCGGAGGTGGAGTGGCCGGCCGGCGGCTGGTCGATCTACCTGCGCGATCCGGCCGGCAACAGCATCGAGCTGGCCACGGCCGAGCTCTGGGGCATCGACTAGGCGCGCGTCCTGGAGCGATCGCGGGGCCTCACGCCCCCGGCCGCATCGCGTCGAGCAGTTCGGCGTTCGTGGCGTGCGTCCGCATGAGCTTCAGCAGGCCGGCCATGGCCTGCTCGGCGCTGGCCGCCACGGCGCCGCGCCGCAGCAGGTTCACCGCCGCGAACTCGTCGTCCGTGTAGAGCAGCTCGTCGCGCCGCGTGCCGCTCTGGCGCACGTCGATGGCGGGGAAGATGCGCTTCTCGGCCAGGCGGCGGTCCAGCACCAGCTCCATGTTCCCGGTGCCCTTGAACTCCTCGAAGATCAGGTCGTCCATGCGCGAGCCGGTCTCCACCAGGGCGGTGGCGACCACGGTGACCGAACCGCCGTCCTCGACGTTGCGTGCCAGGCCGAAGAAACGCCGCGGGATCTCCAGCGCGCGTGAGTCCAGACCGCCGGACATCGTGCGGCCCGAGCCGCTGCCGTGCTGGTTGAAGGCCCGGCCCATGCGGGTCAGGCTGTCGACGAGGATCACCACGTCGCGGCCGCATTCCAGCTCGCAGCGCGCCCGGGCCAGGCAGAGCTCGGCCAGGCGCACGTGGGTGGCGATGTCCTCGTCGTTGCTGCTGGCGAGGACCTCGGCGGGTACGCGGCGGCGGAAGTGGGTGACTTCCTCGGGACGCTCGTCCAAAAGCAGCACCACCAGCCGGGCCTCGGGCGCGTCGGCGGCGATGCCCAGGGCGAGATCCTCCAGGAGCTGCGTCTTGCCGGTCCGCGGCGCGGCCACCACGAGGCCCCGGGTGCCGCGGGCGATGGGCGCCAGCAGATCGATCAGGCGCAGCGACACGTTCTCCTGGTCGCCCAGGCGGAAGCGTAACTCCGGATTGACGACGGTGAGCTGGGCGAACGGCGTGCGATCGCGGAAGACGTCGGGGGCGAGGTCGCAGACGCTGGCCACGTCGGCCAGCACCGGGCCCTTCTTGCCGCGGCTCACCGGGCCGGTCACCGTGGCGCCGGTCACCAGTCCGGCGCGGTTGGCCAGCTTCTCGGGCACGAAGGGGTCGTCCGGGCGGGGCTGGAGGGAGCGGGCGGGGTCGCGCAGGAAGCCGCCACCCCGTGGCTGGAGTTCGAAGACTCCACTGGTCGTGTCGGTCATGTCGATCCGTTCGTCGGGCCGGTGCGGTCGGGAGAGCGCGGCACGACACGGGCGCCCCCACCTGCCTGTGAGGGCGCCCGGTCCGCCGTCGCCGTGAGGCCGTCTACTTCGCGGCCTCGTAGTTCTTCGCCACCTGGTCCCAGTTGATCACGTTGAAGAACGCCTCGATGTAGTCCGGGCGCCGATTCTGGTACTTAAGGTAGTAGGCGTGCTCCCAGACGTCGAGGCCCAGGATGGGCGTCTGGCCCTCGGTCAGCGGGGAGTCCTGGTTCGGCGTCGAGGTGATGGCGAGCTTGCCGTTGTCGATCACCAGCCAGGCCCAGCCGCTGCCGAAGCGGCCGGCCGCCGCGGCGGCGAACTGCTCCTTGAACGCGTCGTACGAGCCGAAGGTGCTGGTGATGTCGTTGCCCAGGTCACCGGTGGGCTCGCCGCCGCCGTCGGGCGACATGATCTCCCAGAACAGGTTGTGATTGACGTGACCGCCGCCGTTGTTGCGCACCGCGGTGCGGATGTTCTCGGGCAGCTTGTTCAGGTTCTGGACCAGCTCCTCGGCGGTGTGGTTCGTGAAGTCGGTCCCCTCCAGCGCGTTGTTGAGCTTGGTGGTGTAGGCGACGTGATGCTTGTCGTGGTGGACCCGCATCGTCGCCTCGTCCACGTGCGGCTCGAGTGCGTCGTAGGCGTAGGGCAGGTCCGGGGTCTGGAAAGCCATGGTCGGTCCTCCTTGGCTCGGGTTCGTTTCTGACCATTTCATACCAAATATATCCACATTCAGCGCGATGGCCACCGGGGCATGGGGCGACCGGGCCACGTCCTGGGAGATCAGAACCAGGGGCGGGAGAGGTCGACGTTGCCGCCGGAGAAGACCACGCCGATACGCCGGCCGGCCACGGCCTCGCGGCGCGTGAGCAGCGCCGCCAGACCGACCACCGCCGAGGGCTCGACGACGAGCTTCATGCGCTCGTAGACCAGGCGCAGGGCCTGGACGACCGCGTCGTCGCTGACGGTGACGATGCCCGTGACGTGGGCGCGGATGATGGCGAACGTGCGCTCGCTCAGGCTGGTCAGCAGCCCGTCGCAGATGGTGTCGGGATCGACCGACGGCACGAGCACGCCGCCGGCCAGCGATCGGGCCGCGTCGTCGGCCCCCTCCGGCTCGGCGGCGTAGACGCGGCAGCCCGGCGCGCGATGCACCGCGGCGATGGCGGTGCCGCTCAGCAGGCCGCCCCCGCCGACGGGGGTGATCACCGCATCGAGGGGGCCGGCGTCCTCGAACAGCTCGAGGGCGGCGGTCCCCTGCCCGGCGATCACCCGCGGGTCGTCGTACGGGTGCACGAAGTGCGCGCCGGTATCGGCGACGACGCGCGCGAGCGTCTCCTCACGGGCCTGCAGCGTGGGCTCGCAGGGGATGATCTCGGCGCCGTAGCCGGCCACCGCGTCGCGCTTGACGGCCGGAGCGGAGGTCGG
The DNA here is from genome assembly GCA_014730255.1 of bacterium. Taxonomy (GTDB): domain Bacteria; phylum Krumholzibacteriota; class Krumholzibacteriia; order LZORAL124-64-63; family LZORAL124-64-63; genus Glo-17. The sequence continues at coordinate 6,211 of WJIQ01000218.1, read as the reverse complement.
CATGACCACGTAGGCGGGGATGCCCCGCGTGCGCGCGGCCAGCGACAGGGCCTGGGCATGGTTGCCGCTGCTGTGGGTGGCGACCCCGCGCGCGGCGGTCGCGTCGTCGAGGGACTGGACCGCGCTGGTCGCCCCGCGGTACTTGAACGCGCCCACCTTCTGCAGGTTCTCGCACTTGAAGACCAGCTCGGCGCCGGTCATGCGATCCAGCGTCTCGCAGGTCACCAGCGGGGTGCGGTGCACGAACGGGCGGATCCGGTCGTGGGCGGCGAGGAGGTCGTCGATGCCGGGGATCGTGATCGCCATGTCAGCACCGGGCCGGCCGCTGGCGGCCGAAGAGGGTCGCATCGCGCAGGAGCGCGGCCATGACCTCCAGGAACCGCTCGATGTCGGCGCGCACGTTGTAGCCCTGGACGCTGACCCGGACGTAGGGCCGGTCTCGCCACCGGAACACCGGCACCTCGACGCCCTGCGCCTCGAGCGCACGCTTGACCGCCACGGGATCGCACGGCGGCAGCGGCAGCGTGGCCATCTGCACGAACCAGCCCGGGTCGTCGGGGCAGATCGGACCGAGGCCGGTCAGCCGGGCCATCTCCGTGCGCACCTCGCGGAGGTACCCGTGGCAGCGGCGGATCACGCGGGGCCAGTCGTGCGCCCGGCGGAAGTCGATGGCCGCGGGCACGGCGAGCATGGCGGCGGGATCGCGGGTCCCGGTCCATTCCTGCTCGTCGACGAACCGGCTCGGGCCGGGCGTGTCGCTCCGCCAGCCCCAGCTGACCACCAGCGGCTCGAGCACCGGCTGCACCTCCGGCCGCGCCCACAGCAGCGCCGCCCCCCGTGGCGCCATCAGCCACTTGTGGCCGTTGCCCACGTAGACGTCCGGCTTCAGGGCGTCCAGGTCGAGGTCGAGCTGGCCGGGGCCGTGGGCGCCGTCGATCACCGAGTAGATGCCCGCCCGTCGCGCCCGGCGCACCAGCTCCCGCACCGGCATCACCAGGGCGGTCGGCGAGGTGACGTGGTCGACGCAGAGCACGCGCGTGCGGTCGTTGACCAGCGACCAGACGTCCTCGACCACCTGGTCCTCCGACTCGACCGGCAGATCGACCTCCGCGCGCACGAGCCGGGCGCCGGTCCGCTCGCAGACGGACCGCCAGGTGCGCTCGACGGCGCCGTAGGCGTGGTCGGTGATCACGACCTCGTCGCCCCGATGCAGGTCGAACGACCGCGCCACGACGTTCAGACCGAACGTGGCGTTGGGCACCATGACCAGGTCGTCGCGCCGCGCGCCGAGGAAGCTCGCCAGCGTCTGCCGCGCCGCGCGCATGCGCCCGGTGAACTCGCGTTGCGGGTCGAGGAACGCGACCGGGTTCTCCTCCAGCTCGCGCTGCAGCTCCTGGTAACGGTCCAGGACCGGCCGCGGGCACGCGCCGAAGCTGCCGTGGTTCAGGAAGACGAGGTCCTCGCGCAGGAGGAACAGCTGGCGCAGGTCGTCGCTCATGGGGCGATGATAGCACCCCCTCCGGCGGCGTGACAGCGGTTTGGGCGCGGCGCCTCACCGGCGATTATGAGTCCGCAAGATCCCTCCCGGATGCTATAATCGCCTCATCGTTCCTCATCGCTCCGCCGGCGGGCGCGCGTCGCCCCACGCGCTCCGGCCGGTGGCGGCGTGCGCTGCGCCCCTCGCTGGAGGTCCCCCATGCGGTCTTGCCGACGCCCTGCCCCCTGCCTGCTCCTCGCCACCCTCGCCCTGCTGCTCGCCGTGCCGGCGGCGGTCCAGGCCGCGTGGATCGACCTCGGCGGCGACCGCCCCGTCTCCGTCGAGCTGATCTCCGACGCGCCCGGGCGCACGGTCTACGCCATCGAGATCGGCGGTTTCGAGGCCACGCCGGTGACCATCGCCGGACAGACCTATCACGAGATCATCCTCGGCGACGAGTCGCGGTCCCTCGAGCCGGGCCTGCCCGCCCTGCCGGACGTCCGCCGCGCCGTGCGGATCCCCCACGACCGTGCCGTGCGCATCGAGGTCCTCGCCTCCGAGTTCGTCGAGATCGCCGACATGCCCGTCGCACCCTCGAAGGGCAACCTGCTGCGGTCGCAGGACCCGGCGACCGTGCCGCACGAGTTCGCCCCCTTCTACCGGACGGCGGACACCTGGCCCGCGGAGCTGGTGACCACCGACGCGCCCCACGTGGTGCGCGACCTGCGCGGCACGGTCGTCGACGCCAACGTCTTCCAGTACCGGCCGGCCAGCCAGACGCTGCGCGTGTGCACCCGCCTCGTGGTCGCCGTGGTCGACGACGGACCGGCGCGCGTCAATCCCCTGGTTCGCACGCGCCCGCTCGACCGCATCGACGGCCAGTTCGCCGACCTCTACGCCGATCACTTCCTGAACGTGACCGGCGGCCGCTACGAGGCCGTCTCCGAGGACGGCGGCCTGTTGATCATCGCCGACGACGCGCTGGCCAGCGCCATGCAGCCGCTGGTCGAGTGGAAGCTCCAGCGCGGTCTCGACACCCGCCTGCAGACGCTCTCGGAGACCGGCTATTCGTTCTCCCAGATCCGCTCCGCCATCGCCACCGCCTACGCCGACTGGGCGCCCGCGTACGTGCTGCTCGTGGGCGACATCGCCCAGATCCCGATCGGCAGCGACTCCGACCCCGAGTACGCCTGCCTCGTGGGCAGCGACAGCTACCCCGAGCTGTTCGTCGGCCGGTTCTCGGCCGAGAACCCCGACCAGGTGGCCACCCAGGTCCTGCGCACCATCACCTACGAGCGCGACACGCCCGCCGACGTGGCCTGGATGCAGCACGGCATGGGCATCGCCTCGAACCAGGGTCCCGGCGACGACGGCGAGTACGACGACGAGCACGAGGACGTCATCCGCCAGAAGCTGCTGGACTACGGCTACCTCTCGGTCGACCGGATCTACGACCCCTCCGGCACCGCGGGCATGGTCACCAGCGGCCTGAACGCCGGCCGCGGCATCATCAACTACACCGGCCACGGCAGCACCACCTCGTGGGGGTCGACCGGCTTCAGCAACACCCACGTCAACGCGCTGACCAACCACGACATGCTGCCCTTCATCTCCTCGGTGGCGTGCAACAACGGCACCTTCACCGGCACCTGCTTCGCCGAGACCTGGTTGCGGGCCACCGACGGCGGCACGCCGACCGGCGCCATCGCCGCCTACATGTCCTACATCAGCCAGTCCTGGAACCCGCCCATGTGCGGGCAGGACCACGCCGTCGACCTGCTGGTCGAGGACCGGATGCGCACCATCGGCGGCCTGTGGTTCAATGGTTCCTGCCAGATGATGGACGAGTACGGCAGCGCCGGCGAGAACGAGTTCCTCAACTGGACCATCTTCGGCGACCCGTCGCTCATGGTGCGGACCATGGCGCCCCTGCCGCTGGCGGTCGACCACGACGGCGTCCTCTTGATCGGGATGACCGAGTACGTGGTCCAGACCGGCGAGCCCGGTGCCCGGTGCGCCCTGTACGGCGACGGCGTGGTGTACGGCACGGCCATCGCCGACGCCGGCGGCCAGGCCGTCATCGCCCTGCCCATGCCCCCGACCGAGCCCATGGTCCTGACCCTGACCGTGACCGCCTACAACCGGGTCACCGCGCAGCAGGACGTCCAGGTGCTGCCGCCGGAGGGCCCGTACCTGGTGCACGACGGCGTCGCCATCGACGACGACCAGGGCGACCAGGACGGCCAGATCGATGCCGGCGAGACGGTCGGCCTCACCCTCAGCCTGGAGAACGTGGGCGTCGAGCTGGCCACCGGCGTGACGGCCACCCTCGCCTCGGACGATCCGCTGGTCACGGTCACCTCGCCGACCGTCGCCTTCGACGACATCCCCGCCGGCGCCGTCGGCACGAGCCTCGAGGCCTTCGCGGTCGCGGTCGACCCCGCCGGCGCCGACGGGCACCTGCTCGAGTTCACCGTCGCCGTCGCCGGCGACGGCGGCGCCTGGGACGCGGCGTTCAGCCTGCCCCTGCAGGCCCCCGCCCTCGCGCTGGACGCCTGCCTGGTGGACGATGCGGCCGGCGGCGACGGCAGCGGCACCGCCGACGCGGGCGAGTCGGTCGAGATCGCCCTGCGGCTGCACAACACGGGCGCCGGCGACGCCGCGGGCATCACGGCGACGCTCGCGAGCCTCGACGCGAACGTGCACATCCGTGGCGGCAGCGGCAGCGCCGACGACATCCCCGCCGGCGGGATGGGCCTGCTCGGCACCTTCAGCGTCGAGATCATGCCCACCTGCCCCGAGCCGGCCCTCATCGTCTTCACCGCGACCGTCGATGCGAGCACCGGTCCGCCGGCCGAGATCGTCTTCGAGCTGCCGGTCGGCGGCTGGTTCGACGACATGGAGGCCGATCGCGGCTGGACCGCCGGCGCGGCCGGCGACGACGCGACCACGGGCGTCTGGCTGCGGGCCGACCCCGTGGGGACCGAGTACTCCGGCGCGACGGTGCAGCCCGAGGATGACCACACGGTGGCCCCGGGGACCGACTGCTGGGTCACCGGCAACGGTCCGGTCGGCGGCGCGGCCGGCGAGGCCGACGTCGATGGCGGCCGGACGACCCTGCTCAGCCCGGTCTTCGACCTCTCCGGCGCCATCTCGGCCGAGCTGAGCTACTGGCGCTGGTACAGCAACGACGCCGGCAACAACCCCGGCTCGGACTGGTGGGAGGTGTCGGTCACGAGCGACGGGACCACCTGGGTCCAGCTCGAGTACACGCAGGACTCGGCCGCGAGCTGGCAGCAGCGCACCTTCGAGCTCTCCGAGCACGTCACGCTCACCGAGCAGGTGCAGATCCGCTTCGTCGCCAGCGACGAGGGCGGCGGGTCGCTGGTCGAGGCGGCCGTCGACGATGTCCTGCTCGACGCCTTCTACGGCTCGACCACGCCGGTGGACGACGGCGCCGACCTGCCGGCCGCGCTCGCGCTGACCGGCAACCACCCCAACCCGTTCAACCCGGCCACCACCATCGGCTTCGCCGTGCCGCGCACCGGCGAGGTCGAGCTCGCCGTCTTCGACCTCGCCGGCCGTCGCGTGGCCACCCTGGTCGACGGCGTGGTGACCGCGGGCCACCACCAGGTGACCTGGCAGGGCCGCAGCGACCAGGGCGGTGCGGTGGCCAGCGGCGTGTACTTCTGCCGGCTCGCCGATGGGCAGAGCCTGCAGACGCGCAAGATGCTGCTGGTGAAGTGACGGTCGGACGGGCCGCCGGCAGCCCCGCGGCGACCGTGCGGCCGATCATCAGCCTGACAGGCACGGGGGCCCCGCGACGGGGCCCCCGCTGCTTCCTGGACGCCTGGCGACCACGGCCGGGCGATCGCCGTGGCTATCGGAACAGGCCCTTGACGGCGTTCCAGGTCGCCGCCTCGTTGGCCACGCCCTGCTCGACGATGATCGTCCCGAGCATGTCGAGCGACTCGTGCGGGCGGCAGAGGTACGGGTAGGTGCCGGCCTCGTCGAAGGTGAACGAGAACGAGGGGTTGTCGGCGTTCAGCGGCGCGTCGAACAGCTCGCCGAGGTCGGGGTCCTCGAGGCTGCTGCCGCTGGTGACGGTGTGCGAACCACCGGACCAGTTCCAGATGATGGTATCACCGGTCTCGATGGTGATCTCGGCGGGCACGAACTCCAGGCCGACCTGGTCGACCGTGTGCTCGGCCGCGACGGCCGCGCCGGCGAGGGCGAGCGTGAGCAGGCTCGCGAGGGCGATGGTCCTGAGCTTGGCGGTCATGGTCTCTCCTGTCCGTATGGGCGAGGGCCGCCTCGGGGCGGCCAGGGTGACGATACCGTCCGTGCCGCGATAAGCGACCGGATAAGTCCCATTTTAGCCGATCATGGGGTTTCTTTCCACCGCGAAAGGTGTCGTTCTGGACGCCGCTCTTGCCCTCGACATCAAACAAGAGTATAATACTACAACTTTCAGCACGGCATCGACGAAGGACACCACCGAAAGGCAACTCGCCATGTTGAAGACATACACGCGACCCTCGGTGACGGTCACCCCGGTCGCCCTCGGCGTCTTCGGGACCTACGGCTGCGACGACGGCGGCGGCGGCTGGAGCTGGGGCTGGGGATGGGGATGGTTCTGGGGATGGTGGCGCCGGTAACGGCCATCGCCCGCACCATGATCTCCGGATCGACCGGTCCGGACGAGCGACCGCCCGGGGCTCCGCGCCCCGGGCG
>WJIQ01000217.1 GCA_014730255.1 bacterium | reverse complement strand
GATCGACGTGGAACGTCCCGTACGGCAGGTCGGCGATCACTGGCAGGCCCGTGCCCGCACGCACGACCGCGCGAGCGTGGTGGATCATCTCGTCCAGGGTCACCGTCAGCGTCGTCTCGTGCCCCAGGAGCACCTGCCCCAGCGAGTCGCCCACCAGCAGGACGTCGACGCCGGCAGCCGCGGCCAACCGTGCCGTCGGCACGTCGTAGGCGGTGATCATCACCAGGCGCCGGTCCGGATCATCGGCCTGGCGGAAGGCATCGAGGGTCGGGGTCGCGGCCATCTCGGGCATCCCTTCGGTCGTTCGTCTCAGGCCCCGCCGGCCCGGGGGGCGAAGTACCGGGTGCCGCTGAAGGGCTCGCGTAGCTGATCGATGAGCAGCTGCAGGTCCGACGGCACCCCGACGTAATCGAGCCGGTCGGCGCCCACCACCAGCAGGGGCGTCTCCTGGTAGTGGTGGAAGAAGAAGTTGTAGGCGCGGTTCAGGCTCTCGACGTAATCGGCGTCGAGGTCCCGCTCGAACGTGCGGCCACGCGCACGGATCCGCTCGAGCAGAAGGTCGGTGCTCGCCTGCAGATAGACCACCAGATCGGGCCGGAGGATCCGGGCCTCGAGGATCGAGGCCAGCTGGTCGTACAGCGCCAGCTCGTCGTCGCCGAGGTTCAGGTTGGCGAAGATCCGGTCCTTGGCGAAGAGGTAGTCGCTGATCAACAGGTGCTGGAAGAGTTCCGGCTGGGTGAGCTGCTGCTGCTGCCGGAACCGGCTGAGCAGGAAGAAGATCTGCGTCTGGAAGGCATGGGCCGCCCGGTTCTGGTAGAAGCGGCCGAGGAACGGGTTCTCCTCGACGACCTCGAGGTTCACGCGGGCGTCGAGCTCGGTGGCCAGGAGCTTGACCAGGCTGGTCTTGCCCACCCCGATCACGCCCTCAACGACAATGTACCGCCAGGGCAGCACGCCAGTCCTCCTCGCCGCCGTCGTCGCGGCGCACCGATACGATGGGCTCCGGCCAGGGCCGCAGACCCTCCTGCGGCTCGGCCTGGATTCTAGCCCAGGCCGCCCGTGCCGTCTCCCCGGAATCCGGCAGGACCGTCTCGGGCGCGATCTCCGCCAGCGGCCCGAGCACGAATCCGCGCTCTGCCAGCCGGGGATGCGGCAGGGTCAGGCCAGGGTCGGCGCGCCGCGCGTCGCCGTGGATGAGGATGTCGATGTCCAGCGGCCGCGGCAGCATGTGGGTGCCCGGACGACGGCCGCGGCTGGCCTCCAGGGCCTTGGCCACGGCCAGCAGCGACTCCGGCGCGAGCCGGGTCCGGCCCGTGCAGACCAGGTTCAGGTAGGCCGGCTGGTCTCCGCCGGGTCCGACGTAGCCCGACTCCCAGGGGCGACTGACCCGGTTCAGCCGGATCCCGGGATGGCAGGCCAGACCGTAGAGGCCCCAGCGCAGATGCGCGCGCCGGTCGCCCAGGTTGCCCCCGAGGCCGAGGACGACGGGCACCCAGGCCCCGCTCGCATCATGCCGCGCCGCGTCCATCACGCCGTCGGGATGTCCGCCGCGCCGGTCCTCAGCCAGCCGCGGTCACGGTCGAGGGTCACCGCCACCCGGCCCAGGAAGTTCGGGATCGGGGGGTTGGGCTTCTGGACCGTCACGACCGCGCGCGCGAGCGCGAACTCGCGGAGCAAGGTCGCGGTGATCCGCGCCGCCAGCGCCTCCAGCAGCTGGAAACGGGTCTCGGCCGCGACCTCGCGGATCCGGCGATGCACCGTCACGTAATCGAGCGCGTCCTCGAGCGCGTCGCTGCCGGCGGCACCGCTCCAGTCGCCGAACAGCTCGACATCGATCACGAAGCGTTGCCCCAGTTCACGCTCGGCCGGGTGGACGCCGTGGTGCGCGTAGACATCGATGCCGGCGATGGAGATGCGGTCCATCAGAGCCCCCGGAGCCGCTCGGCGGCGGCGGCGATGCGGTCATCCGGCGCGGTCAGGCTGATCCGGAACCAGCCCTCGCCACCGGGCCCGAAGCCCGGTCCCGGCGTGACGACCACGCCGTGCTCGGCGAGCACGCGCGCGCAGAAGTCGAGGCTCGATTCCTTCCCCGGCACGCGCGCCCAGACGTAGAACGTGGCCTGCGTCGGAAACACCTCCACGCCCGCTCGCTCGAGCGCGCCGACGATCATGCGCCGGCGCTCCGGGTACGGCGCCATGACCTCGTCCAGGAGGCGGTCGGCGACGCGCGCGAGCGCGAAGGTGGCCACCTCCTGCAGGGCGGTGAACACGCCCGAATCGATGCTCTCCTTGACCCGTGCGAGGCCGGCCAGCACCTCGGCGTGGCCCACGGCGAAACCGATCCGCCAGCCCGTCATGTTGAACATCTTCGAGAGGCTGTGAAACTCGACCACCTTCACCTGCCGGTGGTCGACCACCTCGAGCAGGCTGACGGGCCGGTGCTCGTCGAGGCTGACCTCGAGGTACGCCGCGTCGTTGGCCAGGACGAGCTCGTGTTCGCGGGCCAGCTTGCCCAGCGGCTCGTAGACGCCCGCACCGGCCTCCGCGCCCGTGGGATTGTTCGGATAGTTGACCCAGCAGAGCCGCGTGCCGGCGTC
>WJIQ01000216.1 GCA_014730255.1 bacterium | reverse complement strand
GCGGCTGTTGGCGGCCGAGAGGTTCTCGGACTGGTTGTTGATGTTGCGGATCGAGCTCTCGAGCCGGTTCTGCTTGGCACCGAACGTCGAGCGGCTCTGGCTGACGGTCGCGATGGCCGCGTCGACCGCGGTCAGCGCCGCCGCCGCGTTGGTCGAGTTCGAGACGTCGACGACGTCGAGGGCCAGGCCGGTGGCGTCCATGTCGGTGGCCAGCGCGATGTTGATCGCGCTCGTGGCCGCCGTGTCGATGCCCACCTGCACGTCCACGTCGAGGCTACCGTCGAGCAGCGAGATGCCGTTGAACTCGGCGCCGTCGCTGATGCGGGTGATCTCGTTCTTCAGCTCGGTGAACTCCGAATCGAGGTAGCCCTGCTGGGCGGCCGAGAGGGTGCCGCCGAGGCTCTGCTCGGACAGTTCCTTCATCCGCAGCAGGATGTTCGAGACCTCGTCCAGGGCGCCCTCGGCCGTCTGCACGAGCGAGATGCCGTCGCTGGCGTTGCGGGCAGCCTGGGTGAGCGTGCGGATGTCGGCCTTCAAGCCCTCGGAAATGGCCAGGCCGGCGGCGTCGTCGGCGGCGCGGTTGATCCGCAGGCCGCTGGCGAGCTTCTCCATGCTCTTCTGGAAGCTGACGGTGGAGTTGTACAGGTGACGCTGCGTGTTGATCGACGCCACGTTCGTGTTGATACGGACACCCATGATCGTCCTCCTTGCATGGGTTGCTTGGATCGCCACGCCGGATCGGGTCTCCGTCCCCGTCCATCGCGTGGCCGTCAGGACCGGCCTCCTCGGAGGCACGGTCCGCGGGTCGGCCCGATCACGTGCGATCACGCGCGGGCCGGATCGCCGCTACCCCTGTAGCAGCGAGAGCGCCAGGCCGGTGGTCATGTTGGCCTGGGCCAGCACCGAGACGCCCGCCTGCTGCAGGATCTGGTAGCTGGTCATCTTGCTGGTCTCGTTGGCCACGTCCACGTCGCGGATGCGGCTGTTGGCGGCCGAGAGGTTCTCGGACTGGTTGTTGATGTTGCGGATCGAGCTCTCGAGCCGGTTCTGCTTGGCACCGAACGTCGAGCGGCTCTGGCTGACGGTCGCGATGGCGGTGTCGACCGCCGACAGGGCGGCGCCCGCGTTGGTCGCGTTGCTGACGTCGACGACGTCGAGGGCCAGGCCGGTGGCGTCCATGTCGGTGGCCAGGGCGATGTTGATCGTGCTGTTGGCCGCGGTATCGATGCCCACCTGCACGTCCACGTCGAGACTGCCGTCGAGCAGGGCGATGCCGTTGAACTCGGAGCCGTCGCTGATGCGGGTGATCTCGTTCTTCAGCTCGGTGAACTCCGAGTCGAGGTAGCCCTGCTGGGCGGCCGAGAGGGTGCCACCGAGGCTCTGCTCGGCCAGCTCCTTCATCCGCAACAGGATGTTCGAGACCTCGTCCAGGGAGCCCTCGGCCGTCTGCACGAGCGAGATGGCGTCGCTGGCGTTGCGGCTGGCCTGCCCGAGGGCGCGGATGTTCGACTTCATGCCCTCGGAGATCGCCAGGCCGGCGGCGTCGTCGGCGGCGCGGTTGATCCGCAGGCCGCTGGCGAGCTTCTCCATGCTCTTCTGGAAACTGACGGTGGAGTTGTAGAGATGCCGCTGGGTCGTCAGCGAAGAGACGTTGGTATTGATGCGGATGCCCATGCCGTTTTCCTCCTTGAAAACGCGGTGAGCTGGTCGTCGGCTTGCCGGAGGCCTTCCCTGGCTCGCGGAACTGCCGTCGGATCAGGGGTGGGATCGACGTCGGGGTGGAGGACTTGAGGAGATTTTCCACCGGACGGTCGCGAGGCCGGCCGCGAGGTGGGGTGCGAACGCACGAGCGGGACGCGCCCTGGGTCGGGGGCGCGTCCCGGCGGGAGCGGAGGCGGAGCCGGCGAGCTAGCCCTGGAGCAGGCTGAGCGCCAGCTGCGACGTCATGTTGGCCTGGGTCAGGACCGAGACGCCGGCCTGCTGCAGGATCTGCAGGCTCGTCATCTTGGAGGTCTCCGACGCCACGTCCACGTCGCGGATGCGGCTGTTGGCCGCCGACAGGTTCTCCGAGGTCATGGCGATGTTCCGGATGGTCGTCTCGAGGCGGTTCTGGGCCGCACCGAAGGCCGCCCGGGTCGAGCTGACCGTGCTCGTCGCGTCCTCGATGTCATCCAGGAGCGCGCGCGCGGTCGAACCGTCGGCGCCGGCGATCGACGTGCCGGCGAGCGCCAGCGTGGTGGAGTCCATGGGGCTGGAGAGGTCGATCGACACGGCACTGGTCGCCACGTCGGTGCCGATGCCGACCTGGACGTTCAGGGTGCCCGCGCTGCCATCGAGCAGGGGAATGCCGTTGAACTCCGCGGTGGCGCTGATCCGGTCGATCTCGGAGATCAGCTCCTGATACTCCTGGTTGAGGTAGTCGCGCTCCGAAGCGCCCAGCGTGTCGGTGGCCGCCTGCTCGGCCAGTTCGCGCATCCGCATCAGGATGGTGCTGACCTCGTCCAGCGAGCCCTCCGCGACCTGGACCATCGAGATGCCGTCGGCCGCGTTCCGGGACGCCTGGTCCAGGGCGCGGATGTCCGACTTCAGCCCCTCGGAGATGGCCAGTCCGGCCGCGTCGTCGCCGGCGCGGTTGATCCGCATGCCGGAGGCGAGCTTCTCCATCGACTTGTTGAAGTTGTTGGTGGTGTTGAACAGATGCCGTCGCGAGTTGAGCGACGCCACGTTCGTGTTGATGCGCAGACCCATGATCCGTCTCCTCCGCTTGGTGGGCCCCCGTCGGTGGCCCCGTTCGGATGCGGCTTGCTCCACGGAGCGGCCGTCCCGTACTCTGGAGTCCGTTCGCGGACCGATCGGGCAAGATGCCCGACGATCACGGGCGCTCATTGCATAATGCAAGCCAATCGGAGACCGACGTGGAAATTTGCCCGGTGGGCGAGGAGGGATACGAGGAGTTCGTCGCCTTCCTGGATGCAGGAATGAGACCCGAGGGGGCGAGCACGCAGGTCGCTGACGATTTCCCCGTGATCCTCGGCGCGGACAACCTCGCCGGGATGATCGGAATCCGCGGCGATGCGGGCTGGATCGCGGGTCTGGCGGCCTTGACGCGCACGTTCACCACCACCGCCGGTCCGGTCGAGGTCGCTGGCCTCGGATCGGTGGTCACCCATCCGGACCACCGGGGGCAGGGGCTGAGTTCGCGGCTGCAGCGCGCCATGGTCGAGCGCCTCGCGGCCGCCGGTACCCCCCTGGCGGTGCTCTGGACCGACCAGCCGGAAATATATGCCGGGCGGGGGTTCCAGGCGGCCGGCTGGGAGTTCCATCTCGATCTCGGTCCCCTCGCATCGCACGGATCATGGCCACCGGATGCCGGATACCGACCGGTCGATGGTGCGGCGGCCGCCGCCGACCTCGCGGCCCTCTACGACCGCCATCCGCTGAGGACGCGGCGGCTCGCGGGCGACCATGCCGCTCTCTACGGCATGCCCGGTACGACGATCCGCGCGCTCGTGCGTGACGGTCGGATCGAGGCGTTCGCCTGCTGCGGCAAGGGGATCGACTTCCCCGGATACGTCGCCGAGTGGGCGGGGGCCGCGATGGACGTGCTACCCCTGCTCGGACGCGTCGCCGCCGAGGGGCTGGCGACCCGGGCGCTCGTGCCGGCGGGCAACGAGCGGTTTCTCGAGCGGGCCGTGGCCGCCGGGGCGGGATTCGCCGTGGTGCCGAGCGGACTGTGGGCGGTGCTGCGCCCGGACCGCCTGCAGGCGCTCTGCGGTCCGGTGGATCCGGGGCGGGAGCGCGATGCGACGGCCTGGCTGGGTGAGGTCGTGGCCGAGGGCGAGGTCCGGCCCGGTCGCCTGCAGGTGGCCGTCTGGGGTCTGGACAGCGTCTGAACCGGCCCGATTTGACCGCGAGACCGGGTTTCCGCTAAAGTCGGCGCGAAATCTGCCGATCCTGTCAAGCAGGCAGCCACCCGCTCGCGGGCCGACGGACCGGCCAACCGGCGACCCGATCCGCGACGAGACGGCGGGCGGGACACCGAACCATTGACGATCACGCCACTTGCCGGTGATCTGGTCGCAGCCGGCAGGGCACGACGACCCCGCCGCGGACGGACCCGACGGCACGGTCTCCGGCTTGCATCTCCGGGCACGGACGCCCGACGTGGTGAAGAGAACGAACCCCGGACAGGTGAGTCGATCATGACCAGGATCTTGCCCCCCGATTCCGCGAAGACGCACGTCCTGACCAACCAGGCTCCGCAGCGGCAGCCGGAGCAGGCGTCGCCGAAGGACACGTCCAGCCAGCCGATACCGGCCCAGGGCGACGACAAGGCGGAGATCTCGACGAAGGCCCGCGAGCTGGCCGACCTGCGCCAGATGGTCGAGGCCGGACGCGGCGCGATGGACGAGGTGCCGGAGGTCCGCGCCGAGCTCGTCCAGCAGGCGCGCCAGCGGATCAACGACGGGTTCTACCGTTCGGCCGAGGTCCAGGAGAAGGTGGCCGGGCGACTGGCCCAGATGTTCATGGAGCACCCTCTGTTCTAGCCCGGGTCATTCACGAAGGGCCGTCGCGAGGCCGAGGAAAACGGCTGCCAGAACACGACCTCGCAAGGGCTGGCGAGGGAGGCGTACCCGGTGCGGTACGTTGACCGAGCCAGACCGAGAAGGCGTGTTCTGGCAGCCGTTTGGCCGGCCGCAGCAGGCCCTTCGTGAATGATCCGGGCTAGCGACGTTCGAAGATGACGCGCGTGACGGGCGGCCCCCGGGCCGCCCGTCGCGTGCGCGTGCGCCCGTCGTCGCCGGCCTCGAGACGAGGCCAACGTTCCCTTGCGCGGGGTGGCCAGAAAATTTACAGTTGGTCCCGATCGTATCCCGTCCCTCCCGTCCGTCTCGAGGTCCCGCGCGTGTCGACCACTCGCCAGCCAGGTCGCCGGCTGCTCGTCATCGGCGAGGGTCCGCTGCCCGCCGAGATCGGGGACCGCTGGGCCGTGGCCCGTCGCGACGATCGACCCGAGCCGGCCACGGTGATCGCGGTGTCGGACGTGGTGGTGCTCGCGGATCCGGATCTCTCGACCGGCGGGCCGCACGAGGCGCTGGTGGACTGGCTCCGCCGCACCGCCTCGCGTGGGGTGCCCGTGATCCTCGCCCATGGCGCGCTCGATCCGGCCGTCGTCCCCTCCCTGGTGCGGGCCGGCCTCGACGAGGTGATGGCGCTCGACGCGTCGGCGGACGACTGGATCGCGCGTCTCGAGGGCGTGACCGCGCGGCACGACGACGAGCACGCTGGCCGCGAGATCCTGCGCGGCACGGCGCTCACGCAGCGGCTGCTGGCCGATCGCCGGCGCCAGCTCCAGGTCGATGCCGAGGCCGAGGCGGAGTCGCTGCTCGCCACGCAGAAGGCCCTGGAGGAGGCGAACACGCGCCTCAGCGAGCACATGAAGCAGGTCTCGCTGCTGTATCGCTTCGGCCGCCAGCTCAGCCATGCCAGCAACTGGGACGAGACCCTGCGGGACATCCTCGAGAACCTCGCGCGGTTCGTCGGCGCGATCGGCGGCGCCGTCGTGCTGAGGACCGCACCGGAGGGCCCGTACGCTCCCCGTCAGACCTACCGCTGGGAGGAGAAGGCGTGGGACAAGGTGGTCCTGCGCATCAATCGGCAGATCGACGCGGGCGTGGCCAGCAGTCTGCTCGCGCCGGGGATCTTCCAGGTCGGCCGCGAGGTCGATGGCGCGGCCGGACGCATCACCGCCCTGCCGCTGGAACACCAGGGACTGCGCCTGGGAATCCTCCTTTTGCTGTATGACGACGCGGACGAGCGACGGCGGCAGACCCGTGCGCACGTCTCCTTCCTGCAGATGGTGCAGGTCGTGCTCTCGGAGGAGGTCGCCGCCGCGCAGATGCTCGATCGCCTGCGCGACGTCAGCGCGTTCAACATCCGGCTGCTCGAGACCGTCAGCAGCGCCATCTGGGTCTGCGACGGCGAGGGCCGGACGATCTTCGTCAACCGCTCGGCCCGGCAGATGCTCGGCCTGGATCTGGGCGATGAGCGGCCGGCTGCCGGGCCGGAGCCGGCGGTCGGGCGTGGACGTCTGCTGGAGCGCCCCCTGACCGGCGGCGCGCCGACGGACGATCTGCCGGAGGTGTTCCTGGGCGGCCACCTCGCGATCAACGGCCGCAAGCAGCCGCTCTTCGGGGCGCTCCAGCGCCGCAAGACGCCGTTCCTGGGCGAGGGGCACGTCACCGACGTGAGCGGCGAGGCCTTGCCGGTCCGCGTGCGCACCGCGCCCATGGCCGGCCGGGGACGCGACGACCACTGGCTGCTGCTGGTGCTCGAGGACCTGACGGCCACGCGCCGGGCCGAATCGGCGCGGCGGCGGGCCGAGCAGCTCGAGGCGCTGGTCGCGATGTCGGCCACGCTCGCCCACGAGATCCGCAACCCGCTGATGGGGCTGAGCGCCCAGGCCGAGCTGCTGGCCGACTCGCTGCCCGAGGACGACCGGCGTCGGGACCGCATCGATCTGATCACC
The DNA here is from genome assembly GCA_014730255.1 of bacterium. Taxonomy (GTDB): domain Bacteria; phylum Krumholzibacteriota; class Krumholzibacteriia; order LZORAL124-64-63; family LZORAL124-64-63; genus Glo-17. The sequence goes on along the minus strand of WJIQ01000216.1, from coordinate 2,144 downwards.
GGCGAGGTCGAGCGGATCAACCGGACGATCACCGACATGCTGCAATATGTCCGCCCCTGCCAGCCGCGCCGCGAGCCCATCGACCTGGTGGCCGTCGCACGCCGGTGCCGCGAACTCGCCCGACCACGGGCCGAGGAACGCGGGATCGCGTTGACGGTCGACGGACCGGCCGGACTGGTGGCCTCGGCGGACCCGACGCAGATCCAGCAGGTGATCCTGAACCTCGCCCTCAACGCCGTCGATGCCGCCCCGGACGACGGGCACGTCCGCGTCCACCTCGCCGGCGGCGTGCGCCTGACGCTCTCCGACCCGGTGCTGGGCTTCGATCGGCCGATCGACGGCGCCGTGGTGAGCGTCGAGGACGATGGCCCCGGTTTCGGCGACACCGACCCCGAGAAGCTCTTCCAGCCGTTCTTCACGACCAAGACCACGGGAACCGGTCTGGGCCTGGCCTACAGCCGCAAGGTGGTCGAGGCTCACGACGGACAGATCCGGGCCGAGCGCGACGGTGCGTGGACGCGCATGCGGGTGCTGCTGCCCATGGACAAGGAGGCCAGCCGCGCGCTGGCCGAGGAGGCCTCATGACTGAGAGAATCCTGGTCGTCGACGACGAGGCGACCATCCGCATGTCGCTGGTCGAGGCGCTGACCGCCGAGGGGTTCGAGGTGGACGACGCCGAGACGGGCGAGGAGGCGCTCGCCCAGTGCCACGGCGAGGCGTACGATCTGCTCGTGACCGACCTCAAGCTGCCCGGCATCAGCGGGCTCGAGGTGCTCGAGGCCCTGCGCAACCAGGGCAGCGAGCTGCCGGTGATCCTGATGACCGCGTACGGCGACGTGAATTCCGCGGTCTCGGCCATGCGGCTGGGCGCCTACAACTACATCAACAAGCCCTTCAAGCTGGCCGACATCCGCAAGCAGGTCCGCGGTGCGCTACGGGCGACCCGCCCCACCGACACCAGCGTCGGCGGGGGCGGCGACGACGAGGCGGCGCCGGCAGCCCCGGCGGCCGACGGGCAGTACCTCCGCATGATCAAGGCCTGCCCGGGACTGGCCGAGGTGGCCCGGATCCTGGAGAAGGTCGGCGCCAGCCGCAGCGGTGCCGACACCCCGATCCTGGTCCAGGGCGAGTCCGGAAGCGGCAAGGAGATCGTCGCGCGGGCGTTGCACGAGGTCACCGGCTCGCGCGACCGTTTCATGGAGATCAACTGCGCGGCAGTGCCCGAGACGCTGCTCGAGAGCGAGCTGTTCGGGCACGAGAAGGGCGCGTTCACCGACGCGAAGGCGCGCAAGGAGGGGTTGTTCGAGCTGGCCGGCCGGGGGACGATCTTCCTCGACGAGATCGGCGAGATGGGCATCCTGCTGCAGAGCCGTCTGCTGCGCGTGCTCGAGAACCGGCGCTTCCGGCGGGTCGGCGGCAAGGACGACCTCGAGATCCATGCCCGCATCGTGGCGGCGACGAACCGGGATCTCGCCGGGGCCATCGACGAGGGCATCTTCCGCAACGACCTCTACTACCGGCTGCAGGTGGTCGAGATCACCGTGCCGCCCCTGCGCGAGCGGCCGCAGGACCTCGAGGTCCTCTGCAACCACTTCATCCGCGACCTGAACCAGCAGATGGGCCTGCGCTGCGCGCCGGTCGACCGGGGGCTGCTCGAGATGCTCCAGCAATACCCCTGGCCCGGAAACGTGCGCGAGCTGCGCAACGTGCTCAAGCGCATCATGATCCTCGAGGAGCCGGCGCGGCTGATCGCCGATCACTTCCCGGCCTTCATCATCAAGGGCGAGAATCCGCGCGGTGCCGCCCAGATCGGGGCCGGCCTGTCCATGATGCCGCTCGCCGAGGTGGAGAAGCGCCAGATCCTCTTCACCCTGGAGCAGACCAGCAACAACAAGAGCCAGGCCGCCCGGGTCCTGGGCATCAGCCGCCAGACGCTGCGCGAGAAGCTGCGCATCTACGAGAGCGACGAGAGCACCGACGTCCAGGCTGATGAGGCCGAGGGTTAGCCCGGATCATTCACGAAGGGCCTGCTGCGGCCGGCCAAACGGCTGCCAGAACACGCCTTCTCGGTCTGGCTCGGTCAACGTACCGCATCGGGTACGCCTCCCTCGCCAGCCCTTGCGAGGTCGTGTTCTGGCAGCCGT
>WJIQ01000215.1 GCA_014730255.1 bacterium | reverse complement strand
TAGGGCGCGAGCATGATCACGAACGGCTCGAGCACGGCGCGCGGGCGCTCCGGGAGCTGGTTCATCTCGTTGACGAAGACCATCATCGAGCTGATCGCCGTGTTGAAGAGCAGGTTCTCGGTCCGGTCGGTGACCTCGGCGATGCAGCGGTGCAGGATCCGGAGCGCGTCCTCGCCGGGCACGTCGCCGGAGACCGCGGGTAGCAGCTCGTCCGTCTCGTCGTCGCAGTACAGGCGCCAGACGCGGTCCAGGAAGCGGCGCACGCCCTCGATGCCGGTCGAGTTCCACGGCTTGTCGCGGTCCAGCGGGCCGAGGAACATCAGGAACATGCGCAGGGCATCGGCGCCGTGGTCGCGGATCACGTCGTCGGGGTTGACGACGTTGCCGCGGCTCTTGGACATCTTCTCGCCGTTCTCGCCCAGGATCATGCCCTGGTTGCGCAGCGACTGGAACGGCTCCCGGGTCGAGACCAGGCCGAGGTCGAACAGCACCTTGTGCCAGAAGCGCGCGTACAGCAGGTGCAGGACCGCGTGCTCGGTGCCGCCGAGGTAGAGGTCGACCGGCATCCAGTAGCGTTCCTTGTGCGGGTCCCAGGCGGCCTCGTGGTTGCGCGGGTCGATGTAGCGCAGGTAGTACCAGCAGGAGCCGGCCCACTGGGGCATCGTGTTGCTCTCGCGGGTGGCGTGCTGGCCGCTGACCGGGTCGTGGACGTGGATCCAGTCCTCGATGGTCGCCAGCGGGCCCTCGCCGCTGCCCGACGGCCGGTACTCGGCGACCTCGGGCAGGGTCAGCGGCAGCTCGTCGGGACCGAGGACGCGGACCGAACCGTCGGCCAGCTTGAGGATGGGGAACGGCTCGCCCCAGTAGCGCTGCCGGCTGAAGAGCCAGTCGCGCAGCTTGTAGTTGACCTTGCGCTCGCCCAGGCCCTGCTGCTCGAGCCAGTCGGTGATCGTCGCCTTGGCGTCGTCCACGCAGAGGCCGTCGATCAGGGGCGAGTTGATGAGCTGACCGTCGCCGGTCCAGGCCTCCCGGTCGATGTCGCCGCCGGAGATCACCGGGACGATGGGCAGGTCGAACTGGCGGGCGAACTCCCAGTCGCGCTGGTCGTGGGCCGGAACGGCCATGATCGCGCCCGTGCCGTAGCCCATGAGCACGTAGTCGGCGACCCAGATGGGGATCTCCTCGCCGCTGACCGGGTTGATGGCCATGGTGCCGGTGAACTCGCCGGTCTTCTCGCGGGCCACCTGGCGGTCGCGCTCGGACTTGCGGGAGGCGACCTCGCAGTACGCGAGCACGCGGTCGCGCTGCTCGCCGACGGCGAGCCGGTCGACCCACGGATGCTCGGGCGAGACCACCATGTAGGTCGCGCCGAACAGGGTGTCGGGCCGGGTGGTGAACACGCGCAGCTTCTCGCCGATCGCCGGCACCTCGAAGTCGACCTCGGCGCCCTCGGAGCGGCCGATCCAGTTGCGCTGCAGGTCCTTGATGCCCTCGGGCCAGTCGAGGTCCTCGAGGTCCTCGAGCAGGCGCTCGGCGTAGGCGGTGATCCTCAGCATCCACTGCTTCATCGGCTTGCGGATCACCGGGTGGCCGCCGATCTCGCTCTTGCCGTCGACGACCTCCTCGTTGGCCAGCACGGTGCCCAGCTCGGGGCACCAGTTCACCGGGACCTCGGCCTCGTAGGCCAGGCCCTGCTCGTACAGCAGGGTGAAGATCCACTGGGTCCAGCGGTAGTACTCCGGGTCGGTGGTGGCGACCTCGCGGTCCCAGTCGTAGCTGAAGCCGAACATCTGCAGCTGCCGCTTGAAGGTCTCGATGTTCCTCTTCGTGGTCTCCGCGGGGTGGGTGCCGGTCTTGACGGCGTAGTTCTCCGCGGGCAGGCCGAACGCGTCCCAGCCCATGGGGTGCAGGACGTTGAAGCCGCGCAGGCGCTTGTAGCGCGCCATGATGTCCGTCGCGGTGTAGCCCTCGGGGTGGCCCACGTGCAGGCCCTGGCCGGACGGGTAGGGGAACATGTCCAGCACGTAGTACTTGGGCTTCTCGCTGGTGTCGGGCGTGCGGAAGGTGCCGTGCTCACGCCAGTACTGCTGCCAGCGGGGCTCGATGACGGAGGGGTCGTAGGCCATGATTAGCGTCCTCGCGCGGGCTCGGTATCCGGATACCTCGTCGAAGCGGGAATCATAGCCGTTTCAGCCCAAATATCAACGCGACGCCCGCGATCTAGCCGGATAGACCGCGACTCACGAACCAGAGAACCGATCTCTAAGGCACGTTCCGCGCCACCCGGAATCCCACCGCCGGATTGAGGCTCGACGGCGCGAGCTGGCTGCGGTTGGCCGCGCGGCAGGCCTGGGCCTGGCTGGTCCAGCCGCCGCCGCGGATCACCCGGTTGACCCCCGTGACGGGGCCGGCCGGGTCGTCCACGCGCGGCGGGTCGGAGGCGTACCAGTCCCAGCACCACTCGAAGACGTTGCCGTGCACGTCGTACAGGCCCCAGGCGTTGTTCCGGCGGCCCATCACCGGGCTCGGCCCGCCGACGCCCTCGTCGTCCTCGTCGTCGTTGCCGCAGTAGACGCCGTACTGGTCGAGCAGGAAGTCGAGGTTGCAGGCGGTCTCGGTGATGTCGCCGTTGGGCAGCGAGCTGTCCGAGCCCGCGCGGCAGGCGTACTCCCACTCCGCCTCGGTGGGCAGGCGCCAGCCCCCGGCGTCGCGGTCCCAGCTGACCGTCTCGCCCTCGATCGTGTACGCGGGCGCGAGGCCGTCGGCCAGCGAGCGCGCGTTGCAGTAGCGGACCGCATCCAGGAACGACACGTTCTCCACCGGCACCGTCGGCCCCTGGCGCTGGCTCGGGTTCTCGCCCATGAGGTCCTCGTACTGACCCTGGGTGACCTCGTGACGGCCGATGAAGAACGCCCGCGTCAGGGTGACCTCGTGCTGGGCCTCGTCCTCGTCGCGGCGGAACTCGTCGGGCGGGCTGCCCATCACGAAGGTGCCCGCGGGCACGAGGATGCAGTCGTCCGGGATCGCCGGCGCGCCGGGCATGGTCACCGTGGCCACGTTGGAGAGCTCGGAGACGCCGTTGCCCTGGGTGTAGCGCACGGCGAAGGCCAGGGTCTCGCCCGGGGGCAGGTCGACCGCCCAGTAGACGTCCGTCGAGTCGGGCACGTTGGGCGGCGGCGGGTCGGGCATGACCACGGCCTCGTCCCAGGTGCCCGGCGCGAGCGAGCCCACGCCGTAGCGGATACGGTAGCCCTCGGCCGTGGTCCCCCCCGCCGACGGGGCCGACCACACCAGGGTGGCCGACGTCGGCGTGGTCGCCGTGACGGTCAGGTCGTCGATGGGTCCGCTCTCGAAGTTCACGGACACGATCGTGTCGTCCTCGGTGCACCCGGAGAGGGCGGCGAGGCCGGCGAGCAGGGCGACGGCGGCAGCACGCTGGATCATCGGTGGACGGATCCTCGTCATCGGGCGACGTCATCGGGCGAACGATCACACCGGCGCGGCGGGGCGTCGCGCCTGACGGTTGAACGCAACGAGACGGACACGGTTCCGTCAAGCCCCGGACGCCGCGTCCTCGCGCCGCGACGTGATCAGCTGCGCCAGCCCCAGGCCGATCAGGTAGTAGAGCAGCATCTCCGGCTCGTCGTCGGTCTGGTAGACCTGGAACAGGCCGGCGACCACGATGGCGACCTGGCAGGCGAGGCCCCCCAGCGGGATCCAGCTGCCCGGGCCCCCGCGGCGCCAGCCGGCGTGCAGGTGGCGCACCGTGGCCCAGATCAGCCACAGCGCGGCCAGCAGGCCGGGCAGGCCGGCGTTGACCGCGTGCATCAGGTAGTCGTTGTGGCTGTGGGCGCGGACCTCGTAGTACCCGTCGACCTCGTGCTCGTCGAGCATGGCGCCGAAGTTGCCCGGGCCCCAGCCCCGCAGCGGCCGGTCGGCGATCCCCGCCAGCGAGCTGCGCCACAGGTTGGGCCGGGTGACCTCCTTCTCGTCGGTGAACGCCTCCAGCGCCCGCAGGCGCACCGCCGGCACGAGCAGCGCCACGATCACCACGGCCACCAGCGCGCCCACGCCCAGCCGCCGCCAGCGCCCCGGCAGGGTCACCACCAGGAACACCGCCGCGGCGAACGCGCCGAGCTGCGCGCTGCGCGCGAAGGAGACGATCAGGCCCACGCCGATCACCAGGCAGGCCACCAGCGGCAGCCACGTCCGGCGCGGCCGCTCGAGCACCACGTCGCGCAGCCAGGCCATGGCCACCACCAGGGCGAGCATCGCCTGCCCGCCCCAGCTCAGGTGATGCCCGTGGAACGCCGTGGCGATGGGGAAGCCCGCCGTGTGCAGCAGCGGCTCGTCGCGCCAGAGATCGTGGTCGGCCAGGAACTGCGCCAGCGCGTAGAGCGAGACCAGCGCGCCCGCGGCCACGGTCACCAGCACCGCGGCCCGCACCAGGCGCGGCCGGCCGGCGGCCGCCAGCGGCACGGTCACCACCAGGGCCTTCAGCCACATCTCCTCGACCAGCTTGTCCCAGCGCACCGGATTGGGCCCGGCGAGCGCGGTCGCCAGCGCATGGGTGAGCCACACCGCGAGCACGGCCAGCAGCACGTCCCGCGGCGGCCAGGCGTCCCGGGCGCCCCGCCGGGCGACGACCACCGCCACGGCCGCGGTCGCCATCACGCCCGCACCGATGTTGCCCGCGCCGACCGAGATGATGGCCGCGGCCCCGAACAGGAGCACCGGCACGGCGAGCAGGTTGGCGAGCATCGGTCCTCCTCGACCCTCGAAAGCGCCGCGCCATGCCGCGCGGCCGGCGTCTACGACGTGGTCGTCACGACGATGGTCGGCACCACGACCGCGACCATCAGCGCCATCTGCGCCGCCTCGGCCGCCTGCCGGGCGATCACGCCGGCCGCCTCGCCGGACACCAGCTTCTCGATGTGGTCGCGCCGGTTCTTCAGGCGCTGCTTGTCGAAGATCTGCGGCAGCATGCCCGCCGCATGGCAGAGGGCGAGCAGGACGACCGTGCGCGGCAGCACCTGCTCGCCGGTGCGGAAGATCGCACGGGAGAGCCGCTGGCGGACCTCGTTCTCGGCCCGGCCGTCACGCTCGGGGTAGCGCGTGGTGGGGAAGATCCAGAGGACCTTGCCCTCCTCCTCGCGCACGATCCGCTTCCGGAGCAGACCGTCGGCGATCTCGCGCTTCAGGCTGCCGCGGCCCTGCAGGCGCTGCACCCAGTCGACGCCCCGTCGCGGCTTCTCGCGGGCGGCCATCTCCGCCAGCGCGTCGTCCAGGATCGGGTCGCCCACCGGGGTGGAGTCGACGACCTCGACGTGCGGCCGCCTGTCCCCGTCCAGCCGCACCCGCTCGCGCAGCAGCAGCTCGGCGACGATCGCCCCGCCGGCCGCCAGCTGCCACGAGTCGGCGATGATCGAGCCCTTCTCCTCGTCCAGGGCGAGCAGCAGGACCTCCTCGTGCAGGTGCAGATCGGTCTCGTGCATGGTGTGACCTCCGTCTCGAGTCCTCACCGGACGTACCCCGCGCACGCCGCCGCCATTCGCCGCTCAGAAGAGCGACATCTCCAGCATCGCCTTCGGATTGCGCCGCAGCTGGTCAATCAGCCGGTGCATCGACTGCAGCGTGCTGTCGGCCTGCACGTAGAGCGTCTCGTCGTGGAGCAGCCGGCCGGCCGTGCCCTCGCCCTTCTCCAGCCGCGCGAGGATCGCCCCCAGCCGCGCGTTGGTGTCCCGCAGCTCGACCATGGTCACGGCCACCTCGTCGGCCGCCGACCCGGTCGAGGCGAGCAGGGTGTCCAGCTTACCGTCGCCGAGCGCGGCATCGAGCGTCTCGGTGAGCTCGGAGAGGTTCCGCGTGAGCTTCCGCATCGCCGTACGGTTCTCCGCCACGGTGCCCTCGACCTCGAGCATGGTGCGCTCGGCCGCGGCCAGCGGACCGGCGATCAGCCCCTTGCTGCGCAGCTCGCCGATGAACAGGCGGACCTCCTCGCTCAGGGCGGACATCTTGTCCAGCGACTCGTTCACCTTGTCGCCCAGGGCGAGCATCGACGCGGCGTTGCGCCCCTCGAAGACGTGGCCCGGCTCGACCACCGTCCCCGACCCGGGCACGATGTCCACGAGCACCTCGCCCACGATGCCCTTCATCACCAGCACCACGCGGGCGTTCTCGTACAGCCGCACCCAGTCCTCGATCTCCAGGTGCACGCGCACCTTGCCGGGCAGGATCTCGAACTCCTTGACCGCCCCCACGCGGATGCCGCGGACCTGCACGCGGTCGCCCTTGCGCAGGCCCTCGACCGCGTTGAAATCGACGGCGTACTCGGCCATGTCGGTGTCCAGGTTCACGCGCTTGAAGAACATCAGGCCCGCGATCAGGATCACCAGCCCGATCACCACCATGATGCCCACCTGGATCTCGCGACTGCGCTGACCGTTCATGCCTCTCTCCTAGAACACTCCGAGGGGGCCATCGGCCCGCCCCTCGATGAACTGACGGACGGCGGGGTGGTCGGAACCGCGGACCTCGTCGACCGTGCCGTGGAAGACCATGCGTCCGTCGTTGAGCATGGCCATGCGGTCGCCGACCTTGAAGGCGCTCGCCATGTCGTGGGTGACCACGATGCTGGTCACGTTCAGCTCGCGCTGCAGCTTGATGATCAGGTCGTTGATCGCGTCGGCCGTGATCGGGTCGAGACCCGTCGTCGGCTCGTCGTAGAGGATGTACTCCGGCTCCATGACGATGGCCCGGGCCAGGCCCGCCCGCTTCTTCATGCCGCCGGACAGCGCGCTCGGCAGCTTGTCCTCGGTGCCCACGAGGCCGACCAGCTCCAGGCACTCGCACGCCCGGGCGCGGACGCGCTCGTCCGGCCAGTCGGTGTGCTCCTCGAGGATCAGCCCGATGTTCTCGCACACGGTCATGCTGTCGAACAGCGCCGAGCCCTGGAAGAGCATGCCGAACTTCTTGCGCAGCTCCATCAGGGGCGAGCGCTCGAGCGCGGTCACCTCGTGGCCCTCGACCCAGATGCGGCCCTCGTCGGGCTCGAGCAGCCGGACGATGTGCTTGAGCAGGACCGACTTGCCCTGGCCGCTGCGGCCGACCACGACCAGGGTCTCGCCCTTGTTGATCGCCAGGTCGCAGCGGTCGAGCACCACCTTCTCGCCGAAGCGCTTGCTCACCTGGTCGACCACGACGCCCGCGAAGCTCGTGGGGTCGGCGACCGACAGATCGGGCGGGGTGGGCAGGACGTCGCTCATAGCCGCCCCCCGAAGATGATCTGCATGAAGATGGTGTTGAGGACGTAGTCGGCCACCAGCACGCTCAGGCAGGTCGAGACCACCGCCTGCATGGTCGAGCGGCCCACGCCCTCGGCGCCGCCCTGCGTGGCGAAGCCATGGTAGATGCCGCTCATGGCGATGATGCCGCCGAAGAAGAAGGTCTTGCTCAGGCCGGTGATCGGGTCGGCGATGTCCCAGAACAGCCGCATGCCCGCGGTGAAGGTCTGCACCGTGACGTCGAGGGTGAGCGTGGAGACGATCAGGGCGCTGATCAGGGCGATGAAGTCGGCCACCAGCGTGATCACCGGCATCATCAGCACGCCGGCCACGAAGCGCGGCAGGCCCAGGTACTGCACCGGCTCGATGGCCATGATCTCCATGGCGTCGAGCTGCTCGGTCACCTTCATGGTGCCCAGCTCGGCGGCGTAGTTGGCCGACAGCCGGCTGCCGACCACCAGGGCGGCCAGCACCGGGCCCATCTCCAGGACCACGCTCTTGGCCACGATCGTCCCCAGGAAGATCATCGGCACGTAGTTCTTCATCTGGTAGCCGGTCTGCACGGCGGTGATCGCGCCGGTGAACGCGGCGGTGGTCACCACCAGCGTCAGCGAGCCGATCACCATGATGTGCATCTGCTCGACGATCTCGCGCCGGCGCTTCCAGCACGCCCGCAGGTGGCAGACGATGCCGCAGAGCACCATGAACCCGCGCCCCAGCGCCGTGAGCCAGTTGATCACCGACTGCCCGATGATGGCCAGGATGTTCATGAGTCCGCGGCCCGCTCCTGCGTCTCGTCGTCCCCCTGCTCGCTCTCGACGTACTGGACCATACCCCGCAGCGTCTGCCGCGTGAAGTCCCGTTCGCGCACGGCGATGTCCGCCGGCAGCTCGCGGCCGCGGGCGAAGTCGGGATCCTCCCGGCGCAGCCGCGTGACGATGCGGTCGGCCAGCGCGTCGAACCCGAGTTCGGGCCGCTGCCGCCGCTCCTCGCGCACGACGTCGACCCACTGCTCGTGCTGCCGCCGCGACCGCGTCAGCAGCTCGCGCGTGCGGCCCGCGAGCAGGCCGTGGTGGGCGAACGCCAGGCGCTCGGGCTCGGGGTCGACCGCGAGCAGCCGGTCCAGGCTCGCCGTCGCCACGTCGAGGACGAAGCGCGGCGGCGTGGCCGGCCGCAGGTACCAGCCGCCGTCGTCCAGGCGCAGGAACGTGCCCGCCGCCTCGCCCACGAACAGGGTGCCCCGGTGCAGGAAGCTCACGTGGTGCGGCGCGTGGCCGGGGGTCTCGATGGTCTGGATATCATCGCGCGCGAGGTCGTCGTAATCGGATAGATCGCCCTCGCCGATGGGCCGGGGCTCGCCGTACCGCTCGGCCAGTTCGCCCAGCACCTGGCGCGACCCCTCCCACAGCCGCTCGGGCGCCACCAGGTGCTTGCGCGCTTTCCGGTGGCAGACCACCCGCGCATCGGGATACGCGGCCAGCAGCGCGGCCGTCGCCCCGCCGTGATCGAGGTGGATGTGGGTCAGCAGGATCCGGTCCAGGCGCGCGACGCCCAGCTCGCCGAGCCGCGCGATCAGCCGCCCGGCGGTGCTCGCCGGCCCCGGGTCGACGATGAACGTCGGACCGTGGTCCCGGCTCAGCCAGCAGCTGATGAAACGGCGGTACCCCTCCAGACCGGTCTGGTCGAGGTCGATGAGGTCGAGACGGGGGTGCATGAGGCCTCCGGACGGATGTCGGCGAGCGGGGTCGAGGCCAAGATAACGCATGTTATCTGGACGCCAAGGCGCTTTTTGTCCGGCACCGTGGCGAAACTCGACATCTGTCGTATGGTTGAAGATCGAAGCCACCGGATCGAGGACCCGATCGTGATGAAACCCGCCCTGATGATGATGCTGGCCGCCGGCGCGGCGTCGCCGCGGCTGGTCGACGTGACCGACCCCACCGAGCCCCAGCGCTGGCTCGCCGTGCACGACACCGTCATGGGCGGGCGCAGCAGCGGCGGCCTCGCGCACGAGGACGGCGTGATGGTCTTCACCGGCCACCTGAGCCTGGCCAACAACGGCGGCTTCGCCTCGGTGCGCACCCTGCCGCGCCCCTTCCCCCTGGCCGACCACCATGGCCTGACCGTGCGGGTGCGGGGCGACGGCCGCACCTACCGCCTGCGCCTGCGCGACACCGACCGCTTCGACGGCCACGCCTGGCAGTTCGAGTTCCCCACCACCGAGGGCCAGTGGACCCAGGTCACCGCGCCGTTCGACCGCTTCGTGCCCGTGTTCCGCGGCCGGCGCGTCCGGGTGGACGGACCCCTCGATCCGGCGCGCGTCCGCCAGCTCGGCTTCATGGTCGCCGACAAGCAGGCCGGACCGTTCCGGCTGGAGATCGCGGCGGTGGCGGCCTACTGAGCGACCGCCCTCCCGCCGACGAGCAGCGGGACCTCGAGCCGCGGGGCCTCGAGCAGCGGGGCGCGACCCTCCGGCCACGCCCCGCCCCGTATCCCACCCGATGGCATCGACCGTCACAGCCCCGGCGGCGGCGCCTCCTGCGCTGCCGGCGCAAGATCGCTGAACCGGGTGAACTCCTTGTGGAAGTGAAGGTCGAACTCTCCGGTGGGACCGTTCCGCTGCTTGCCGATGATCACGGTGGCCTTGTTGCGGGCCTCCTCGTCGTCGGGGTTGTAGTACTCCTCGCGGAAGATGAACATCACCACGTCGGCGTCCTGCTCGATGGAACCCGACTCGCGCAGGTCGCTGAGCATGGGCTTGTGATCGCTGCGCGACTCCACCGCGCGCGAGAGCTGGCTGAGGGCCATCACCGGCACGTTCAGGTCCTTGGCCATGCCCTTGAGCGAGCGGCTGATCATCGAGATCTCCTGCTGGCGGCTCTCCGCCCGCGCCGAGCCGGTCATCAGCTGCAGGTAGTCGATGATGATCAGGCCGATGCCGTGCTGCTGCTGCAGGCGACGGGCCTTGGACTTCATCTCCAGGACCGTCATGCCCGGCGTGTCGTCGATGTAGACCGGCGCCCGCGAGAGCTGGTCGCAGGCGCGGGTCAGCCGCGGCCAGTCCTCGGCGCGGAGCTTGCCGCGACGCACGTTGTGCAGGTTGAAGCCCGTGGCCGAGCAGAGCATGCGCAGGACCAGCTGCTCGCGGCCCATCTCCAGCGAGAAGATGGCCACGCCCTGGTCCTCCTTCGTGGCCACGTTGTAAGCCACGTTCAGGGCGAGCGAGGTCTTGCCCATGGACGGCCGCGCGGCGAGGATCAGCATGTCGCCCTTCTGCAGGCCGCCGGTCATGTGGTCCATCTGCTGGAAGCTGGTCCGCAGGCCGGTCACGTCGCTCTGGTTGCGCGCGGCGTCCTCGATGCCGGCGAAGGTGCGCGGGACGATCTGGTCGAGGCCGACGAAGTCGCCCTTGCGCGCGTTCTCGCCGATGAGCAGGAACCGGCCCTGGGCGGCGTCGAGGATCTCGGCCGCCTCGCCCTCGCCGCTCATGCACTCGTTGACCGTGTCGCTGGAGGCGGTGATCAGGTCGCGCAGGACCGACTTCTCGCGCACGATCCCGGCGTGGTAGCTGACGTGCGCGGCGGTGGCGACCATCGCCTGCAGCTCGGTGACGTAGTCCATCCCGCCGGCGTCCGAGAGCTCGCCCTGCTTGCGCAGGTGGTCGCCGACGGTGATCGGATCGATGGCCTGCTCGGCATCGTAGAGCGCGAGCATGGCCTGGAAGATGAGGCGGTGCTCGCGCAGGTAGAACTCGTCGCCCCTGAGCGTCTCGTGGGCGACGCCGACCGCGGCGCGGTCGAGCAGGGCGGCGCCGAGGATCGCGCGCTCGGCGTCGAGGTTCGACGGCGGGCGACGTCCGGACGGCATGGGCTGGGGCTGCAGGCTGGCTTCCACGAGGACCTCTCGCTTCGGGCGCGGGCGGCTGGCTCGGCCGGCGGCTGTCGGGGCGTCCCGGTTCCCGGAGCTTCGCTTCCGGGAGCAGCGGATCCGGGACGAGGGGACCCGACGGGGTCCGGCAATGTATCACGAAAGGTGACGCGATGTCGGCCTCATGTCTCCCGGCGTCGACATTTCCCGTGGACAGTTCGCGGAGTTCCGGGGCATAAGTCGGGGGATAACTCACGCGCCCGGTGGACAACCTCCGGCGGCCGCCGGCAACCGCCGCCAGAACGCGCCCCTCGCCCCGTGGATCGTCCCCCGCGCCCCGGGCCCCGGCCTGTGGATAACCCCCTCGCGAGGACCGTGCCGATGACCCCCGACGAGCCGCCTCTCACCCTCCGGCACCTGCTGACCCGCGCCTTCCCGCCACGACCGTGGCGCGACGGCCACAAGATCCCCTGGCACGACCCGCGGTTCAGCGAGCGCGTCCTCCCGGTCCACCTCGACCCGGACACCCACATGGCCAGTCGCGCGCCCGACGTGATCCGCGCCCACGTCGACTGGCTGTTCGAGCTGCTCAGCGCCGAGGAGCCCGGGCCGGCCGGCCGGCCGCGCCACCTGCTCGACCTCGGCTGCGGCCCTGGCCTCTATGCGCTGGCACTCGCCCGGGCGGGCCTGCAGGTGACGGGCATCGACTACGGTCCGGCCGCCGTCGCCCATGCCCGGGCCGAGGCCGCGCGCGAGGGCCTGGATGACCGCGTGTCGATCGTCGAGGCCGACCTGACCGCGCTCGGCGCGGACCTGCGCGCGCGGCTCGCTCCGGTCGACGTCGCCACCTTCTGGTTCGCCGAGATCGCCAGTTTCACGCCCGACGAGGCGCGGGGCCTCATGGGCGACCTGGCCGCGATGGTCCGGCCCGGCGGCCTGGTGGTGATCGAGTGGATGCCCGAGGAGCTGTTCGCCCGGCACGCGGAGACCAGCTGGGAGACCCGGGACCGGTCCGTCTTCTCGGACCGTCCGCACCTGTGGCTCCAGGAGCACCACTGGGACGACGACCAGCGCGCCGAGATCACCGTGCACTGGATCGTCGACCTCGAGACCGGCCGTGTCGAGCGCCATGCCCAGTGCCACCAGGCGTACGCGCGCGAGGAGATCGACGTGCTGCTGACCGACGCCGGGTTCGAGCGGCCCACGCATCACCCGCCGATCACGGGCGTGGACGAGCAGATGGAGTTCCCGGTGCTGGTCACGCGTCGGGGTGAGGGGTGAGGCGGGGCGGCTGGTCGCGACGTCCGTCGTCTGCTGGGTGTGCTCCGAGCCCATTTCGGGGCGCGTCCTCCTTGCCGCGACTTAACATAAAAACTACCCCCGGGGGGACATCCTTGCATCCAGATGCAAGCGTCACGGATCTGGCCCGCCCACGCCACGACGCCAACCTGCGCTCGCGACCCCGCCTGCGCCCGACTCCATCATAAATAAAACGGGGCCCGACCGAGGTCGGGCCCCTGGGGGGCAGCTGCGATGCGATGCTAGCGTGCGATGGAGCGAGACATGCTGGCCAGATTCGAGATCGGGATGCGGGATGGGCATCGCCGCCGTCCAGAAGAACGCAACGGTCGTGCCAGCAACACCCGATCACCGGGATCCGCCCAGCGCGGCTCCTGACAACGAGTTATCGCCCCCGCGTCGCGAGCCGTCCGACCCCGCGCTGACAGGCGCCCCGGACACGCCCGGCCGCCGACCATCCCACGATGAATCACCGCAGCGGTTTAGGACTGTCAGGCGCAGGCGACACCCGCCGTCAGTCCCCGGACGCCAGCGCGTCGTGCAGGGCGCGCACCTTGCGGACGTCGTCCCAGGCGTCCCGCTTGCTGGACGGGTTGCGCAGCAGGGCGGCCGGGTGGTAGGTCGCCATGACGGGAACGCCGGCGAAGAAGTGGACCGACGACCGCAGGTCGCGCAGGGAGGCCGTCGTCCCGAGCAGGGTGTGCGCGGCCACCCGGCCGAGGCAGAGGATGATCCGCGGCTGGATGATCCGGATCTGGCGGCGCAGGTACGGCTCGCAGGCCGTGACCTCGTCCCGCTCGGGATCGCGGTTCTGCGGCGGCCGGCACTTGAGCACGTTGCCGATGAAGACGTCCTCGCGGGCGAACCCGATGGCCCTGAGGATGTCGGTCAGCAGCCGGCCGCTGCGACCGACGAAGGGCAGACCCTGCTCGTCCTCCGCCTGCCCGGGCGCCTCGCCGACGAGCATGAGCGTGGCGCGCGGATGCCCGGCGCCCGGCACGGCGTTGAGCCGACCGGCGTGCAGGCCGCAGGCGGTGCAGGCGCGGACCTCGTCGCCGAGGGCCGCGAGCTCCGCGGCCGGATCGGCGGGCACGGCCTCGTCCACGGCCTCCGCCCCCGGCGCCACCGGCCCGGCGGGCGCGCCGGCCTCGAACAGGCCCGACTGCGCCGGGGCCTGCGACGCGGACCCCACCCCGCGCGAGCGGGCGATCAACGTCAGCGCGTCCCGGACGAACGCCGCGCACTCGCGCTGGAACGCCTCCTCGCGAGCGGCCTTCTCCGGCGACCGGGGCTTCTCCGGGCGCTTCGGCGGGCTCGGCTCCGGCCGGGGCGGCGGGGCCGGACCGCCGGCGGAGTCGACGGCTGCGGTCGAGATCGACGGAGACGACGGCGACGAAGATGAGGACGACGACGCGATCTCGGACTCGCTCGCAGCGGCCGCCTCCGCCGGCGCCGCCTCGACGGCCGCACCATCGGCCGCCCCCTCGGCCCGTCCATCCTCGAAGAAGAACCGCCCCCCGGCGCGCTGCTGCTGCTCGAGGTAGGTCGCCAGGTCGGCCAGCAGGTCGCGCAGGTCGCCCCTCACGCCGGGCCCTCCCCGCCCGCGGTCATCTCCGCACGGGCGATCTCGCGCAGCAGCGCCGCCGCCAGTCGGGCCTTGGTCGCCGGCTCGGGGCTCGACCAGGCCGGCCCGTCCGGGCCGATCAGGTGCACGGTGTGCGGCGCGTCGCCGAAGGCGCCGCCCGTGGCGGTGGGGTCGTTGGCCACGATCCAGTCCATGCCCTTGGCCTCGCGCTTGGCCGCCGCCCGCTCGAGCACCGCCCCGGTCTCGAGGGCGAAGCCGACCACGCGCAGGTCGCCACGGCGCGGGGCGACGACGTCGGTCAGGATGTCCGGCGTCCGCGACAGCTCCAGGGTCCAGCCGCCGCCCTGGGTCTCCTTCTTGACCTTGCCCTCGCGCACCTCGCGCGGGGCGAAGTCGGCCACGGCGGCGGCCATCACGAGCCAGTCCTGGCCGGCGTCGAGCGCGCGGTCCACCGCCGCGGCCATCTCCGCCGCCGTGGTCACGTCCACGTGCTGGGCCAGGCCGTCGGGTGCGGTCGCGGTGCCGGGGCCGGTGATCAGGGTCACGCGGGCGCCGAGGCGCACCAGCTCGGCGGCCAGGGCGGTGCCCATCACGCCGGTCGAGCGGTTGCTCAGGTAGCGGATGGCGTCGACGGGCTCGCGGGTCGGCCCGGCGGTCACCAGGACGCGGCGATCGCGCCAGAACCCGCGCTCGGGGCCGGCCAGGTCGAGCACGCGCTCGACCTCGGCCACGATGTCCTCGGGCTCGGCCAGGCGGCCCTTGCTCTCGACGCCGCAGGCGAGCCAGCCCTCGCCGGGCTCGATGAGGTGCACGCCGCGCGCGCGCAGGGTGCCCAGGTTCTGCTGGGTCGACGGGTGGGCCCACATGTTGTCGTTCATCGCCGGCGCGGCGATCACCGGGCCGGGGTGGGCGAGCAGGAGGGTGGAGACGATGTCGTCGGCGATCCCGTGGGTGAGC
>WJIQ01000037.1 GCA_014730255.1 bacterium | reverse complement strand
GAGAACCCGAGGGCCATCAGTGCATACTGGCGCAGGGAGGAGTAGCCGAGGTCGCGGTGGAGCTGGCGTCGCTGCATCTCGGCGAACCAGAGGACGACGTTGTGCTCGGCGGTCTCGAAGGTGTGGACGGCCTCGCGCAGGCGCACGTCGACCGTGGCGGCGGGCAGGTCGGGCTGGAATGTCATGGCATACTCCCGGGTGAGGGGGCGAGTGGGAGGTATGCGTAAATATAATTCAAGTATCTTTAACACGCGAGCAATAAATGCTTTAAAAAATCATACAAATGTCTTTTGTCACGCCGAGAGCGGCCCGGTCGTATATATCTGAAACAGGATTGAAATGGTGTCGCGCAACCCGCATCCACATGCGCCCCGCAGCAACGCGCCAGCCGCCCCTGGCACCGCCCGGGACCGGCTGGCCCACCGTCCGGCCCGAAGCCCCAGCCCGAGGTACCATCATGCGCCAGCCACCCGCGACGACCGCCCTCAGCCTCACCCTCGCCCTCGTGCTAGCTGCCACCGCTGCCCACGCCCAGTGCTCCGACGCCGGGCTCTGCCTCGTCGGCGACCACGCCACGAGGGTCACGGCAGACCACGCCTCCCCGCAGCACACCGCCGACCTCACCTACCGCCTCGGCGTGACCGGCGACGACGACGACCTGGTCGTGCACAGCGTCGAACTGGGCGCCCGACTCGCGCTCACCGACCGGACCGGCCTCGCGATCCGCCTGCCCTACCGGAGCAGCGACGGCGAGCAGGGCTCGGCCAGCGGCCCCGGCGACGCGCTCGTGCTCCTCGAGCAGGCCATCGTGACCTCGCCGTGCTGGACCCTCGGCCTCGCAGCCGGCGCGCGCCTCGCCACCGGTGACGACGACGCCGAGCCCGACCTGCCCCAGGCCTACCAGCCCGGCCTCGGGGCCACCGACCTGATCCTCGCCGCGACCGCCCGGCACCGGGCGTGGTCGTTCGCGCTGGGTTACCAGCTGGTCGAGGACACGTTCACCGGTAACGAGACCACGCCCATCCGGCGCGGCGACGACCTCTACCTGCAGGTGGCGCGCGCGTTCACGGCGGGCGGGTTCGACCTCACGGCCGAGGTGCAGGCGATCCAGCGGCTGGCCGCGACCGAGATCCGTCTGGCCGACGACACCACCATCGAGGTCGAGGACTCGGACCGGCTGCAGATCAACCTGGGACTGGAGGCGAGGCGGTCGCTCATCGGGCGGCTGGACCTCGCTGCGGGGGTGGCCGTCCCGCTCGTCTCGCGGGACCAGAACGTCGACGGATTGCAGCGGGCGCTGACGGTGAGCGTCGGCCTCGCGACGGGGTTCTAGCCAGGATCCTTCACGAAGGGCCCCCTGCGGCCGCCTGCCTCGGGCCTCGCGACGGGGTTCTAGCGCGACCGACAAAAGCAAACCGCCACCCCATCCAGGGCGGCGGTCGCTCGGATTCGTCGTGCGGCCGTGGGGCCCTACCAGTTGCCTCCGCTCTCGAGCTTCTCCTGCGCCTCGACGCTCAGGCGGGCGGTGGGGATGGCGCGCAGGCGTTCGAGGTTGATGTCCTGGCCGGTCATCTCGCAGACGCCGTAGGTGCCGTCCTCGACCCGTTGCAGGGCGTCCTCGATCTCGCGGAGGTACTCGTTCTGGCTGGCCGAGAGCAGGAGCTTGGTCTCGTACTCGGCCTCGTCGCTGCCCTGGTCGGCCAGATGGTTGCTGTGGGCCCGGCCGGCGGTTCCCTCGGACTCGCCGTCGGCGTGGCGAAGGGCCTTGTCGTTCCGGCTGACGTCCTTCAGCAGGCGCGCGCGCTCGTCGAGCAGGATCTGGCGGAATTCCTCGAGGGTCGTCTTGTCCATCGGTGTCCTCCCACGGGGCGTGGCGCATGGTGGACGCGCGGCGCGGCTGGCGGCACGCGTCTCACCGGGGTCGGATAGATTACTCCTGGAACGCCGCACCGCAAGCAAAAATCGGGCAAGTTGGTGGCGTCCCCCATGGGGGTCTTCGCGGAGGGGATTCAGGCGGCTCCGCCCATGGCGCGACCCATGCGACCGATCAGCCGCATGACCGGCGACTTGCGGCGATTCCAGCGACGGACGAGGTCGTCCATGGCGCCCTCGGCGGCCTCGCGGCCGAGCTGGTAGATGCGGTCGGAGGCGCCGAAGTCGGCCCAGTGGATCTCGCGGACGTCGGGGCGGATCAGCACGTCGGCCGTCTGGCAGACGTACTCGTTGAGGCGGTCGCGCGCGATGGAGTTGCTGCGCATGCCGAGGTCGAAGCCGTTGCGCAGGGTGGTCTCGTGGTAGCCGGGGATGTCGACGGCGATCACGAAGTCGGCGCCCAGCTCGCGGCATGCCTCGACCGGCACGCGGAAGGGGCCGCCGCCGTCGACGATCAGCCGGCCGTCCACCTCGAACGGCGGGAACACGCTGGGGATGGCGCAGCTGGCGTACAGGCCGTCCAGGAGCGAACCCTCGTGGAAGATCACCATCTCGCCCGAGTCGAGGTCGACCGCGACGGTGGCCAGCGGGAGCTTCAGGTCCTCGAAGCGCTCGCAGCCCTCGAAGAGGCGCGCGAGGGGACCGCGCAGGCGGGCGGCCGACTCGACCGAGCGGGCGGTCATGGTCTTGACCGCGATGCGGCCGCGCTGCATGAAGTCGAAGAGGCTGTGCCAGGGGCGGACGACGGCCTCGCCATCGTCGTTGCGGTGGGGCACGAACGCGGCCCACTGGGCGGCGAACTCGCGGTCGCTGGTGTAGCGGTCGAGGGCCTGCCAGACCTGGGCGGGGTCCCGGTAGCGGGCGTACAGCGCGCCGACGATCGCGCCCATGCTCGTGCCGGAGACCATGTCGATGGGGATGTCGGCCTCGTGCAGCACCTCGAGCACGCCGCAGTGGGCGAGGCCGCGGGCGCCGCCGCTGCCGAGGGCGATGCCGATCTTCGGTCGAAT
>WJIQ01000036.1 GCA_014730255.1 bacterium | reverse complement strand
GGCGCTGGGGATCGATTGACCGCCGGGCGGGATCGATCGCCCGGGATCACGCGTCAGCCGAGCCGGTGGCCGACGAGGGTCCGCAGACCGACCGCGATCAGGAGCACGCCGCCGACCACGCCGGCCCACCGGCGGATCCGCGTCCCGAGCCGGGCCCCGAGCCAGGCCGCGAGGACGACGAGCAGCGCGGTGACCACGGCGATGGTCGCGGCCGCGTGCCAGATGGGGACCTCGAGCAGGGCCAGGCCGAAGCCGACGGCCAGGGCGTCGATGCTCGTGGCCACGCTGAGCAGGACGAGCGTCCATCCTCGCGAGGGGTCGCGGATGGGGCGGTCGACGTCCGGATCGAGGCCCTCGCGGATCATCCGGGCGCCGATCACGGCGAGGATTCCGAACGCCAGCCAGTGATCGAACGAGGCCACGGCCCCGGCGACGAGCCGGCCTCCGGCCCAGCCCAGCACCGGCATCGCCCCCTGGAAGAGCCCGAAGTGGAAGCTCAGGCGGAACATCGCGCGCCGGCCATCGGTGTGGCCGGACGTGAACGCGCCGACGGCCACCACGCAGGCGTCCATCGCCAGTCCGACGGCGAGCAGGATGGTGGCGAGATCGGGCATCGGTCAGGCGACCTCGGGGTGTCGAGTCAACGAACCGCCCCCTCGACGTCGAAGCCGCCCGCGAGGACGCGATCGAGCCGACCGCTGCGCCAGCCGGCGATGCGGTCGCGCACCAGGGGATCCGGCTCGGCGCGGTAGATCCTCACCAGCCGCAGACTCTCCGGCGACGGCGCGCCGAGCCGGCGGCGGGCCACCCGGTGCGGTTCGTCGCCGTCGACCTCGGCACCGATCACCCGCACGCGTGCCTGGCGCCGGGCCTTCTCCGCCCCGTCGTCGGGCTCCTCCCAGACATGCTGGCCATCCTCGCCGCGCAGCAGCGTCCACGCGGCCAGGCCGGAGACGACCGCGAGCCAGCGGCGCCCCTTCCCGGTCGACGCGGTCGCATCCTCGAGCACCTCCAGCCGCATGCGACGTCGCTGGGCCCATTCCGAGTACATCGCGACCAGGCGATCGGGCCAGTCGCCCGCGCCGGCCGCCTGGGGCGTGCCCTCGACGTCCACCTGGAGATAGGCATCCCAGGGTTCGCCGGCCAGGAGCGATTCGCGCGCCAGGTCGAGCAGCCGCAGGAGGTCGGCCAGGCGCGCCACGAGATCCCGCGGCAGCCCGGCCCTTCGCTTCGCCGCCACGGGGCCGGCCATCCGCTCCAGGCGCCCCAGCAGCTGATCCGCGGAGCCCACGGCGTGTTCGAGCCGGTCGCAGCGTTCGATCACGTCGAGCACGGCGAACCGGCCGGGGTCGTCCCAGAAGCCGTCCCTGCTGGCGGCCGCCATGGCCGAATCCTTGCGTGCGGACCAGTCGTCGCGGGCCACCGACTCGACGAGATGCTGATGCGCCGCACGCAGCGTGGCGAGCTCCGCCTCGGTCCCGCGCGGTTCGACCACGATCCCTCCGATCGTGACCTCGCCGACGGGGGCCGCGTCGGTGGGCGCATCAGGCGCGAGGGCTCGCTCCTCGTCCGCGTCCGGGTCGACGAATCGCGTCGCCAGCCGCCCATCGCGAACCTCGACGAACACGAACTGGTCGCCGGTCGGGATGCGGCCGCTGGCGATCAGCTCGGCCAGCGGCTCGAGCAGGTGCCGCTCGACCGCTCGACGCAGCGGCCGTGCGCCCAGGTCGGCGGTGAAACCGCGGTCGAGCAGATACTCGACGGCCGCCGCGTCCCAGATCACCGCCCAGTCCCGGTGGCGCAGACCGCGACGCCGGTCCGCTCGGGCCAGCTCGAGCTCGAGCAACTCGCGCATGACCTCGCGGGTGAACGGCTTGAAGACCACGGTGCGGTCGATCCGGTTGCGGAACTCGGGCGGGAAGGCGCGGTCCATGGCCCGACGCACGTCCGTCGGCCGGAAGTCGCCGCCGGCCCGTGAGAAGCCCACGCGCGCGCCGCCACCGGCGGTGCCGAGGTTGGACGTCATGATGATCATCGTGTGGCGGAAATCGGTCGTCACGCCGCGCGCGTCGGTCAGCCGGCCGTCGTCGAAGACCTGCAAGAAGAGGTTCCAGACGTCGCTGGCGGCCTTCTCGAACTCGTCGAGCAGGACCACGGAGAACGGCTGGCGGCGGATGCGGGCGGCGAGCGAATCGTGCCGCTGGACCTCGCCCGGCGCGGGCTCGTGCAGCAGGCGCTGCGCCGAGCCGGGCGTCGCGTACTCGCTCATGTCCAGCCGCGCGAGGCGATCGGGCGAGCCGAAGAGGTAGGCCGCGAGGGTCTTGGCGATCTCGGTCTTGCCCGTGCCGGTGGGGCCGGCGAACAGGAAGACGCCCTGCGGGCGGTCGGGGTCGGTGAGGCCGGCCTTCACCAGGGCCACGCGCTGCACCAGGCACTCGACGGCCTCGGCCTGGCCGAGGATGCGCTCGGCGAAGAAGGCGCGCATGCGGGTGGCGTCGAACCGCTCGCGGTCGTCGATCAGGAAGCGCGGCAGGCTGGTCAGGTCGCCGAGGGCGGCGAGGACCTCGTCGCGCGTGATGGGCGCGGCCGGATCGGTGGCGCGCTCTCCCTCGCGTCGGCGCAGCACGCGGATCATGAGCGCGAACAGGTTGCCCGGCGCGGCGCGGTCGCGCAGGAACTGGCCGGCGAGCCGTTGCGCCTCGGCGAGCATGCCACCGGTCGCATCGGGTAGCGTGTCGACCTCGAGACGCCGGGCCAGCCAGCGGCCGACCAGCGCGAGCGTCTCCGGCTCGGCCGCGGGCGCGACCTCGACCACGTGCACCGCGTCACGGAGCGCCGGCCACGTACGCTGCAGGCGCTGCCACGCGCTCCCGGTGACCACGCCCACCAGGGGCAGACCCGCCTCCAGGTGCGGCAGAAGCAGGTCGATGGCCGATCGGGGGCTCATCTCGTGCCGGCCGGTGAACTCGAGCCCGGCGAACTCCGGCGCGTACCACACCCGTTTCGGGCGCCCCAGCGCCGCCACGTACAGCCGCAACCGGGCCTCGAACATCCCGACGTACTTCTGGTCGGCGATCAGATCGGCGTGGCCGGCCTCGACGATCGTCCACGTCCGCCCGGCGAGCCGGCCGATCAGGGCCCGTGCGACCGTGCGGCGCCCGGTGCCGGGTTCGCCGACGATCAGGCAGGGCCGGGGCGTTCCGGACGTGAGCGATCGCTCGAGCCGATCGACCGCCTCGTCGAGCGCCGGCGTGGCGACGATCGGTTCGCCGGGTGGCAGATGTCCGCGTCGCCAGATCCGGCCCAGATCGTCCAGCGCGGGTGCCGGGTCGATCGCACCGACGTCCACCTCCGCGTCCGTCTGCGGCTCCTCGGACTCGGCCTCGGAGGAGACCATCGGCACGTCGCCGTCACGGGCGAAACGCGCCGTGAAGCTCGCGCGCAGCCGGCGCGACGGTCCAGTGTCGATGCGCGCGAGGATGCGCGGCAGCTCCCGGAGCCGCTCGGGCGGGATGCCCCCGGCGTCGTCCGCGGCGAACTCGAACGGGTCGCCTCGCTCGGCGCGCCAGTCGAGGAACGCGTGCACCTGATCGATGAACGCGGCGATGCTGGCGAACGCGGCCATCTCCTCGTGCTCGCGCGCCCAGTGCAGCAGCACGCGCCCGGCCGCGGCGTCGTCCGCCGGCGCGCAGGCGGCGATGGCCCGCAATCCGTACCAGACCACCGGGATCGGCGCGTGCGGCAGCAGGGGGTAGACCCGGTCCAGCGCGCCGAACGCCTCGCCCTTGGCCGCGATCCCCGCGAAGCCCAGGCAACCGGCGGTCGCGTCCTGGTCGTGGGCGAGCCTGATCAGGGCCTCGTCGTCGAGGGTGGACGCCGCGGCGGCGACCTCGGCGAAGGCCTCGACCTCGACCAGGTGCTCGAGCCGGGCCAGCGGCTCGGCCAGCTCGCGCGTGCGGACGAGGAGCGTGGTCGCCAGCGGGGGCGGGCCGTCTTCGTCGTCGCCACCGTCGCCGGCCTGCGCCGCCTCCTGGGCGGCGAGCATGCGCTTCTCCTGGGCCAGGTTGTGGCGATAGGACGAGACGAACATCGCGACCATGAGGACCAGGCCGATGAGCGCCAGGATGGCGATGGTGGTGATGGCGACGAGCATGTGCGTCCTTTCGGGTCGATGAGCGTCGAGATGCCGTCTATGAATGCGTGTTTGCGCCGTGTCGCTGGAGCATGGCGGCCAGCTGCGCGGTGTTGGTATCCAGATCGTAATCGCGCACGACCGTCTCGCGCGCGGCCTCGCCGAGCTCCGTGCGCAGGTGGCCGTCGACCAGCAGCCGGGCCAGCGCGCCGGCCAGCGCCTCGGCGTCCCCCGGCTCGACCAGCAGGCCGTTCTCGCCGTCGCGCACCAGCTCGGGGATCCCCGTCAGCCGGGTCGAGACCACCGGCAGACCGCGCGCCATGGCCTCCATCATCGCCACGGGAATGCCGTCCATCTCGCCCCCGCGCCCGACGCGGCAGGGCAGCACGAAGGCGGTCGCCCGGGCGAACTCCGCCGCGATGTCGCGATGCGGCACCACGCCGGCCAGCTCGACCGTGCCCGCGAGACCGAGGGCGGCGAGCTGGGCGGCGAGCGCCGACTCCTCCGGCCCGCTGCCGATGATCCGGCAGGTGAACTCGATCCCGCGGTCGCGGAGCAGACCGCAGGCCGTGAGCAGGTCCCCGAACCCCTTGTAGTCGACGAGGCGGCCGACCGCGAGCAGCCGTGGCGGCTCGTGGTCGCTCGGCCCGGAGACCGTGAACTCGGCCGGGTCGACCCCGCAGCGGATCACCTCGCAGCGGTCCGGGGCGATGCCGAGCTGCTCGTCGAGCCAGCGCCGGTTGAAATCGCTGATCACGCGGATCGCCGCCGCGCCGCCGATGCGCCGCCGCGACAGCGCGCGCGGAAACCGGCGCATGAAGATGTCGTGGGCGTGCACCGCCACCGTGTACGGGATCCCGAACACGCGCGCGACCACGTGCGCGTACGTCGCCGCCGAATCGGCGAACTGCACGTGCACCAGCCGGTAACCACCACGTCGCAACTGCTCGCCCCAGGCGACGGCCTCGAGCACGTGGAGCTTGGTCTTGGCCATCTCGACGGGATTCGGCCCGGCGGCGAGCGTGAGCCCCACGATGGTCGACCACCAGCGCACGGCGTCCAGGCCCAGGGCGGCCCGCAGGTTGGCCATGATCACGCGCCCGATCGGCAGCGGCCGGACGTACCGCGTGCGCTCGATCTCGCCCCGCAGCTCGTCGGTCATGTAGCCGGCCGGCGGCCGACGCAGCGACCAGGGGACGACGTCGAGCCGTTCCAGCTCGGCCTGCGTGAAGGTCGTGCTGTAGTTGGGATGGGTGTGCGTGAGGTAGGCGATCATCGACCGGGAGCCTCCAGGAGCACCACGAGCTGGTAGAGACCGTCGGCAGTGTAGCGCGCCCTCGTCTGCCGGCCAACCGTCGATCGGGGGCGTCAGGGACCATCGCCAGATCCGGGACATTGGCTACCGTCATTCAGGAGCTCCGTGACCTCGGTCACTGCGACCGCATCGATCCGGTGACAGTCTTGTCACTGACACGCGCACCCCGACCAGAGGATCGACCCATGACCCGATTGTTCCCCCTGCCTCTAATCGCCCTCGTCGCACTGGTCGCCCACGCCGGCGCCGAGGTCCCGACCTATCGCCTCGACGTCGTCGCAAGCTTCGACGTCACGACGACCGTTCGCGGCGCGAGCGACGCCGGCCACGTCGCCGGCGATCAGCTGGTCGCCGGCTACGGGCAGCCGTTCGTGGCCACGGTCGACGACGGCCTGACCCTGTTGCCCCTGCCCGCCGGGTACATCTCCGGCCTCGCCATGGACGTCAACGTCGAAGGCGTCGTGGTCGGTACGGTCGCCGAGAACGGCCTGCCCTGGGACTTCGGCGAACCTGCAGCCTGGTTTCCGGACGGCCAGGACGGCTACGAAGCCGTGCTGATCGATTACCCCGCTACCGTCGACGTCGCGGGGCAGAACCGCCCCACCGACGGCGGCCAGGTGGTCGCCGTCAACGACGCCGGACAGATGGTCGGCTTCGCTCGCCTGCAGGGATTCATCGGCGGTCCGACGATGCTCTTCTCTCGCGACGACGAGGCGGTCAACCTCGGCGAGCTCGGCTTCCAGGCCAAGGCCTATGACCTGAACAACCAGGGCGTGATCGTCGGCGATGGCCTCCGCATGGACATCGGCACCGGCGAGGTCGTCGACCTGGGCCTACCCGAGCCGAACGGTGGCACCCCGTTCAGCCGCGTCATCGGTTTCGCGATCAACGACCAGAACGAGGTCGTCGCGGCCGCCGATCTCGCCTCGAATCCGTACGAAAACTACCTGACGTACCTGCACAACGACACCGACGGCTGGATGCAGCTCAACCCGAGCCAGCTACCGTCGCGCTTCGTCGGCTTCTACGACAACAACGACCGTGGCGACGTCTCGGCCTCCGGCGGCATGCTCTTCCGCGAGGAGCAGGCCCTGATCGGCGGGCCCGACGAGTTGCTCGAGGCCTCCTTCGCGAGCTGGAATCCGGCTCTCGGCTACATCGACGACCGGCGTCGCATCGCCACGACCGCGATCGAGGGCGCCCAGAACGCCATCGTCGTGCTGACGCCCCTGACCGCGGGCGACTCGAACCTCGACGACCTCGTGGACGTCACCGATCTCCTGCTCGTCGCCGACTCTTACGGACAGTCGGGCACCGTGTGGGCGACCGGCGATTTCGACCGGGACGGGATGACCGGCGACGAGGACCTCCTGCTGATGGCGGCCAACTACGACGACCCCACGCCACTGGACGGACTCGGCCTCGACCCGGAGTTCCTCGCCGCCTGGGAGGACGCGGTGGCCGCCCAGAACACGACCGCCGTTCCTGACGTGATGGCGTCGCAGCTCTCTGCTCACCCGAATCCGTTCAACCCCACGACCACCATCGAGTTCGCCGGACTGCCCGCCGCGGCCAGCGGCAGCGTCCGCGTCTACGACGCTCGCGGTCAGCTGGTGCGGACCCTGCACGACGGGCCGTTCACATCATCCCGGTTCACCTGGGACGGTCGCGATCATCGCGGCCAGCCCCTGGCGACGGGCGTCTACCTCGTGGTAGGCCGCACGTCCCAGGAACGCTCGGTCGTGAAGGTGACGATGACGAAATGACGTCGACCAGAGCGAATGCGAGCCCCGGCCACATCGGCCGGGGGTTCGCGTTCGTGATCGGGTCGCGTCAGGCGGTCGCCAGCTCCTGGTAGACCCCGCGCGTCAATCGAGCGCACGCCTCCCAGCTGAAGGTCGTCGCCGCCGCCCGCCGGCCCGCCGCGCCGAACTCGTGCGCCCGGTCGGGATCGATGAGCAGCTCGACCAGCGCATCGGCCAGCGCCCGCTCGTCGCCCGGAGGGACCACCACCCCACAACCGGCTTCCCGCACGGTGTGACCGAGGCCGCCGGTATCGGTGGCGACGACGGGCACACCGGCGGTCATGGCCTGGAAGACGACCCCGCTCTGGGTGATGTC
>WJIQ01000035.1 GCA_014730255.1 bacterium | reverse complement strand
GACCGCCGAGGACGGCCGCCACTGGATCGTCTTCAACGGCGAGATCTTCAACTATCCGGAGCTCACCGAGCAGCTCGAGGGCCGTGGACACCGGTTCCGCACCCGGAGCGACACCGAGGTCATCGTCCACGCCTACCAGGAGTGGGGCGACCGGTGCGTCGAGCGGTTCAACGGACAGTTCGCCTTCGCGATCTGGGACCGCCAGGCCCGGTCGCTGACGCTCGCGCGCGACCGGTTCGGCATCCGTCCGCTGTTCGTCGCGCGGGCCGGCGACACCCTGCTCTTCGGCTCGGAGATGAAGGCCCTGATGGCCTGGCCCGGCCTCGAGCGACGCCTGGACCCGGAGCGGCTGGCCGAGGTGTTCACCTACTGGTCGACCATCGCCCCGGCGACGCCCTTCGCGAGCATCGCGCAGATGCCTCCCGGGCACGTGGCGACGGTCCGTACGGGGGAGCCGGCGGCCGCGCCGCCACCGGCGCCGCTGCCCGACTGCCTGTCGCTGCGCCGGTACTGGTCGCCCGGGTTCCTGCCCGCGCGCGAGGACGCCCGGCACCCGGACCGCGAGGCCCGGGCCCGCATGACCCGCGCGATCCGCGAGGGGCTCGAGGCCGCCGCCGTGATCCGGCTGCGGGCGGACGTGCCGGTCGGGGCGTACCTCTCCGGCGGTCTGGACAGCTCGGCCACGGCCGCGCTGATCCACGGCTGCGCCGGCAAACGCCTGCGCACGTTCTCGGTGGGGTTCGCCGACCGCGAATACGACGAGACCCGCTGGCAGCACGCGATGGCGGCCCATCTGGGCACCGAGCACAGCAGCATCGAGGTCGCGGGCGACGATATCGCTGCCGTGTTCGAGGACGTGATCTGGCACACCGAGATGCCGATCCTGCGCACCGCGCCGTCGCCGCTCTACGCGCTGTCCGGTCTGGTGCGCGAGCACGGCTGGAAGGTCGTGCTCACGGGCGAAGGTGCGGACGAGGTCTTCTGCGGCTACAACATCTTCCGCGAGGCGAAGGTCCGCCGCTTCTGGTCGCGGCGGCCCGGGTCGGACGCGCGGGCGCAGCTGCTCACCCGGCTCTATCCCTATCTGCAGCAATCGCCCCCGCAGTTCCTGCGCCGGTTCTACGGCCAGGGGCTCGACCGGCCCGACGATCCCTGCTTCAGTCACCGTCCGCGATGGCAGAACACGGGGATGATGACGACTTTCCTGCAGCCCGAGACCCTCGCTCCCCTGCGAGATGGAGCACCGGAACGGCGCCTGCTCGCGAGCCTTCCGGCCTCGTTCGCGGACTGGGGGGTCGTGGCGCGGGCGCAATACCTGGAGATGACGACCTTTCTGGCCGGGTACTTGCTAAGCAGTCAGGGAGACCGCATGTTGATGGGCCACTCGGTCGAGGGACGGTTCCCGTTCCTGGATCACGAGCTGGCCGAGACGGCCCTCGCCACGCCGGCGGCCGCACGCCTGCCGGCCCTGCGCGAGAAGCAACTGTTGAAGGATGCGGTGGCCGATCTCTTGCCGCCGGCCATCGTCGAGCGACCGAAGCAGCCCTACCGGGCCCCCGACTCGGCGGCCTTCGCCACGGAGACCGGGCGCCCGATCGTGGCCGAGCATCTCGCGCCGAAGGCCGTGTCCGCGACCGGCTTCTGGCAACCCGAGCGGGTGGCCAGCCTGCTCCGCAAGTGGGAGGCCGGACGGCTCACCAGCGCCCGCGAGAACATGGCGTTCGTGGGCCTGCTGAGCACCCAGCTCCTTTGGCGCGCGTTCGTGGCGGACCTCGACGCGCGTCTCGACCACCTCGCCCTCGCGCCGGGTCAGCTGTCCTGGCGTACGGACGGATCGAACGACCCGAGAAGGACCGGCTAGAATCATGGACGCCACCAGCCAGATCCGCAGCTACATCATCGAGAGCTTCCTCTTCGGCGATGCCTCGCCCCTGACGGACGACCGGATGTCGCTGCTGGACAATGGCGTGATCGACTCGACCGGAGTCATGGAGCTGGTCGCGTTCCTCGAGGACGACTTCGGCCTGACCATCCGTGACGAGGAGCTCGTCCCGGAGAACCTCGACTCGGTGGCGAACCTCGCGTCCTTCGTCGAGCGCAAGCAAGCCGCGGCCTGAGGGGGCGGCCGTGGACCTGCAACCACCCGTCCATCGCTTCCTGGAGGCGAGCCGCGATCGCGCGCCCGAGGCGATCGCCCTCGAGGCCGGCGATCGCTCCGTGAGCTATGCCGCCCTGGACGCCGAGGCCAACCGCATCGCCGCCAGCCTGCTCTCGAGCGGCGTCCAGCACGGCGACCGGGTCGCCCTCCTGGCCGAGAACGGGCCCGGGTACGTCGCCGGGTTCTTCGGCATCCTCAAGGCCGGCGCCTGCTGCGTGGCCCTGAACACCCTCAACAAGACCCGCACCAACGTCGCCCTGCTCGATGACAGCGGAGCGGTGGCCCTGATCACGCGCGCGGTCCAGGTGCGGCGCGAACTGCCCGAGCTGCTGGCCCGGTCGCCGCGGCTGCGCACCGTCCTGATCGACCGGACGAATCCGGCCTGGGATCTGCCCGACGGTGTGCGCGTGCTCACGGCGGCGGACGTCGCCGCGCAGACCGATGCCCGTCCCCCGGTCGAGGTCGCCGGGAACGATCTCTGCACGATCCTCTACACCAGCGGCAGCACCGGCAAGCCCCGCGGGGTCACGCTCACCCACGCCAACCTGGCGGCCAACACGCGGCAGATCCTCGGCTACCTGCCCATCACCGCCGACGACAGCGTGCTGTGCGTGCTGCCGTTCCATTACAGCTTCGGCAACTCGCTGCTCATGACCCACCTGGCTGCCGGCGGACGTGTCGTCGTCGACAATCGTTTCGCCTATCCCGCGGCGGTGGTCGATCACCTCGCCGAGAGCCGGGCCACGAGCTTCTCCGGCGTGCCGTCGACCTTCGCGATCCTCGCCGCCCGGACCGATTTCCTCGCCCGGGGCTGGCCCGACCTGCGGTGCGTCACCCAGGCCGGGGGCGGCATGACGAGGGCCCTGGCGCGGCGAGTGCGCGACGGGCTGCCCGACCACGTCGACCTGTACGTGATGTACGGACAGACGGAGGCCTCGGCGCGGCTGAGCTACGTCCCG
>WJIQ01000214.1 GCA_014730255.1 bacterium | reverse complement strand
GTCCTGCTCGCCCTGGCGGCCGATCAGCACCACCTCGTCGCCGGTGCGCACCTGGTCGAGGTCGGTGGTGTCGACGGTGAGCATGTTCATGTTCACCACGCCGACCACCGGGCAGCGCGCGCCGCGGATGAGCACGTGGCCGAGGTTGCTCTGGTCGCGGCCGAAGCCGTGATAGTAGCCCACCGGGACGGCGGCCAGGCGCATGCGGCGCGTGGCCTGGAAGGTGTTGCCGTAGCCCACGAACTCGCCCTCGGGCACGGTCTTGAGGTTCATCACGCGGCTCTTCCAGCTCAGCACGCGCTTGAGCACCGGCTCGCGCCGCTTGCGGCCGTTGTGCCGCAGGTGGTGGAAGCGCGTCTCCTGGCTGGGCCAGTAGCCGTACTGGCCGATGCCCACGCGCACCAGGTCGTGCACGTGCTCGGGGTAGTTGAACACCGCCGCCGAGCAGGCCGTGTGCCGGGCCGCGTCGCCGTGGCCCAGCTCGGCGAACAGGTCGGACATCGCGGCGAAGCGCTCGATCTGCCGCTGGATGCGGAAGTAGTTGCTGAACGACTCGGCGCCGGCGAAGTGCGTGCAAAGGCCCTCGGCCCTGACGTGGTCGCCGTGCTTCTCGAGCCGGCTGACGGCGCGGCGCAGCGAGACCCGCGACAGGCCGGTGCGGTGCAGGCCGGTCTCGACCTCCAGGTGCACGCGCGCGGGCTTGCCCACCTTGCGGGCCGCGGCGATGGCGGCGTCGAGCCGGCCGAGGTCGAACACGTAGAACGCCAGGCCGCGCTCGATGGCCCAGGCCAGGTCGTGATCGTCGATGTGGCCCATGATCATCACGTCGCTGGCGCGCGTGCGGGCGGCGACCACGGCCTCGGCCTCGGCCGCGCTGAAGACCGCGAAGTGACGCACGCCGCAGCGCTCGGCGAGGGGCACGTAGCAGTCGATGCTGTGGCCGTAGGCGTTGCCCTTGACCACGGACGTGAAGCGCACCTGGCGGCCGATCCGGCGCCGGAACACCTGCAGATTGCTGCGTAGCGCCGATTCGCTCAGCTCGATCCACGTGGGCTGGCGCACGGTCGTCGTGGCGGGCATCGTGTCCTCGCTTGGCAGACGTCGCCGGTTCGGTCTATGGTGGGTAGGGCCGCGCCGACCGGCGCGACCGCCCTCCGACACCATCCACCAAGGAGTGACCTCGTGAGCGGCAACGCAACCGATCCCTCGACACTCGAGTTCCACGACATCGAATCCAATGCGGATTTCCCGGGCTGGGCGCCGCGCGATGCCGTGGTGCGCTTCTTCCACGAGACCATGAAGCCGTACAACGACGAGATCCCCGACGTCGAGCGCGCGCTCGACTACGCGCTGGTCGAGGGCCGCGGCCAGGGCGGCTTCGTCACCCTCGCCCACCGCGGCGAGCAGCTCCTCGGCGCGCTGTGCATGCTGAACACCGGCATGTCCGGCTACATCCCCGAGCACATCCTGCTCTTCGTGACCGTCTCGCCCGACGCGCGCGGCGAGGGCATCGGCGGCCAGCTCATCGAGTACTGCCTCGACCGCTGCGAGGGCGACGTCAAGCTGCATGTCGAGTACGACAACCCGGCCAAGCGCCTGTACGAGCGTCTGGGCTTCGAGTCGAAGTACGCCGAGATGCGCTGGACGCGGGGAGACCGCGCATGAACTCGCTGACGCTCGACCTGCACGCCCTGCGCCACAACATCCGCAAGGTCGACCAGTGGGTGACCGAGCACGGCGCGACCTGGTCCCTGGTCACCAAGGTGCTCTGCGGCCACCACGACTCGCTCCTGGCGCTGCAGACCCTCGGGGTCAATTCCATGGCCGACTCGCGCCTGGGCAACCTGGAGTCCATCGCGCGGCTGCCCGAGCCGGTGGAGACCTGGTACCTGCGGCTGCCGCACCTGCCGGCGATCTCGGACATCGTGCGCCTGGCCGACGTGAGCCTCAACAGCGAGGCTGGCGTGATCGAGGCCCTCAGCGCCGAGGCCGAGCGGCAGGACCGCCTGCACCGCGTGATCATCATGGTCGAGATGGGCGACCTGCGCGAGGGCGTGCACCCCGGATCGCTGTCGGATTTCTACGAGCGGATCTTCGACCTGCCGAACATCGAGGTCCTCGGCATCGGCAGCAACCTGGGCTGCCTATCGGGCGCCGTGCCCACGGTCGACCAGTTCAACCAGCTCGCCCTGTACCACGAGCTGCTGGAGCTGAAGTTCGAGCGCCGGCTGCCCATGATCTCCGGCGGCACGAGCGCCGTCCTCTCCCTGCTGCGCGACGGCACCGTGCCGGCGTCGATCAACCACTTCCGCATCGGCGAGTCGGTGTTCCTGGGGACCGACCTGGTCGGCGGCGACTGGCTGGCCGGCCTGCGCCACGATGCCATCACCCTCGAGGTCGAGGTGGTCGAGGTGCGCGAGAAGAGCCTGACGCCCATGGGCGAGACCACGGACATGATGCCCTTCGAGGAGTTCCAGTCGGCCGACCACTCGCCCGGCGAGCGGGGCTACCGCGCCGTGGTGACCGTCGGCCAGCTCGACACCGACGTGCAGGGACTGAACCCGCTGGACCAGCGCTACGAGATCGTGGGCGCGAGCAGCGACCTGACCGTCGTCAACGTGGGAGAGAACCCCGAGGGCCTGACCGTGGGCGACACCATGCGCTTCCGGCCCTCGTACGGCGCGATGGTGCGGCTGATGCTCAGCACGTACATCGACAAGCGCATCACCCCGGGCCTCGACGAGTTCCGCGACCAGATCGAGGACATGAGCAGCCTCGACCTGCCGCCGGTGCTCGACTCGCTCGACGAGGACGCGGCCGGCGAGTGACCGCGGTCACTCGTCGAGCCACGCTCCGGTCGGCCGCAGCCAGGGGAAGCTCGCCCAGTACCAGCGGCCGCCGTCCGCGGCGGGCGCGGTCACGTTGTACCGGCTGCGCCCGTCGGGCAGCGGTTCGCGTGCGCGCACGGTGAACGTGCGCGGCTCGTCCTCGCTCCACGACACCTCGATGCGTCCCTGGCCGCTGGCGTAGGCCGCCAGCTGCGCCCGCGACCAGTCGCCCTCGGCGAGGGTGACGGTGAGTTCGGGCCGGGTCTCGCCCCGGGGCAGGATGGGGGAGGCCGGCTCGTGCGCGACGACCGGCAGCGGCCGCGTCGCCGCCTTGAAGGCGAGGTCGTCCGGGTCGGCGTAGATGCCCGAGGCGGGGAAGCGTGGCACCGCGCCGAGGTCGGAGCGCGGGCCCACGGGGCCGGAGTGCTGGCCGAAGCCGATGAAGCCCAGCTCCCGCACGATCTCCACCAGGGCGGGGTCGTACTCGCCGTACGGGTAGGCGAAGAACCGCGGCACCTCGCCCAGCTCCTGTTCGAGCCGCGCCTGCGCGGTCAGGATGTCCTGGCGAACCCGCGAGCGCCAGGCGTCCTCGGTCTCGCCCGGCCGGCGGCGCACCAGGTGCTCGTGGGCGAGCGAGTGGTTGGCGATGGTCCAGCCCTCGTCGCGCAGGGCCAGCAGATCGTCCCAGTCCAGGTGCAGCGGACGGCCGATGTCGACCTGCTCCGGGCACACGAAGACGGTCATGGTCCAGCCGCGCTCCTGCAGCAGCGGCAGCGCATGGTCGCGTAGCGACGCGTAGCCGTCGTCGGCGGTCAGGCAGATCACCGAGTCGGGCAACGAGGCGTCGGTGGTCACGGCGTCCATGACCTTCGTGAGCGGTGCATGACGGAAGCCGTCAGCGGCCAGGCGGGCGAGCTGGGCGGTGAACTGCTCGACGGTCACGCTGGTGCTCGGGGGCGTGGTGTCGTCGACGTGGTGGTACTGCAGGATGGCCGCGTGGTCGGCCACGCTGGCGGTCGGCACCGCGGCCGCCAGCACGAGCAGGGCGATCGCCGCCGTCCTCATGACTCCTCCGATCCCTCGTCGGACCGCAGCGAGGCGACCCACTCGTCGAACAGCCGGCCCGCCGATTCGCGGCAGCCCAGGCCGAAGGCGAGGGCGGCGGCGACCGCGGCCGCGCCGGCGGTGAAGATGAACAGCAGCTGGACGATGTCGCTGGCCAGGCCCATCTGGTCCAGCGCCATGAAGATCGCCAGGACCACGACCGCCCCCTGGGTCACCGGCGCGACCGCGCGCAGGCGGCGGCCGGTGCCGCTGGCGACGGCGTCGCCGGCCAGGCGGCCGAGGTACAGGCCGAGGCAGAGGATCGCCACGCCCAGCAGCACGTCGCCGCCGAAGGTCAGGAAGCGGGTGATCAGCTCGGCGCCCAGCTCGAAACCGAGCACCTCGAACGCCTCGAGCGTGGCGTAGAGCATGATCGCCGCGCGGGTGATGCTGCCCAGGACCCGCGACGGCGGGCGCCGCGAGTCGATGGCCTTGACGCCCATGGCCTGGGAGATCCTCTCGTCGCCGACGGTGCGGACCACCTTGGCCACGATCTTGCCCAGCAGCAGGGCGACCAGCCAGCCGGCGGCGATGATCAGGACGGCCAGGCCGAGGTCGAGCAGCCCGTCGCCCAGCTCGTAACGGAATTCTTCCAGCATGTCAGCTTCCTCTCTGCGCGATGAACCCGGGGTCCAGTCGGTAGTCGTCGAAGCGATGCAGGTCGTTGCTGCGGATGGTCAGGGCCAGGCGGCGCACGTACTCCTCGCCCAGCTCGCTGTATCGGTGCAGGTGGTCGATGAGCTCCAGCGGGTCGTCGGTCTCGAGGCGCGCGGCGCGGAAATCGGTGTACGGGCCGCGGCCGATGGTCACGAAGTAGTCCTCGATCGACCCGAGGACCGAGCGGTACTTCTTGACGTAGATCCGCCGGTCACCACGCATCTCGCCGGCGGCCATGCGCGGCTCGTTCTCGTCGAAGGACCACACGCCAAAGACGTTGTTGCCCTCGCGGAAGAACCGCGACGTGCCCCAGCCGCTCTCCAGGGCGGCCTGGGCGAGCACGACGCTGTTGGGATGGTCCTGGAGCCGGCGCAGCAGCGTCGCCGTGTCGTCGGCGCGGTACCGCTCGCGCATGCCCTCGAGCCAGCGCCGCTCCTCCACGGTGGGCTCGTCGAGGGCGTCGATGCGCCGGACCTCGTCGCGCAGGTCGGCCAGGTCCTGCTTGGCCAGCAGCACCGCCGGCAGCATGAGGGCGAAGAACTTCTGCTTCTTCTCCTGGACCGGCAGATCGGCCAGCGAGACCCGGCCGGTGTAGGTCACGGCGGGGACCCGGTCGCCCGTGAGCACCTCGATGTCGTCCGGCGAGTTCAGGGGCCGATAGCGCACCTGCACCCCGGGCGGGGGCGGCTGCACCTCGCGGGCCTCCTCCTGGTAGGTCGCGCGCAGACGGAGCCCACCTGCGATGAGCAGGGCGGCGACCAGGAACAGCAGCAGCGAGACGAGGATCGAGCGCATACGACCAACGCTACACGAGAACCGGCCCGGCCGCCGGGATCACGAACCCACCAGGATGTGCGTGCCGCCCGGGATCCGGTCCTCGCGGATCTCCCGGCCGGTGCGCACGTGGCCGCCCGGCAGGAGGTAGAGCGTCGACTCCTCGCGCGAGCGCGGGCCGCAGAGGTCGTACGCGGTGTGTCGCCGGGTGACCTTGCCGGCGTACTCGAAGCCGACGAACACCTTGGTCCCGGGCGGCAGCCGCCGGAAGTCGCGGTAGCTCATGATGTCGCCGCGCAGGACCCGGCCGTCCGGGCGCACGTAGACCGTGGTGTCGGCGTCGTAATCCTCGCCGGCCAGGACGCTGGCGGCCTGGCCGCGGGCCAGGGTGAGCCAGGCCGCGCCGTCGGTCTCGGGTTCCTGGTCGAGCAGGACGCGCGTGCCGGGCGGGATGCGCGACCAGTCGCGGATCTCGTGGCCGAATCTCTTGCGGCCGGAGGGGAAGACGTACGCGGTCGTGGGGTCGTTGAAGCGGTCGCGCGCGATGAACCAGGCGGTGCGCGTGGCGGTGATCACGTCGGTGTCCGGGCCCTCGAACTCGGCCTCGGCCACGGCGTCGGCCTCGGCGGCGGGTGCGTAGAGGACCGTCTCCAGGAACGGGTCGGCGACCACCAGACGGCGCGCCGCCACGTCCGGGTCGGCGAGCGGGCGGCTCTCCAGGCCCAGGCGCGCGCGCACGTCCGGCCGGGCGAACTGCATGCCGCAACGCTTGCGGCCGCGGTGCTCGTGCCGGTGCCAGCGGTTGGGGCGGCCATAGGCGACCATGCTGTGGGTCAGCACGTTCTCGTCCGGGATCTCGTAGAGGCTCTGCAGCTGACGCACCAGCTCGGCCAGGGCCGTGTACTGGGCGTCGGTGATGGGCTTGTTGTGGTAGCCGACCACCTCGATGCCCAGGGCGTGGTCGTCGAGATCCTTGGCGCCGTCCCACATGCTGCGTCCGGCGTGGCGGGCGATCAGGTGCCGCTTGATCACGCGGTGCACGCGGCCGTCGCGCATGACGATGTAGTGGGCGAGGCCGGCGCGGCGCACGCGGCGCAGGGAGGAGCGGTCGCCCCCCTCGGTGGTGTGCAGGATGATGTACTCGGTGCTCTCGCGCCGGGAGCGTTCCCGGTTGAGATCGCTGTAGCGATTCGAGATGCGCAGCTTCGCCGCCTCCGCCACCGGGGCGAGCGTGGTCACGACGACGAGCATCGCGACCATCACGCGAGCCCACCGGAGCCTCGCGAAGCCGGGCCTGGGTCCTTCCATGGCGCGCCTCCTTGGCGGCCATCGTAGGCTCGGGCGGGCTGCGGGGCAAGTACGGATCGAACGTCGCGCCAAGGTTTTCGCATGATTTCGCGAGGTTTGGTGCGGGGGCCGAATCCGCCTTGCACGCCCCTGGGACGCTGGTACACTGCCCGGATCGGCGGCCGCGGGTCGCCCTTCGCTGTATCTTGTC
This sequence comes from bacterium, assembly GCA_014730255.1. Taxonomy (GTDB): domain Bacteria; phylum Krumholzibacteriota; class Krumholzibacteriia; order LZORAL124-64-63; family LZORAL124-64-63; genus Glo-17. Next base: position 2,042 of record WJIQ01000214.1, on the reverse strand, counting down.
TCGACTGTCAGCGGGCGCCCGGCGCCCGGGAAGGATGGATCGCGGTGCTACGAGTCAGTGTCTCCGGCGTGCGGGGCGTGATCGGCGACGGCCTGGACGCGGTGACGGCCGCGCGCTGGGCCGCCGCTCTGGGCGCATGGCTGCCGGCCGGCCCGGTGGTGGTCGGGCGCGACAGCCGGCCCACCGGTCCGATGATCCGCGATGCCGTGTGCGCGGCGCTCGCGTCGACCGGCCACGAGGTGCGGGACATCGGCATCGCCTCGACCCCGACCACGGAGATGGCCGTCCAGGAGACCGACGCCGTCGGCGGGGTGATCATCACGGCCAGCCACAACCCGCAGCAGTGGAACGCGCTGAAGTTCCTCCAGGGGCAGGGGCTGTTCCTCGACGCCGCCCAGAACGCGGCGGTCCGAGACCTCTACGACTCGGGTCAGGGCCACGTGGCCTGGAACGCGGTGGGTGGGGTCACGCGAGAGGATGGCGCCGACGAGCGGCACCTCGACGCGATCCTGGACCTGCCCTGGCTGGACCGCGCGCGCATCGTCGCGCGCGATCTGCACGTGGTGGTCGACGCGGTCGAGGGTGCCGGCGGCCGCATCGTGCCGGCCCTGCTCGAGCGCCTCGGCGCGCGCGTGACGCCGCTGGGTTGCGGCCTCTGCGGTCAGTTCCCCCACGACCCCGAGCCCACGCCCGCGCACCTGGAAACGCTGCGCGCGACCGTCGCCGAGACGGAGGCCGACCTGGGCGTGGCCGTCGATCCGGACGTCGACCGCCTGGCGCTCGTCGCCCCGGGTGGCGAGGCGCTCAGCGAGGAGATGACCCTCGTCCTGGCCGTCGACTTCATCCTGGGTCGCGAGCCGGGCCCGGTGGCGGTCAACCTCTCGACCACCGGCCTGATCGAGACCGCCGCCGCGCGCCACGGCCAGCCGGTGCACCGCACGCCCGTGGGCGAGGCCAACGTCGTCGCCACCCTGCTCGGCGAGGGCTGCACGATCGGCGGCGAGGGCAACGGCGGGGTCATCTACCCGGCGCTGCACCCGGGCCGCGATGCGGTCGTCGGCATCGCCATGGTCCTGCAGCTGCTGGCCGAGCGTGAGCAGGGCCTGGGCGAGATCGTGGCCGGTTACCCACCGGTGATCATGGTCAAGGAGAAGGTGGCGGCCGAGGCGCTGCCCGCCGGCGAGGCCCTCGCCCAACGACTTTCTCAACTCGGGCCCGGCGAGGTCGATACCCGAGATGGGACGAAATGGGTCGGCGAGGGCCAGTGGGTCCACGTCCGGCCCTCGAATACCGAACCCGTGGTGCGGATCATCGCCGAGGCGGCGAGCGAGGCCGCGGCGCGGGATCTGATCGCCCGTGTGAGCAACGCCTGAAACCATATGGGAGCCCAGCATGTGCGGAATCGTCGGCATCACCGGTGACCCCCAGGCGGCATCGAACCTCCTGGAAGGCCTGCGCCGGCTCGAGTATCGCGGCTACGACTCGGCAGGGATCGCCATCCAGCAGGACGGCGCCATCGTCACCATCAAGCGCCAGGGCAAGATCCAGAAGCTGGTCGACGCGGTCGATCTCGACGCCATGGGTGGCACCTGCGGCATCGCGCACACCCGCTGGGCGACGCATGGCGAGCCCAACCAGATCAACTCGCATCCGCATGGCGAGGGCAAGGTCGTCCTGGTGCACAACGGCATCATCGAGAACTTCCAGGTGCTCAAGAAGCGCCTGGAGGCCGACGGCCACGTCTTCGCCTCGGAGACGGACACCGAGGTGCTCGCCCACCTGATCGCCGACCAGTACGCGGGCAACCTCGAGGAGGCCGTCCAGCGCGCGCTCAAGCTGGTCGAGGGTACCTACGGCATCGCCGTGATGCACGCCGACGAGCCCGGCAAGATCGTCGGCGCCCGTCGGGGCTCGCCGCTGGTGGTCGGGGTCGGTCACGGCTTCAACGTGCTGGCCAGCGACGTGGCGGCCATCCTCGGCCACACCAAGCAGGTCATCTACCTCGACGACTGGGACCTGGCCGTCATCACGCCCGAGGGCGT
>WJIQ01000213.1 GCA_014730255.1 bacterium | reverse complement strand
GTCCAGGTGAAGGTCCCCGATTCGCCGTCGTCGAGGTCGAAGGTCGCCGGCTGTGGGCCCGCGACGAGGTCGAGCGCGCCCTGGCCGACGAGCGCCAGATCGCCCGGCGCGATCCCGTTGACCGTCTCGCTGCCCACGTTGGTCACGTGCATCTGCACGGTGACGGTCATCTCCGTGGTGCTGCGACCGGCGGCGATCTCCATCGTCGAGAGCAGAGGCGCGGTGGAGATCAGCAGCGACGTGGGGCTCTGCACGGCCGCGTCGATCGGCCCGTCGTGCGCGGACGCCATCTCCAGCCCGTCGACGGGTACGGACAGCTGGACGGTGCTCGAATCGGCGGGCGTGTCGGTGACCGTCAGGCCGGCGAACAGCCTCTGCCCTCCCGGTGGGATCGCGAGTCCGAGGTCCAGGCCGACCCAGGAGGCATCGATGCCCGAGAGCACGGCGACCTGCGTGTCGGTGCCCGGTTCGAAGAGGCCGTCGTCGTCGTCGTCGGTCCAGAGTGCGAGCTCGGCGATGTCGCCCGGACCGGCCGATCCGAGGTTCTCGAGCCGCACGTCCTCGAGCGTGTCGCCGCGGTGGCCATTGCCCGGCACCGTGACCGCGAAGGCGACCACCGGTCCCTCGCTCGCCGTGAGCGAGACCGGCGGCACCGGCGACTGGACGAGCTGAGCGGCCACCAGACCGTCGACCGCATGACGCGCGCCGGAATCCAGGGGCCAGGCGGCCACCAGGGCGACGTCCTGATCGAACACCAGGTCGCTGCCCGAGCCGATGGCCGCGCCGATGCTGTCGCCCTCGGCCGCATCGAGCAGCGCCACCTCCGTCGACACGAAGAGTGCCGTCACCTCGTCCGGGGGCAGGCTCCAGTCCACACCGTCAAACGTCGCGACGCCGTCCTCCCAGGTCGTCGAGGCGACCACCGGATCGGTCGGCGCACCGTCGAAGAGCCCGTCGGCGTCTCCGTCGCGATGCAGGCGCAGCGGACCGGTGATCCGGTCCAGCACGGCCTGCGGCGGGTCGCCGACGCCCACGGAGACGTTGCGTAGCCGGAGACGTTCGAGCACGCGCTCGCCGGCGTGGAGGTTCCGGCCGACCAGCGCCAGCAGCGGAACGGCGGACTCGCCCGGCGTGACCGTACGCGAGCCGATGGCCGAGGCCGTCAGGATCACGCGGTCCGTCGCCGAGACCGTCTGCACGAAGGGGTTGATCACGGCTGCGTCGAGCGGACCGTCGTTGCCGCTGAGCATGCCGATGGCGGGGTCGTCGCCGGCCGGCAGGCTGAGCTGCACGGTACCGCCGAGGGCGTCGGCGGCGATGTCCACGGTCACGAAGACCCGGCGACCCTCGGCCGGGATCGGCACCGCGAGCGCGGTCGCCTCGAACCGCTGGCCGCCGGTCCAGTGGAGCTCGGCGACGAGATCGTCGGCCGCGGCGTCGTACACCCCGTCGCCGTCGTCGGTCCAGGCCTCGACGCGCGTGAGGACGTCGCCCGCGGTCGCGCTGCCGCGATTGACGACATTCAGCTTGATCATCGTGTCCGGCTCGGTCCCGTTGGCCGGGATGGTGACGTCGAGCGCGAGGTTGCGGGCCGATCCCATCTGGAAGATCTCGGCGCCGATCGGGTGGAGCTGGATCTGCGCCGACCCCATGCCGTCGACCGCGAGCTCGCCGGCCGCCGCGAGGGGCCACGACGCGCTGGCGACCTCGCCCTCGACGAGGCCGAGGTCGGCCGCACCGTCGATGCGGACGGCGAGGGGAACACCATCGGGTACGGTCACCGCCGCCGCTCCCCGCACGGCGACGTCGAGGCTGTCGCCGGCGGCCACGGCGATCCCGAGGCCGGTGGCGGTGGCCGTGCCACCGCTGAACTCCCCGAGGTCGACGTCGACGCCGCCGCGCGCGGTCAGGGTCAGCGCACGCCAGTACCCGTCCTGGGTGGTCTGGTCGTACGCCCCGGTCAGAACGTTGCGAACGGTGATCGTGTCGAGCTCGGCGGCGCGTCCACCCCGGTTGTGCAGGCGCAGCCTCAGGACGTCGACCGGCGGGCCGCCCGGTAGGAGGGTCCGCTCCGTCTCCGCGAACGGCACGATCGCCACGGACACGTCGGGCGCGCCGATCAGCTCCAGATCGGCCGTCGCGGTGTCGTTGGCGGCGACGGGATCGGTATCTCCGGCGGCCGTCGACGCCGTCGCCGCGACCGTGCCCGACTCGACGGAGGTGACGCCGGTCAGCAGCGAGAGAGTCGCGACCTCGCCGCTGGCCAGCGTCTGATCGACCGTCCAGGTTCCGGCGCCGTCGTCATAGGTGCCCATCGATGCTGCGCTCGCCCGGAGGTCGAGAGCATCGGGGAGGGAGATCGTGGTCGTGAACGAACCCGACGAAGAGGGACCGAGGTTCCGGACCTCGGCGACGAGCACGACGTCGTCGCCGGCGCCGGCGCTCGCGTCCTGGAAGTCGAGCGAGGTGGCGAGATCGGTGACCCGTGCGAGCTCGAGGGCGGCCGACGCGGTGTCGTTGGCGAGATCGGTCTCTCCCGGCCCGGCGACCACCTCGGCCGAGGCCGTGACCGTGCCGCTGGCATCGGGTGCGGTGACGCCGACGATGGTGAGCGTCTCGCTGGCCGCCGCCGCGAACGGGGCCGACGACGTCCAGGCGCCGCCGTCGGCATCGAACCCGCCGGTGGTCGCAGCCGCGCCCGTGATCGAGAGCGCGGACGGCAGGGAGACGACGACGTCGAGGCCCGGAGCCGCCCCGGGGCCGTCGTTGACCATGACGATCGCCAGGCTGACCGTGTCCCCGGACGTCGCGACCATGGGTGTCCAGGTCACCCCGGGCCAAAGATCGTAGGCGCCGTCGAGCGCGAGATCGTCGGACGCCGTGTCGTTGCCCGGCACCGGATCGGTCTCCGGAGAGACCGCCGTGAAGGTGGCCGAGGCCACGCCCGCGTCGACACCGGCGACGGTGGCCTCGACGGCGAGCGCGACCGAGTCGCCGACCGCCACGGCCGGCCCGGTCCAGACGCCCGTCCCGTCGTCGAACACGCCGCCGTCGACGCTCGTGCCCGTGACGGTCACCTCGCCCGGCAACGCGAGCGTGCCGGTGAACGATGGCAGCGCGTCCGGACCGTGGTTGACGACCGAGGCCACCAGCTGCACGGCGTCCCCGGGCCCGGCCGACGCCGGGGACCAGGCCAGGCCGGCCGCGAGGTCGGCCCCGCCGCCGATCGCATGGGCGATCGCCGCGGTGTTGTCGGCGAGGTCGTCGTCGTTCCGCGAGCCCGTGACCGTGACCGTCGGCGTCAGGACGTTGCCGTCCTGGTCGGCGCCGATCACGGACTCGAGCGCCAGGGTGGCCGCCACACCGGCCGGCAGGACGCCGATGGTCCAGCGGTCGGTGCCGGGATCGTAGGACCCGTGGCTGAGGAACGTGGCCGACGCGCTCATGCCGTCGGGAATCACGAAGTCGGCCACCACGTCGGCGTCGAGCGAGGCGCTCGGGTTGGTGACCTCCACGTCGAGCGTGATCGTGTCGCCCGCCACCGGGGAGCTGTCCGACGAGAGCATGGCCACCGCGAGGTCGACGGTGGGCACGGCGAGGGTGACGGTCTCGAGGTCGTTGGCGGCATCGGGATCCGGCGGGATCGCGGTGGCCGCGCCCACGATGTCGCGCGACGCCGGCCCCTGCTCGATCAGGTACGTCGCCTGCACCTGGCGCGACTCGCCGGCCGGGATGTTCCAGGTCACGCGGATCGCCGCGGCGCTGGACGTGTCGCTGACCGCGCCCGCGTCGGCCGTGTACGACTGCAGCGCGAGCCCGGCCGGCAGGTCGACGGCGAGCTGCGCGCCGGTCGCCGTGGCGGGGCCGGCGTTGCTGATGGTCGCGGTCAACGAGACCAGATCGCCGAGCTCGGGCGCGGCCTCGTCGACCACGACGTCGACCGCCACGTCCGCGGCGGCCTCGCGGGAGGCGAAGGCGACGACGTGGTATTCCTGGTCCCACTCGTTGACGCGCTCGTGTCCTCCGATGCGGAAGCCATCGCCGGTCAGTTCGAGGATGCCGCCACCGAACGGCCAGTGGGGCGTGAAGGCGAGCGTCCGATCCTCGCCGGACAGCCCGGAGGTGAGGTGCGCTCCGCCCTTGGAACCGAACTGCTTGGTGATCAACCAGGAGGGCGTGAAGCCGACGCCGCCCAGCAGACGGTCGTCGGCGCCATCGCCCGTGTAACTGCCCGTGTACACGGAGTTGCCGCTGGGCGCGAAGGCGACGTAGGAATAGACCTCGCCGTCGCCGTTGGCCTCGGCGCTGCTGCCGACGCGGAAACCTTCGCCGAGCAGCGCGACCAGGGTATCGTCGTCCTCGGCGTCCTCCCCCAGCGGGACGGAGTGCATGCCGGGCATGGTCGACGACTTGAAGCGGCACGGCGCCGTGCCGTGGGGGAGCAGCAGGACGGTCGCCGGAGAGAAGCCCACGTCGTCGATCACCTGGACGTTGTTGCCGTCGCCGGTGTAGGTCCCCAGGGCGAGGTATCCGTCGTCGGCCGAGAAGGCGACGTAGTGGTACACGCGTCCGAAATGGTTGACGTCCGGATCGCTGCCCACCGAGAAGCCGTCGGCGGTGAAGCCGTGGATGCGGTTGGTCAGGAGCCCCCACTCCTCGACCAGGTGCCGGCTGTAGAAGGCCGGCATGGTGCTGGTGCGGATGACGGCCGAGTCGTCGCCGTCGGCCTTGATGACCACCACGACGGGCGTGAAGCCGAGCCCTCCGACGGTGCGCGCCCCCGCGCCGTTGCCCGTGTACGTGCCGGTGACCATCGTCGCCTGCACGACCAGGGGCACGAGCACGAGGACGGCCATGATGGCCAGTCGCGCCAGGACACGAGGCTGTCGTACGGTCGTCGAAGACGGTCGCATACGCCCACTCGACTCGGAAGCAGGTCACGGCGCGCGAGCGCGCGTGCAGACGTCCAGGAAGCCTGGACGGTGTCTGGTTCTCGTTCACTGTATCGGCGAATCAAGTGAGAGCTTTAATTCACCTCATCGATCCCGGGGGGTGGGATCGGCGCTCCGCCGGGGCAGCGGGACCGGCGTCATCACCTGGTGACCGGACGGCGACGGCGGGTCCTTTCGACCCCGCCACACGCCCGGACGGTCGTCCTGGCCGTCAGACCGCCTTCGCGTCGGCCAGCACCGTGTCCAGGTCCACCTCGGCCCCGACCGCGTCGGCCAGATCCCTGAGCAGCTCCCAGTTCGGGCGCCGCTCGCGCGCCGGGGTGAGCAGGCACAGGCGGCCGTCGGTGGCCATGAACGTGCCCTGATCGTCGAGGTAGTGGGTGCGTGGCAGCACCAGGTCGGCGTCCACCTTGGCGTTGCGGGCCACGCTCTGCGCGGCGAAGAACGCCTGCGGTCGCGTCAGGTCCGCCGGCGGCTCGCCCAGCAGCAACGTGGGCGTGCCGTCGGCCAGCGCCGCGGCCGTCACGGGTTCCAGCCCCAGACCGACCATACCCGCCGCGTTGGTCCCCGCGCGCAGCAGCAGCACCTTGCAGCCGGACGCATGCACGAGGTCGGTCACGTCGCCGGCCTCGGGGCCGACGACCAGCACCGCGTCGTCCTTGCGCAGGACGGCGAGGATCTCGTCGCGCTCGTCCCGGCCCAGCTCGCGCAGCGTGCCCGCGCGATGATCGCGGCAGTCGACGAAGTTCACGTCGCCGCCATGATTGATCGCCCGGCGCAGCTCCACGCCGGCGACGGGGAAGTCGGTGCCCAGATCGCAGCCGATGACCACCGCGGCCGGCACCTCGCGCAGATCGCGCACGGTGACCGTGTCCGGAGCGGCCGCGAGCGCCGCCTGCTGGTTCGCCACCTGCTCCGGGTCGGCGAGCCACGCCACGCGGCCGCCGAGCTTCCCGGCCACTGCCCGCGCGATCACCGCCTCCTCGTTGGTGCAGTCCGGCGCGAGCACGATCTGCCCGCCGGCGAGCTTCTCGGCCAGCTGGGCGACCGCCGCCGTGGTGTCCACCTCGGGCTGATCGGCGTTGGCATCCGACCACTCGAAGCGGCCCTTGCGGCACATGTGCACCTCGTTCCAGCCGTCCGCGAGCGGGGTGACGCGGATCACCTTGTCCGCCAGCGCGTGCACGCCGATGTCGCAGCCCAGCGAGCACGCGGCGCAGCTCGAGTCGGCGGGCACCGTGTTGTAGGGGCCCGGCTTGTCCAGCGGGGTCTTCTCGGTGAGCGCGCCCACGGGGCAGACGGCGATGCAGTCGCCGCAGGCCTCGCAGTGGGTCTCGACCATGGGCTTGTTCAGCACCGGACCGACGCCGGCCTCGAAGCCGCGCTGGGTGAAGCCGAGGACCGCCAGGCCACGGCCCTGGTCGCAGACCTCCACGCACTTGCCGCACTTGACGCACTTGTTGGGGTCGCGCCGGATGTCGGGATGGCTCTCGTCCGCCGGCTCATCGTGCGTGGCGCCTGCGTAGCGACGCGGGTCTACCTGGTAGTCGTCCATGTACTTCTTGAGCTTGCACTCGAAGACGTCCTGGCACCCGCAGCTCAGGCAGCGCGTAGCCTCCTCGACGGCCTGCTCGTCGGTGAATCCGGTGTCGACCTCGGCGTGGTTCGTGACGCGCGTGGCCGGCTCGAGG
>WJIQ01000212.1 GCA_014730255.1 bacterium | reverse complement strand
TCGGCGCCGAGGTCGGCGAGCGCCGGGCAGGCGCGGCGGCGCAGGTCGAACTCGCGGATCACCGCCTGCGCCCAGCGGCGGCGCAGGTCGGCATCGTGCCGGTCGGTGCGGGCGAAGTGGCAGTAGCTGCAGAGTGCGCTGCAGAACGGGACGTGCAGGTACAGGCCGCCCCGGATCACGTGTCCGCGGGCTCGGCGTCCGGTTCGCGTCGCCGGCGCCGGTAGCGCCAGACGCCCCAGGCGATGAGGCCGATGACCACCACGCGCACGGTGACCTGCTTCCAGCCGTGGCCCGGCGGCAGGTCGATGAGCATGAGCAGGCGCTCCCAGCGTGGCCAGAGGAAGAACCGGTCGTACGACCAGTAGATGATCTCGGCCTTGCCGCGCAGGTTCGAGGTCGGCACCGGTCCCCAGAACCGGCTGTCGTGGCTGTTGAACCGGTTGTCGCCCACCATGAAGACGTGGTCGGCGGGCACGATCTCGGGTCCGAAGTTGAACGTCCGGTTGTCCGGGTGCGGCGCCCAGCGCAGGAAGTCGCGCCGGGCCTTCGGCTCGGGGCAGGTGTCGTCGGGGATCTCGGCGCGCTCGAAGCGCGGCCGCGCCAGGCGGTAGCGGCGCTCGATCCCCGGATCGACCGCGATCTCGTCGTGGGTCGGCTCCTGCAGGGTCAGCGGCGGGATGCAGGTGTGGTCGCCGTCGCGGTCGGCGAAGTTCGAGGTGTACGGCTCGCCGTTGACCGACAGCACGCCGTCGCGGACGGCGACCGTGTCGCCGGCCACGGCCACGCAGCGCTTGATGAACGCCTGGTGCTCCTCCTGCGGCGGCAGGAAGACGATGATGTCCCCCTGGGCCGGCTCGCGGATGGCCGGCAGCTTCACGTAGGGCAGGCCGTCGATCAGCGTCTTGTTCAGGAAGGGGATGGTCAGCCGCTCGGGCGTCTGCGCGCCGTAGAGGAACTTGTTGACGAACAGGAAGTCGTGCACCAGGAGCGTGTTCTTCATGCTGCCGCTGGGGATGGTGAAGGCCTCGAACAGGAACTGCCGGATCAGGAGCGCGACGGCCAGCGCCCAGGCGATGGCCTTGGCCCAGTCGATCAGCCCCTCGGTCCAGGAGTTCTTGACGCCCCGCTTCTCGCGGGAGGCCCGGCGCCGCTCGGCGCGGCTCTGCGGCTTGTCATCGGCAGCTCGGGACATCGGGTCGCTCGACTTCCTTCTCGGTCAACGCTCGACGCGCAGGACGGCCAGGAACGCCTCCTGGGGAATCTCCACCGCCCCGACCTGCTTCATGCGCCGCTTGCCTTCCTTCTGCTTCTCCAGAAGCTTGCGCTTGCGCGTGATGTCGCCGCCGTAGCACTTGGCCGTGACGTTCTTGCGGAACGGCTTGACCGTCGTGCGCGCGAGCACGCGCGAGCCGATGGCGGCCTGGATCGCCACCTGGAACATCTGACGCGGGATGAGCTCCTTGAGCTTCTGACAGAGCTTCAGCCCCCAGCTGTACGCATTCTCGCGGTGGACGATGCACGTGAGCGCGTCGACGGGGTCGCCGTTGAGCAGGATGTCCAGGCGCACCAGGTTGTCGGCCTGGTGGCGGCGGTACTCGTAGTCGAGCGACGCGTAGCCGCGGGTGACCGACTTGAGCTTGTCGTAGTAGTCGACCACCAGCTCGCTCAGCGGGATGTCGAACTCGATGTTCACGCGCTCGGTGTCCAGGTACTCCATCTTCGTCTGCACGCCCCGGCGGTCGAGCGAGATCTGGATCACCGGCCCCACGTAGTCCTTGGGCGTGATGATCGAGGCGTGGACGATGGGCTCGCGGATCTCGGCGATCTCGCGCTCACCGGGCAGATCGGCGGGGTTCTCGACGTCGAACACCTCGCCGTCCTTGAGCTGCACCTCGTACTCCACGTTGGGCAGGGTGCAGATCAGGTCGAGGTCGTACTCGCGTTCGAGTCGCTCCTGGATGATCTCCATGTGCAACAGGCCGAGGAACCCGCAGCGGAAGCCGAAGCCCAGGGCGGCCGACGTCTCCTTCTCCCAGGTGAGCGACGCATCGTTCAGCTGCAGCTTCTGCAGGGCATCGAGCAAGCTGTCGTAGTCGTCGTTGTTGGTGGGATAGAGCCCCGAGAAGACCATGGGTTTGGCCTCCTGATACCCGGCGCAGGCCTCGACGGCCGGGCTCTCGCGCAGGGTGATGGTGTCGCCCACGCGCACGTCGCGCACGTCCTTCGCCCCGGTGGCGATGTAGCCGACCTCGCCGGCCTCGATGCTCGGGCGCTCGACGCGGGCGATGCGGAAGTAGCCGAGCTCCTGGACCTCGAAGGTCGCACCGCCGCGCATGAGCTTGATCCACTCGCGCCGCTTGACCCGGCCGTCGAGCATGCGCACGTAGGCCACGGCACCGACGTAGCTGTCGAACACCGAGTCGAAGATCAGCGCCTTGACCGGGGCGTCCGGATCGCCGACCGGCGGCGGCACGCGCTCGCAGATCGCCTCCAGGAGCCCGTCGACGCCCTCGCCGGTCTTGCCCGAGACGTGGACGATCTCGTCCGGGTCGCAGCCGATGAGGTCGATGAACTGCTCGGCCACGAAATCCGGGCGCGCGGCCGGCAGGTCGATCTTGTTGATGACCGGGATGATCTCCAGGTCGTGCTCGACGGCGAGGTAGAGGTTGTTGATGGTCTGGGCCTGCACGCCCTGCACGGCGTCGACCACCAGCAGGGCGCCCTCGCAGGCGGCCAGGCTGCGCGAGACCTCGTAGCTGAAATCGACGTGGCCCGGGGTGTCGATGAGGTTCAGGACGACCTTCTCGCCGCTCGGCCGCTGCCAGTCCATGCGGATGGGGTGGCTCTTGATGGTGATGCCGCGCTCGCGCTCGAGGTCCATGGAATCGAGCGTCTGCTCCTGCAGGTCCTTGCCCGAGAGCGTGCCGGTCATCTCGAGCAGGCGGTCGGCCAGCGTGCTCTTGCCGTGGTCGATGTGGGCGATGATGCAGAAATTGCGCATGCGTGCGAGGGTGGACATGTCAGAACCGCCAGCCCCACCGGGCGATCACCAGCGGGGGCACCCCCACCGAGCCGATGGGCTCGGGGGTCTCGGGGTCGAAGTAGTCGTCGAAGCGGTCCGGCACGGGGATCGGCTCCTCGTCGAAGTTGTACAGGCCAGCGCCCACGTAAGCGTCCACGGTCACCAGCAGCAAGATGCCGCCGGACCACCAGGCGAAGTCGCGGAACACCTCGAACCGCTCGTCCGCCGCCACGTCCCAGAGTTCGCGCGCCGACCCCTGCGGCAGGGTCCGCGCGTGGTCACGATAGCGGACGCCGTTGCGGTCGTTCGAGAGCATGTTGCTCCAGAAGTACCACTGCGCCCCGAAGGCCAGGGCTGCCCGCCAGCCGCCGCCGGTGTAGAGCTGCCCCCAGCCCGGGAACACCGGCGACATGAGGACGGCCGTCGTCCCTTCGCGTCCGGTGTCGAAGAAGTCGGGGGGCGGAACCGGCTCGAGCGCCGGCACGGTGTCCGCGGGCGCCGTCTCCATGGTGTCGGTCGCGGCCTGCTGCAGGCTGTCCAGCGAGGCGGGCGTCATCTCGTCCTGGGCCGACGCACTCGCGGCCGCCAGCGCCACGACGATGATCATTCCCACTCGCTGACCCATGCGGCCGACCCTCCGGAGGTTGCCAGTGCGAACCGCCGGCGGCCGCCCGGGTTCCAGGTCGCGGACCGAGTTCCAGGAAGAGCTGGCGGGAACGTGTGGGAATCGAACCCACCTCGGACGGTATGACGCGCCCGACAGAGGGATTTGAAGTCCCCGGCCGTCACCAGACGACACTCGCTCCCGCGCTCGAAACCGGCGCCCCAACACTAACGCCACGGCCCGTTTTTCACCAGCGCCAATCGGCTCACTCGACCGTGACCGCCTTGGCCAGGTTGCGCGGCTGATCGACGTCCTCGCCCCGCAGGACGGCGATGTGATAGGCCAGCAGCTGCAGCGGGACCACCGACAGCAGCGGCGTCATCATGCTGCGGCAGTTCGGGATCCGGATCACGTGGTCGCTCAGCGCGGTGATCTCCTCGTCGCCCTCGGTGACGATGCTGATGATCTTGCCCTTGCGCGCGCGCACCTCCTGCACGTTGCCGCGGATCTTCTCGTAGCTCGAGTCGCGGGTGGAGATCACCACGACCGGCATGTCCGGGTCGATGAGCGCGATGGGGCCATGCTTCATCTCGGCCGCGGGGTAGCCCTCGGCGTGGATGTAGCTGATCTCCTTGAGCTTGAGCGCGCCCTCGAGGGCGATGGGGAAGTTCACGCCCCGGCCGAGGTACAGGCAGTTGGTGTGGTCCTTGTAGACCTTCGCGATCTCGGCGATCTCGTCCGACTGGTCGAGCACGCGCCGGATCTTGTCCGGCATCTTCTGCAGCTCCTCGATGAGCTGCATGCCTTGCTCGGCGGAGATGTTGTTGCGGCGACCGAGCAGGATGGTCAGCAGCGTGAGGATCGTGACCTGGCTGGTGAACGCCTTGGTCGAGGCCACGCCGATCTCCGGTCCGGCGTGGATGTACATGCCGCACTCGGTCTCCCGGGCGATGGTCGAGCCCACGACGTTGGTGATGCCGACCACCTTGGCGCCGCGGCGCTTG
>WJIQ01000211.1 GCA_014730255.1 bacterium | reverse complement strand
GCGGGCCACCAGGCGTCCGGAGGTCCCTGAGTCCGCGTACGATCGGCTCCCGGGCCATTGGACGGAAGGATCCGGCCGATCCAGGGCGCGGAAGGCGGATGTCGCGGAGCAGCGATCTGGCGTATGAGCACGCATATGCGGTGCAGGCAAGGTTTAGGCCCACCAACATTCTCTTCGGCACAACCCGCGGCCTGCGGGGCAGCCCGCGCGCCAAGCCGCCCTTGCAGGTGAAACAGACGTTACCACGATAGTAGATCGGCGGGCTTCTGATAGAGGTCGTCCAGTGTGAGCATCGTGATGCGCTCGTGGGCCCGGTATTCCTCCTTGCCGGGATGGACGACCCAGAGGTGTTCCAGCGACAGGTCATCGAGCGCCGTATGCATCGATCGGGTCACGCGCGGCGCCTCGTTGAACTTGCACTCGACACCGAATCGTCTGCCGCCGGCGAAGACCAGAAGGTCCAGTTCCGCTCCCTTGTGGGTCGCCCAGAAATATGCCTCGGGATATCCAAGCCGGGCGAGGACCTGCTCGATCACGAATCCTTCCCACGATGCCCCGAGACGGGGATGCCCGAGCAACTGATCCCGGTCTGCGATCTGGAGTAGACCGTGGAGCAGGCCACTGTCACGCAGGTAGACCTTGGGCGATCTGACCTGCCGCTTCTTGAGATTCTCGAACCATGGTTGCAGCTGGCGGACCATGAAGGTGCCGGTCAGGATGTCCAGATAGCTGCGGACCGTCTTGTCGGAGAGGCCCATCGACCGGGCCAGTTCCGAGGCGTTCCAGGTCTGGCCGTGGGCGTGGGCCAGCATCGTCCAGAACCGCCGCATCGCGGCCGCCGGAATCGTGATTCCGAGTTGCGGGATGTCGCGCTCGAGGAACGTCCGGATGAACCCTTCGCGCCAGGCTGCGCTGTCCGCTTCCGAGGCAGCCAGATAGGAGCGGGGGAAACCGCCGCGGACCCAGAGCGTCTGGAGCTGCGAGGCGCCGGTCTCGGACAGGTCGAACCCGGAGAGCTCGACGATCTCCACGCGGCCGGCCAGGCTCTCGGCGACGTCGCGCGAGATCGCAGCCGAGGCGCTACCGAGGATCAGGAACCGGCCCGGCCGATCATCCCGGTCCACCAGGACACGGAGGACGGCGAACAGTTCCGGCATGCTCTGGATCTCGTCGAGAACGACGAGGTCCGGCACTTCACCCAGGACCAGCTCCGGGTTCTGCAGCCGCTGGCGATCCGTCGGGGCTTCGAGGTCGAAATAGATGCTCCGTCGACGACCGGCGATCATCCGGGCCAGCGTCGTCTTGCCGCACTGGCGCGGCCCGACGAGCGCGGTGACGGGAGCTCGTCCGAGGGAGGTTTCGAGGGCCTGTCGATGGTGTGTGCGTTTCAGCATGTGGCGAGATTAATAGTGAAAATTCGGAGTGTCAATCCGATTTTTCGCCATCGATGTGCCGATCATGGCGCGTCGAACTCCATCCGTGTCGTGCCACGCCCTCCCGGAGTGGGCGTAAAACGTTGAAGGGAGCCAACTTAACTCTTTAAACTGTCGAAGATCGGTCAAGACGGCGCTGGCTGATCGCTTACGGAGCCACGGGCTCTGCAGGCCCGGGACGCGGGGCCTGTCGTCAGTGTGCCGGTACCTGGCGGGTTGCATCACCGGTACGATCGCAAAGCTGCTTGGAAACCGGCTGTCGGACCTGGCTGGCGGCGGTGGATTGGTCTGTCCGGTCGTGGAAGAAATCTGGATGTCGGCCGTGATCGGTGAATGGCAAGGCGCTGGTCGAGCCCGGTCGACGCGTCTTGCTCTGATTGTCGGGGGTAAACGGCGACGATCGACGCGCGGATGGAATATTCGGGTTATGCCGCAAGGATTGTTGCAGACCCTGAAAGCAGGCTCTCTGGGGGCTTCCGAGACGCCTGGCTACAGGAAAATTGGCATTTTTCTGCCAACATCCGGCCACGGAATGTGCGTGCAACATTCCTTGCGGCATAACTGAATATTCGGTAGGAACAGTGCTCGAGGTGACCGGATGCGGTGCCGGCGCGTGCTGGCTGTATCGACGACCCCCTACCTCACCAGCTGCACCTTCCGACTCGCCCCGCCCTCATCCCCGGTCCGCAGCCGCACCATGTACACCCCGCTGGGCACCGCCCGGCCCCGCTCATCCACGCCATCCCACGTCACGGCTTGCTCCCCGGCGAGGAACACCCCCGACGCGAGCGTCCGCACCTTCCGCCCCATCAGGTCGTACACCGCCAGCTCGCCCGCCGTCGGCGCGGCGACCGCGAACGCCACCGTCACCCGCGGGTTGAACGGATTCGGATACGCCGACAGCGTCGCGACCGCGGCCTGCGGCGTGTCGGGCGCCGGGGTCGTCGTCGCGGTCAGCCCCGCCACGTCGGCCAGCGTGCCCGCCGCCGCCCGCGCGATCTGCAGGCCCAGGCCCGAGGTCGCGGCGATGGCGTCCCAGGTGTCGCTGGTCGTGTGGTAGTAGGGGTACTCGCTCCAGTCCATGTCGATGGCCAGGAACGCGGCGATGCCCGCCTGCTGGAACGGCACGTGGTCGCTGCCCCAGCTGTGGTAGGTCTTCTCGCTCGCGATGTCGGTGAAGCCGGCGACGTTGTCCGCCATGGCGGTCATCAGCCACTCCCACTCGTCCTCGCCCTCGATGATCACGCCGTAGTTGCGGTCGTGGTAGCTGACCATGTCGGCGGTGATGGCGGCGACGATCTCGCGCCCCTCGCTCACCGCCTCGTCCACGAAGTGCTGGCTGCCGCGCAGGCCGATCTCCTCGGCGTCGAACAGCACGAACTGCACCGTCCGCTCGAACTCGCGACCCGCGCTCGCCCGTGCCAGCTCCATCACCAGGCTCGTGCCCGAGGCGTTGTCCTCGGCCCCCGGCGCCTCGCTCTGCGCATCGCCCGACGTGCTGTC
>WJIQ01000034.1 GCA_014730255.1 bacterium | reverse complement strand
GCGCTCGGCGCCATCGTGCTGCTGTCCTACCTCGGTGTCGGCAGCATCGTGCGGAACGCCGAGGAAGTGATCTACGGCAATGGCCTCGACGGCGAGCTGGCGCAGAAGGAGGTCGACCATCTCAACTGGGCCAATGGCGTCAACTCCCTGCTCTCCGACGAGGACGTCCACGAACTCACGGTCGAGACGGACCACCGGAAGTGCGCGTTCGGCCGGTGGCTGTACAGCGACGACCGGACCGAGGCCGAGCGCCACATCCCGGGCCTGGCCTCGATCCTGGCCTCGATCGAGGAACCCCACCAGCATCTGCACGAGTCGGCGGTCCACATCGCCAGGGACTACTGCCAGGTCGACGAGAACCTCGGGATGTTCCTGCGCGAGAAGAAGACCGACCACCTCGCCTGGGCGCACCGCGTGAAGGACGTGTTCGTCGATGAGTCGCTCGACCGCGCGACTGCCGAGTCCGACCCCCACAAGTGCAGCTTTGGCCAGTGGTTCCATTCCGACGAGGTCGCGTCCATGCGGCGAAGCAACCCGGAGTTCGACCGCCTGTGGCAGCAGGTCGATGATCCGCACCGCAGGCTCCACGAGTCGGTGATCCCCATCAACGATCTGCTGGCGGATGGCAAACGCGACGAGGCTGCGGCCTACTACATGGCCAACACCAAGCCGATCGCCTACGAGACGCTGGACCGGATCGACGGCATCTTGGCCTGGCACGACGAGCAGCGCGCTCAGCTCGCCCGCGCTCGCGCGGTCAACGCCACCGAGACCATCCCCAACCTGCGCGAGGTTCAGCGCTTGCTCCACGAGGCGCGGCAGCAGGTGGCCGAGAACATCATGACCGAGGACGCCATGCTCGAGGCGGCGCA
The DNA here is from genome assembly GCA_014730255.1 of bacterium. GTDB lineage: Bacteria > Krumholzibacteriota > Krumholzibacteriia > LZORAL124-64-63 > LZORAL124-64-63 > Glo-17. Next base: position 10,332 of record WJIQ01000034.1, on the reverse strand, counting down.
GGCCACGAGGGCCAACGTCGGCATCGTGGGCGCCATCGGCATCGTCGCTGGCATCATCCTGGCCTTCGTCATCGCGCGGGGCATCGTGACGACGCTTACGCGCATCGTCGCCGGTCTCACGAACGGCGCGGAGCAGACCGCCTCGGCGGCCGGCCAGGTCAGTTCGGCGAGCCAGTCGCTCGCACAGGGCACCAGCGAGCAGGCCGCCAGCATCGAGGAAACCAACTCGAGCATGGAGGAGATGGCGGCGCAGACCAAGCAGAGCGCCGCCAACGCCGAGCAGGCCCGCGATCTCGCCGCCACCGCACGCGCCGATGCAGATGCCGGCGCCGAGGCCATGGAGCGCATGAACCGGGCGATCGACGAGATCAAGACCGGCTCGGACGAGACGGCGAAGATCATCAAGACCATCGACGAGATCGCCTTCCAGACCAACCTGCTGGCCCTCAATGCGGCGGTGGAGGCGGCGCGGGCCGGCGAAGCCGGCCAGGGTTTCGCCGTGGTCGCCGAGGAGGTGCGCAACCTCGCGCAGCGCGCCGGCGAGGCCGCGCGCGACACCTCGGACATGATCGAGAAGTCCGTGGAGAAGGCCGACAATGGCGTGGTCATCACGCGTGAGGTATCGGAGATGCTCGCGAAGATCACCGAGGGGAGCCGCCGCGTCTCCGAACTCGTGGGCGAGATCGCCACGGCGAGCAACGACCAGGCGAAGGGCATCGCGCTCGTCCGCGACGCGGTGGGACAGGTGGATCAGGTGACCCAGACCAACGCCGCGAACGCGGAAGAGAGTGCGTCGGCGGCCGAGGAACTCAGCGCCCAGGCGGAGGACCTGCACCGCACGGTGGCGGAACTCCAGACCATGGTGGGCGGCGGGACCGGCAGCGCGACGCGCCGCAGTGGCGCTTCGACCACGCACGACGATCGGGCCGCGTCGTGGACGCCGGTCGCGCAGCGCCGGTCCGGGCCGGAGACGATCGGACAGGGCGACGGCCGGCGACCCGGCGAGGAGGTGATCCCGCTGGACGACCACGAGTTCGCCGAACTCTAGCCCGGATCATTCACGAAGGGCCTGCTGCGGCCGGCCAAACGGCTGCCAGAACACGCCTTCTCGGTCTGGCTCGGTCAACGTACCACATCGGGTACGCCTCCCTCGCCAGCCCTTGCGAGGTCGTGTTCTGGCAGCCGTTTTCCTCGGCCTCGCGACGGCCCTTCGTGAATGATCCGGGCTAGACCGTTCCGCCGCCGACACGACGCCGACCCCGGACTGGCATCCGGGGTCGGCGTCGTCACGAAGCACTGGTCGGCGATCGGGTCGGGGCCCCGCGAATCGTCCACCGAGGCTCGGCCAGATCAGCCAGCTCATCAGATCGCTGCATGGACGGAGGTCCGGAAGGCACACGCCGGAGTCGGCCTGCCAGCTCGGGCAGAGGTTCCGTATCCGGCAACTGGACGCGAGCAGGTGCGCGCGAGCTGGGTCCGCTACCTGTCCGCATCCAGCTGGTCATCGCCGTCCGGCGCATCCCGCTTGCCAGGCCTCGCCTTCTTCTCTAGCAGGCGCAGGATGGGCCAGAGGGCGATCCCGATCGCGACACCGGCCCCGACATGATCGAAGATCGCCCCGACGAGGATTCCGCCGATGATCGAGATGAAGAACCACGGCTTGCCCCGGGGCGCGGGGGGAGGAGTCTCGTTCACGTCACTCATCAGGCATCTACTCTCCCAGCTTCATGGATCGTCATCATGGGATCTTGGAGTAACTCCGGAAGCGCGGCTCCATGAACCGCCCCGGGATGGCCCCACCGGTCAACCCGGGATCGAGATCTTCTGCGCGGCAACATGCTCGACGGTGCCGGGGATCCTGATCGGTTTGCCATCCTTCGTGAAGAAGAACAACCCCTTGTAGCTGGTCAGGTACTGGTAGTTCTTCCGGATGAACCCACCGGTCGCGCTGACGACCAGGCCATCCTGGTTCCGGTTCAAGATCTTGAGAAAATCCTCGGGTCGTACCTTCACCAGGCTGCCCGATGCCTTGATCGCGTTGGCGATCGCAGCGGCTGCGGCAGCCGCTGCGGCGCCGCCGGCCGCCGCTCCTCCTGCAAGAGCCATATCGCACGCTCCTCTCCAGATGAGGTCGCCCCCGATGACCGACCCCGGGACCGGACGATTCATGAGAATCGAATGTTAGAGTGTTTTCCTGTCGCTTGGAGCTAGCTTACCACAACGAACCATCGCCGAATAGAATGGCTTCCGTGTGCTCGATTCCGGGGAACAGGCATCAATCGGGACAGGGCCCGGACCAGATGCGAAAGCCACGCAGAAAACGGGGTGGAACGACCCGATTTCGACGATCTGCCATTCTCCCGCACGACGTGATAGAATTCCCAGTCGATTGCCCGACAATGCGGACGGAATCGGTCGAAAGGATAGTCGGAAGATAGGAATAAAAACGTTGATTCGGGCTGTTCGTATCACATCTTCGAACGCGTGAACCCAGTCCGACAGGTGGTCGCGTCTCCGCAGTCGTCGAGACGGGACCGCGACCCGGAGGCGACATGGACACGATCATCTACCTCGACAATGCGGCCACGACCTTCCCCAAGCCCGACATCGTCCACGACTCGGTCCGCGAGTTCTATGCCTCCCACGGGGTCAACCCCGGGCGCACCGGTTGCGACCTCGCCGTCGAGGCCGGGGCGATGATCGAGGGGACCCGCAAGAAGTACTCCCGACTCTTCAACGAGAGCGCCTACGCCTCGGGCAAGGCGAGCGACCCCAACCGCCTGGGGTTCGCGCTCAACGCCACCGCCGCCCTGAACCTGGTCATCAACGGCACGGTGAAGGCCGGCGACCACGTCGTGACCACCAGCCTCGAGCACAATTCGGTGATCCGCCCGGTCAACCACCGGGTCCGCGATGGCGGCGCCGAGGCCACCTACGTCCCACCCGACGCCGAGGGGTACCTCGACCCGGAAGACATCCGCAAGGCCATCAAGAGCAACACGAAGCTGGTCATCGTCAACCACGGCTCCAACGTGACGGGCGTCGTGCAGGACATCGTCGCGATCGGCGCCGTCTGTCGCGACGAGGGGGTCCCGTTCGCGCTCGACTCGGCGCAGACCGCCGGGGTCTTGCCGATCGACATGGCGGAAGCCAACCTCAGCTTCGTCGTGTTCACCGGGCACAAGGGATTGTTCGGCCCCACCGGCACCGGTGGCCTGTGCGTCGCCGACGATGCCGAGCTCGAGGGCACGATCTTCGGCGGCACCGGTGTGCGCAGCGCGACCCTCTACCACCTCGAGGAGTATCCCTACCGCATCGAGGCCGGGACGCAGAACGTCGCCGGGATCTCCGGGCTCTCGGCCGGCCTCGACTGGGTGCTCGAGCGTGGGATGGACAGCATCTACGCGCACGAGATGGAGTTGCTGGGCCGGCTGCAGGAGGGGCTGCAGGCCATCGACAACGTCACGCTCCATGGCACCACGAACCTGGAGCGGCGGGTCGCCACCCTCTCGATGACGCTGGAGAACTACGATCCCTCCGACGTCGGCACCCTGCTCGACGTCGAGTACGGCGTCCAGACCCGTACCGGCCTGCAGTGCGCGCCGCTCATTCACGAACACCACGGCACGGCACCGCGCGGGACGGTCCGCTTCTCCATTGGACCCTTCAACACCGAGGAACACATCGACATCGCGATCCGCGGGGTGGAAGAGCTCGCCGCCGACCGCCCCTAGGCGAATCCGAGGGCACGTTCAGGAAGGAGAACGCCATGCAGGTCGACGACAGGAACATCGAATTCGACAGCGACGGCTTCATGATCGAGCCCGCGTTGTGGGACGACGCCGTGGCCAGCGCCATCGCCAGTGAAGAGGGCATCGACGAGATGAGCGAGGAGCACTGGCGGATCGTCAAGTTCATCCGCGAGTACTGGCTGGAGAACGGCCTGGCCCCGCCGGTGCGCATGATGTGCCAGGAGGTCGGCGTCGGGCTGCGCCAGATCTACAAGCTGTTCACCGCCGGGCCGGCGCGCGGCGCCTGCCGCGTGGCGGGTCTCCCCAAGCCCGACGGTTGTGTCTAGCGGTTCGGTCTGATGGCGAGGGGAGCGAAGCAATGGCCGGAATCTCGTGGTACGTCGCACTCGCCAGTGTCATCTGGGCGATCGTCCTGTTGACCATCCAGCTCCTGATGGCCTGGGGAGGTGGGCGCCCCGACCACAGCGCGCCCACGGGACGCCGTAGCCGCGGCATCCTCTACAACTTCACCGCCGCGATGCTCCCGTCGCACAAGGAATCGGCGCGGCATCACCCCGCCGAGTTCCTCATCGGCTCGGTTCTGCACGTCGGTGTGCTGCTGGGCGTCCTCGGCTTCGGCATCACGCTCGTGTCCCCCCAGCAGGCGCCGATCCTGCCGGTCGTGACCGGCGTGATCCTCGGCATCTCGCTGCTCGCCGGTGCGGTGCTGCTCGTTCGTCGCCTGGTCTCGCCGAATCTGAAGGCGATGAGCTCGCCCGATGACTTCATCGCGATCGTCGTGACGGGCGGCTTCCTGGCCCTCTCGATCCTGTTCGCCTTCGAGCGGGTCGCCGTCGCGACCTACTTCGCCTGGTCGTCGGTGCTCTTCTTCTACCTGCCGCTCGGCAAGCTTCGCCACTGCATCTTCTTCTTCGCCGCCCGTTCCGATCTCGGCGGACGCCTCGGCTACCGCGGTACCTTCCCCGCCCAGCCGAAGCAGGGGAGCACACGATGAGCAAGCCACGCGAGGGCAACGAGGCACGACCGCAGCGAGGGGTCGATGAGGCCATGGGCGCCGAGCAGATGGAGCGAGCGGCGGTGTCGGCGCTGAACGAAGCCGTGCGTGGACTCGGCGCCTATCACATGAACGCCTGCGTCAAGTGCGGGCTCTGCGGCGAGACCTGCCACATCTACCGCGCCGACCCCACGCCGGAGAACCTGCCGGCGGTCAAGGCCGACAAGGTGATGAGCTTCTATCGGCGCTACCACACGCTGAGCGGTCGGATCGCGCCCTTCCTCTTCGGCGCGCGCAGCATGACGCCGGAAGTCCTCGAGGATCTCGTCGACGACGTCTACGGGCGCTGCACCTGCTGTGGGCGTTGCGGCCTGCACTGCTCGGTCGGCCTCGACATCGCGAGCACCATCGTCACGGGCCGCCGTATCCTCGCGGCGACCGGCAAGGTGCCCGCCGACCTGCAGGCCGTCGTCAAGAACCAGCTGGAGACGGGCAACCAGATGGCGATCACGCAGGACGAGCTGAAGAGCACGACCGAGTGGATCGCCGAGGACCTGAAGCTGGAGATGGACGCCGACGTCCAGATCCCCGTCGATGCCGTGGGCAAGCGCATCCTCTACCTGATCAACCCGCGCGAGGTGAAGTTCTTCCCGCTCTCGCTCCTGGCCGCCGCGGGCGTCTTCCATGCCGCCGGCGAGGAGTGGACGCTCTCGAGCCGCTTCTATGACGTCACGAACTATGGCCTCTTCTCCGGCGACCAGCAGGCGGCCGCCGCGATCACCAGGCAGGTCATGGAAGAGGCGGAGGCGCTCGGCGTCGAGGAGGTCATCCTGTCGGAGTGCGGCCACGGCTTCCGCGCCTTCCGCTGGGAGGGCCCCAACTGGCTCGGAGAGTCCTACGAGGTGCCGATGCGCAGCGTCCTCGATCTCCTGCTGGAGTACCTGGACGCTGGACGCATCCAGGTCGACCCCGCCAGGAACGAGGCGCGTGTCACGCTCCACGACCCGTGCAACCTCGTCCGCTGGGGCGGAGTCAGCGAGCAGCAGCGTGAGATCCTCCAGCGCGTCGTCAGCGACTTCCAGGAGATGGTCCCCAACCGCGAGAACAACTTCTGCTGCGGCGGCGGCGGGGGCGCCCTGTCGATGAGCGAGTATGGCGAGATACGCGTCGGGTCCGGACAGACCAAGGTCGACCAGATCAAGAAGACAGGCGCCAAGATTGTCGCCACCCCGTGCCACAACTGCGCCGACCAGCTGCTCGATCTCTCCAAGCAGCACAAGCTCGGCCTCGACATCCAGTCCGTGGTCGAGCTGGTCTTCAATGCGCTGGTGCTGGACTGACCGCCGGTCGTCCCTGAAGCGACGCTCGAAACGCCCGCGGAACGTCCGGCATGGGTCCCGGAGCAGAGATCACGTCGAGAGTTCCATGCAAACGCCTCGCTCCGGGCTCGTCTGCTCGGTGCCGTAAGTCCTTGAATCGCAGGACGGACGGGTGTTCCGGAGGCGCAGGCACCGGGTTGCGGCGCCCGGCGTGCGTGTGGTAGGGTCAAGAAAAGGGATGAAACCAGTCCGTGGCCGTCCCGCCGCCCGCCCGCCTCGCCACCCGGCGGCCCCATCGCCCGCGACAACCGTGTCGTGACGAACGAAAGGACGCGTTCCTTGCTCGCTCTGCTCGCGCTGCTGCCCATCGTCGTCGCGCTCGTGCTCATGGTCGGCTTCCGCTGGCCGGCGACGCGGGCCATGCCGCTGGCGTGGCTGGCGGCCGTCGTCGGGGCGCTGTTCGGCTGGAAGCTGGACCCGCTCTACCTCGCGGCACTGTCGTTGCACGGCGTGGTGACGGCGGTGAGCGTGCTGATCATCGTCTTCGGGGCCATCGTCATCCTCTACACGCTCAAGGCCAGCGGTGGCATGGAGACCATCCAGTGGGGCATGCAGCAGGTGACGCCGGACGCGAGGATCCAGACGATCATCATCGGCTACATGTTCACCGCCTTCGTCGAGGGCGCCGCGGGCTTCGGCACGCCGGCCGCCCTGGCCGCCCCGCTGCTCATCTCGCTCGGCTTTCCGCCCCTGGCCGCGGCCGTGGTGTGCCTGGTGCTCAACTCCTTCCCCGTGACCTTCGGCGCGGTGGGCACGCCCATCGTGCTCGGCCTGCGCTACGTGCACCCGCTGGTGCAGCGCGCCATCGACGCGCAGGTGCCCGGGCTCCCCTTCGAGACGGTCGAGGGCTTCAACGCGCTGGTGGGGCAGTGGGCGACGGTCCTGCACGCGCCCATGATCATCCTGCTGCCGATCTTCGTGCTCGGCTTCATGACCCGCACGTTCGGGGAGGAGCGCAGCTGGAAGCCGGGGCTGCGCGCCTGGAAGTTCTGCGTCTTCGCCGCCCTGGCGTTCCTGGTGCCGTTCCTCGGCTTCGCCTGGCTGGTGGGACCGGAGTTCCCGTCGCTGATCGGCGGCCTGGTCGGGCTCGGGCTGGTGGTGCTCGGCGCGAAGAAGGGGTGGTTCGTGCCTGAAGAGACCTGGACCTTCGGGCCGCGCCGCGGCTGGGACGCGGAGTGGACCGGCGAGATCACCGCCGAGACCACCGGCGAGCTGAAGCCCCGCATGTCGCAGCTGATGGCCTGGCTGCCGTACATCCTGATCGGCGCGATCCTGGTGGTCACGCGCATCCCCGAGCTCGGTCTCAAGGGGCCGCTGAGCGGGGTGAGCATCCCCTTCGAGGGGATCCTCGGCTTCGAGAACGTGAACAATGGGATCGCCATCCTCTACCTGCCCGGCACCATCCCCTTCGTCCTGGTCGCGCTGCTCACGGTCCTCCTGCACCGCATGCCCGGCCCGGCGGTGCGGCAGGCCTGGGGCGAGTCCATCGCGAAGATGAAGAACCCGGCCATCGCGCTGGTCTTCGCGGTGGCGCTGGTGTCGATCTTCCGGCTCTCGGCGGTCAACCCGCAGGGCCTGCCGTCCATGCCGCTGGCGCTGGCGGAGGTGGTCGCCGCCGGGGTGGGCAACGCCTGGCCGCTGGTCGCCTCGTTCATCGGGGGTCTGGGCTCGTTCATCACCGGCTCGAACACGGTGAGCGACCTGCTGTTCGCCGAGTTCCAGTGGGGCGTGGCCACCGAGCTGGGCCTGTCGCGGGTCATCACCGTGGCCGCGCAGGCCACCGGCGGCGCCATGGGCAACATGGTGTGCATCCACAACATCGTCGCCGTGTGCGCCGTGGTCGGACTGTCCGGACGCGAGGGCATCATCCTGCGACGGACCGTGTGGCCCTTCCTGGTCTACGGACTGGTGGTGGGCCTGATGGCCTCGCTGCTGATGCTGGCCCTGTTCCCCGACGTCTTCTGATCGGAGGCCGCATGGACAGGACGAACCTGATACCGGTGACCGCGCGCGCCGCCACGGCGGAGATCGCGACCCTGCACGCGCGCCTGCGGGAGGCCGTCGCCGATCCGGACCGCGTGCAGACCCGGCCCATCGATCTGGTGGCCTACGCCAGCGATGCGAGCTTCTACCATCTGCTGCCCCGGGCGGTGGTCCACCCGCTGGACGTGGACGAGGTGCGGCGCGTGGTCGGCGTCGGTCGCGATCTGGGCGTCGCGGTCACCTTTCGTGCCGCCGGAACCAGCCTGTCCGGACAGGCCGTCACCGACGGCATCCTCGTGGTCCTGTCGCGGGCGTGGGAGGGCATCGCGGCGGTCGACGGCGGCGCGCGCGTCCGCGTGCAGCCCGGCGTGATCGGGGCGCGGGTGAACCGGTACCTCGAGCCCCTCGGACGGCGGATCGGGCCCGACCCCGCCTCCATCGACAGCTGCATGATGGGCGGCATCCTCGCCAACAACGCCAGCGGCATGTGCTGCGGGGTCGTGGAGAACGCCTACCACACCATCACCGCAGCGAGGATCCTGCTCGCCGACGGCACCTTCATCGACACCGCGGCGCCCGGGGCCGCGGACACCCTCGAGCGCGAGGCGCCGCAGGTGGCCGCGGGCCTGCGGCAGCTGCGGGCCGACGTGCTCGGCGACCCGGCGCTCGTCGAGCGCATCCGCCACAAGTACCGCCAGAAGAACACCACGGGCTATGCGCTCAACGCTCTGATCGACCACGAGGAGCCCATCGACATCCTGCCGCGCGTGCTCGTCGGATCGGAGGGCACGCTCGCCTTCATCGCCGAGGCCACCCTCGAGACCCTGCCCACCTATCCGGTCAAGACCACCAGCTTCATGCTCTTCGACTCGCCGTCCCAGGCGGCCGCGGCCACCCGCGTGCTCGCCGCGTCCGGTGCCCGGGCGGTGGAGTTCTTCGACCGGGCGAGTCTGGCCGCGGTCGATGACGTCGCGCGCGAGCTGCTCGGCCAGGACGTGCAGTTCCACGCGGGGTCCTCGGCCCTGCTGGTCGAGTACCAGGTGGCCACGGCGGAGGAACTCGAGGCCCTGCGCCCGGCCATCGCGTCGGCGGTGGACTCGCTGGACCTCGCCCGGCCGGCGGAGTTCACCCAGGACCCGGTGCGGCAGGCGCTGATCTGGAAGGCGCGCAAGGGGCTGTACCCGGCGGTGGGGGCGGTGCGGGCGGCGGAGACCGCGGTGATCATCGAGGACGTCGCCGTCGCCGTCGAGCGGCTCCCCGATTGCGTCGAGGGCCTGCAGGAGCTCTTCGACCGCCACGGCTACGGCGGGTCGATCATCTTCGGCCACGCCAAGGACGGCAACCTGCACTTCGTCATCACGCAGCGGTTCGACGACGACGCCGCGCGCGACCGCTATGCTGCCTTCATGGATGACCTCGTCGAGCTCATCGTCGGTCGCTTCGATGGCGCGCTGAAGGCCGAGCACGGGACCGGACGCAACATCGCCCCCTTCGTCGAGACGGAGTGGGGGCCGGAGGCCTACGCGGTGATGCGCCGCCTCAAGCAGATCCTCGATCCCGCCGGCGTGCTGAATCCGGGCGTGGTGCTGGACGACGATCCCCGGGGGCATCTGCGGAACCTGAAGCACCTGCCGTCGGCCGCGACCGAGGTGGACGCCTGCGTCGAGTGCGGGTTCTGCGAGAAGGTGTGCCCGAGCGTGGATCTGACGCTCTCGCCGCGCCGGCGCATCGCCGTGCTGCGGCACGTGCAGCGGCTACGCCAGGCCCGGCCGCGGGCGAACGGCGATGGCCCGGTGATCGACCGCACCATCGGCTCGCTGCTCGCCGACTACCGGTACGACGGCCTGGACACCTGCGCCGCCGACGGACTGTGTTCGACGGCCTGCCCGGTGGGCATCGACACCGGACACATGGTCAAGCGCCTGCGGGACGAGAATCATGGCGCGATCCCGCATCGCCTCGCGAGGTGGATCGTCGACCATGCGGGCACGACGGAATCGCTGATCCGATTCGCCCTGCGCGGGGCGCACGGCCTCGAACGCGTGCTGGGGGCCGGCACGGTGCGGGGATCGGTGGCCCTCGCGCGGCGGATCACGGGCTGGCCGCTGCCGGCCTGGGTGGACACGCAGCCCCGGCCGCCGCGAAACCTCGACTTCATGACCGAGACGCCGCCGGCGACGGTGGACGCCATCGTGTTCCCCACCTGCGTCTCGCGGATCATGGG
>WJIQ01000033.1 GCA_014730255.1 bacterium | reverse complement strand
GTGTGCGACCACGACGACGCACAGAAACGCCCGTCGGGGCTGGCGGCGCAGCAGAGCGGGTTGCCGCGCCCATCCCATCGCGGAAGCTCGATCCGGAGTGGACCGCGCGTGTACGCTTGCCGGACGACGGCCCGCGTCCGGAGTTGGTCCGAGATCTCCAGGCTGGCCAGCGCGAACGCCACGGCGACGGTCGGATCGGTCGCCAGGTGGCTCTCTGCCAGGGCGAGCCGGTGGCTGGCCATGGCCTCGTTCCGCTGGTGAGCGATGATCCGGGACTGCACCGCCTGCCAGACGCCGAACGAGATCAGCGCGATGACCAGGGCGACGGCGATCCCGACGCCCGTCCGGTTACGCTGGACGAATTTCCGCACGCGATAGGTCCGGCTGGGCGGTCCGGCGAGCACGACCTGATCGTTCCGGTGGCGTTCGAGATCGTTCACCAGATCGGTGACGGTCGCGTACCTCCGCTCCCGCTCCTTCTCCAGCGCCTTCATCGTGATCCAGTCGAGGTCGCCCCGGACCCGCTTGCCCCAGGTGCGGGGCTCGACCGTGGTGTCCCGGCGTCGCTGCTTCGGCCCGGTGCTCGACGACGTCAACCGCGTGCTCGGCCGCGGCGGCACCGCCTCGCGCACCAGCGTCGCGATGCTGTCGTAGCCGGCTCGCAGCAGCTCGTCGCGACCGATGGGCAGCACCCCGGTCAGCAGCTCGTAGAGGACCACGCCCAGCGAGAACACGTCGCTGCGCGTGTCGATGTCCTGGTGACCCAGATCGGCCTGCTCGGGACTCATGTATTCCGGCGTGCCGATCACCCGGCCGAGCTGGGTGAAGAACGTCCTTGCGGCCAGGTGCTGGCCCGTGGCCTTGGCCACGCCGAAATCGATGATCTTGGGCACCGGCTTGCCCTCGACCTCCGTCACCAGGATGTTGCCCGGCTTCAGGTCGCGGTGGATCACACCCTTCTGGTGCGCGTGCTGGACGCCGCGGCAGACCTGGATGAAGAGGTCGAGTCGGCGCCGCAAACCCAGGCCGTGGTCGCGGCAGTAGCGTGTAAGCGACACGCCCTGGATGTACTCCATGACGAAGTACGGCCGACCCGTGTCGGTGACCCCCGCGTCGAGGACCTTCGCGATGTTCGGATGATCCATCAGCGCGAGCGCCTGCCGCTCGGACTTGAACCGCGTGATTACCTCGCGGGTGTCCATGCCCAGCTTGATCACCTTGATCGCGACCTTACGACGCAGCGGCGCGCTCTGGGCGGCCAGGTACACCACGCCCATGCCGCCCTCGCCCAGGCGCTCGGTGATCTCGTAGGGACCGATGGTCGTGCCGGTGAGGTCCTGCGGCTCGGGGATGTTCATGATCGTCATGTCGTCCTCGCCGGAGCGATCGAGCTCCAGGAGGGCCTCGACGTCGCGACGCAGCGCCTGGTCGCCGCCGCACTCGCGGTCGAGGTACGCCGCCCGCTCCGCCGCGTCCAGTTCCAGGGCGTGCTGGGTGAGCTGCTTGATCCGGCGATAACGATCATCGTCCATCGGTCGATCGCTCCGGCAAGTACAGATTGGTCGGCGGTCCAGGGAAAACCGCCGGCGACCACGAATGCTTGCGCCGTCTGGGAGTCCGATGTGCAGCCGGGCGGATCGTGGACGCGCGGATCTCCGGGGAGCGCGCCGTATCGTCAGCCAATGATGTCCGATTGTCAACCAGGCCACGGCGAGGCCGGCCGGGTCGCCTCAAGGAGCAATTCGATCTAGATTTAAAAAAATGGAACCCGATTCGACCGCGGCCCGAGCGCCCGCGAGCGGCGCCAGCCCGACGAAAGGACCCGAACATGTTCGCCGCCCTCATCGCCCGCCTCGCCCTGGCCACCCTGGTTCTCGCCGCCGCGGCCACGGCCGACGCGGAGACCGTCTTCACCGGCGCCCTCGACGGGACCCTGCCGGCGACCGATTCGCCCGCGACCGGCTTCGCGCGCCTCGTGCTCGACGACGCGCAGACCGAGGTGGCGTACGAGATCACCTACAGCGGGCTGCTCGGCGAGGAGTTCGTCGCCCACATCCATGCCGGCGATGCGGGCAACTTCGGCCAGATCGTGCACATGCTGCCGCTCGGCACGCCCAAGATCGGCGTCTGGGAGCCGACGCCGCGGCAGCTGGCGGGCTTGCTCGCCGAGGGCGTCTCGGTGGTCATCCACACCGACCTGTGGCCCGAGGGGGAGATCGGCGGCCGGGTCACGGCCGAGCAGACGCCGGTCGCTCGCCGCACGTGGTCGGCGGTGCGGGCGCTCCTACGCTGACCGCCGCCGCGAGGGTCACGCCGAGATCATCCGCTCCAGGCCCACCCCCACTCCGGGGTGATCGCCACCCACCAGCCGCTCGAAGATCACCTCGTGGTCGGCCTCGTCCGGGCTCATCAGGAGCCGCTCCTCCGCATCGTCGATCTCGCGCGGGTCCTCGCGCCTCTGGATCAACGAGTCCGGCAGGTGGGCGTCGAAGTCTGCGCGCGTGTAGTCGCGCCAGCGGTGCCAGAAGTGCAGGTGCCAGATCACGAACCGGTGGCAGCGGCCGAGGCCCTTCTCGTCGTCGCCGAAGTATTCGCGCGCGAACTCGAAGTAGCGCTGCATCACCGCCCAGCGCTCGGCCACCGTCGGCCGCCACGGCTCGCCGGTGAGCAGCTCGCGGAACACCCAGGGTTTGATCAGGCAGCCGCGGGCGATCAGGAACGAGCGCACGCGCGTCTCGCGGCGGCGGCGCTCCAGGTCCCACGGGGTCATGATGTCGCCATTGCCCAGCACGGGGATCGTGACCGCCTCGGCGACGTCGGCGATCACCGACCAGTCGGCGCTCTTCTTGTAGCGCTGGGCCCTGGTCCGCCCGTGGACGACCACCGCGTCGGCGCCGGCCGCCTCGGCCTCGCGCGCGACATCGACGGCGTTGATGCGCTGCTCGGTCCAGCCGCTGCGGATCTTCACCGACAGGGGGACGTCGATCGCCTCGCGCACGGTGGCGACGAGCTGGGCGAGCTTGCGCGGCTTCTTCAGCAGCGCCGCCCCGCTGCCGCGGCGGGTGATCAGGTCGATGGGGCAGCCGAAGTTGAGGTCGACGAACCGCGCGCCCTGCGCGACGGCCATCCGTGCGCCCTCGGCCAGGGTCTCCGGACGCTTGCCGCAGAGCTGGATCCCGAAGGTCTCCTCGCTGGGGTGGTGGCGCATCAGGGGCCTCTCGCCGCCCTTGACCAGCTTGTCGGCCACGACCATCTCGCTGCAGGTCAGCTCGGCGCCGAACTCGCGGCACAGCCGGCGGTAGGGCAGGTTGCCACCCTGGGCCATGGGCGCCATGGCCACCACGTCGGTGAAGAAGGCGCGGGCATCGGTCACGGGGAGTCTCCTCGCCGGCAAGACGACGGCCGCCCGGCTGAGGCGGCCGCCGCGTCGTGATCGTCGGTGCGGGTCGGCCTAGCCGCCGTCGAGCATCGGGCTCTCGTCGAACCCGTGCCACCCCTCGGGGTCGGCCATGTAGTCGTAGGTGTTCTTCAGGAGCGCGTAGTGGCGCTGCTCCTCGCGTGCGAGCTCACGGAAGATGTTCTTGGCCCGCTCGGACTGCACGGTCTCGACCGCGCGCGTGTACATGTTGTAGCCGCGGCGCTCGACGTCCATCGCACCCTTGATGATCTCCAGCTCGGAGGCCTCGGCCTGGTAGGGGTCCGACGCGTTCTCGAGCGCCGACTCGAAGATCTGGCGCGCGGTGCGATGCTCGTGATCGTCCTCGGGCTGCATGTCCTCGGGGTCGTTGTTGGCCAGCAGCTGCTGCTTGAGCTCCAGCAGGTAGGCCTTGTGCCCCTTCTCGTCATCGGCCAGCGAGCGGAAGAGGTTGCGCTCCAGCTCGCTCGGGGCGTTCTCGGCGCGGTCGAGGAAGAAGGCCATGCCCGTCTCCTCGAATTTCACGGCCTCGTCCAGGATCCGGACGCATTCCTTCACGTCGTCGGTCATCCGCGGTCCTCCTCAGATGGCGGTCGGTTCGGGCTCTGGTCGACCAACAAAATACGCCAGGGTCGCCGTGGCAACCACCCTCTTCGACGGGTCCCTGTACGCGGACGGGTCACTTGGTGTATGCTTGCCGCAAACGTCAACTCATTTAGTATGTCGGCACGGAGTTGCACGATCGGACCATGCCCCGGAGGCCGCAGCCGGGGTCGACGAGGAGTGATGGCATGGCGAATCTGTTCGACCGACTGGAGCAGCAGATCCCGATCTGGCGGGGTCAGCTCCAGGACCTGGCCAAGAATCACGGGGACAAGGTCATCAGCGAGGTGACCGTGGCCCAGGCGATGGGCGGTGCCCGGGGCGTCAAGAGCATGGTCTGCGACACCAGCGAGGTTCCGCCGGACAAGGGGCTGATGATCCGCGGCACGCCCCTCGGCGAGCTCACCGACCACACCGTCGAGGACATCTTCTACCTTCTGATCGCCGGCGACCTGCCCGACGACGAGGCGCGGGAGCACCTGCGTGCCGAGCTGGCGAAGCGTGCAGTGGTGCCGGAGTACGTCTGGCAGGTGCTCAAGGCCATGCCGGACGACTCGCACCCCATGTGCATGCTCGACACCGCGGTGCTGAGCATGCAGGGCGAGAGCAAGTTCGTCGAGGCGTACAACGCCGGCGTCGCCAAGACCGAGTTCTGGCACTCGATGCTCGAGGACTGCCTCACCCTGCAGGCGCGCATCGCGACCATCGCCGCGGCCATCTACCGCATGCGCTTCGACAAGGGCCCGCGCATCGATCCCAAGCCCGACCTCGACTACGCGCAGAACTTCGCCCACATGCTCGGCCTCGACCAGCTCGGCGACGAGGCCGCGGACATGGTCCGGCTCTACCTCGTCCTGCACTGCGACCACGAGGGCGGCAACGTCTCGGCGCACACCTGTTCGCTGGTGGGCTCGGCCCTGAGCGACATCTTCTACTCGGTCTCGGCGGGTCTGAATGGCCTGTCCGGTCCGCTGCACGGCCTGGCGAACCAGGAGTGCCTGAAGTGGGTCCTCCACGTGCGCGATCAGTTCGGCGGCGTGCCCAGCGAGGAGCAGCTCCGCGAGTACGCCTGGGAGACGCTCAACTCCGGTCGCGTCATCCCCGGCTACGGCCACGCCGTCCTGCGCGTGACCGATCCGCGGTTCGACGCGCTGCGCAGGTTCGGCATGGAGCACTTCTCCGACGACGAGATCGTGCAGATCGTCGACCGCGTGTTCCACGTCGTGCCGGACGTCCTCAAGGAGCACGGCAAGGCCAAGAACCCCTGGCCCAACGTCGACGCCGCCAGCGGCTCGCTGCTCTATCACTACGGCATGACCGAGTTCCCGTACTACACGGTGATGTTCTCGGTCTCCCGCGTGATGGGCATGTGCGCCCAGTCGGTGTGGAACCGGGCGATGATGGCGCCCATCGAGCGGCCCAAGTCGGTCACCATCAAGTGGCTGCAGGATTTCGTGGCCAAGAGCTGACCGTCGTCGACCCCCGATGCGAGCCGGCCGCCTTTCCTGGCGGCCGGCTTTCTGCTATCTTCTTACGGAATCTGATATCTGGTCACTTCTCCGCGAGGTCCCCCATGCGCGCCGTCCTCCCCGGCCTCCTGCTGCTCGTCGCCTGCTCGATGGCGTCGGCCGGCGTCTCGATCACCGTCCTGGACGTCGGCCAGGGCGACGCCACGCTCATCCGCTCGACCAGCGGCCAGACCCTGCTGTTCGACGGCGGACCCAACGGCCAGGGCTCCGGAACGATCCTGCCCTACCTCGCCGGCCAGGACATCCAGTCGCTGGACTACATCGTGGCCAGCCACTACCACGCCGACCACATCGGCGGCCTGGACGAGGTGTACAGCCACACCGGCGCGAGCGGCGGGGTCTGGGACCGCGGCTGGACCTACACCACGCTCACCTACACCAGCTACGCCAGCGCGGTGGCCGGCAACCGCTTCACCATCGCCGACGGCCACGTCTTCGACCTCGGCGACGGCGTGACCGTGACCTGCCTGGGCCTGAACGGCAACGGCCAGCTCGGCCAGCCGCACGACGAGAGCAGCCTGGAGAACGAGTACTGCATCGCCCTGCTCGTCGAGTGCGGCGACTTCGACTACTTCCAGGCCGGCGACCTCATCGGCACCGACGCCAGCGGCCACGACGACATCGAGACCTCCATCGCCCAGGACCTCGCGGCCATGGGCAAGGCCGACCTGGAGGTCTACAAGGTCAACCATCACGGCAGCTACACCAGCAGCAACGCCTTCTTCCTGAACACGACGACTCCCGAGGTGGCGGTGATCTCCGTCGGGGCGACCAACCCCTACGGTCACCCGCACGACGACCCGATGCAGCGCCTGCTGGTGCGCGACGTCTTCGTCTACCAGACCACGCCGGGCAACGGGTACGTGCTGCCGCCGTCGCACCTGGACGTGGTCGGCGGCCACGTCGAGATCACGACCGACGGCTTCGGCACGTACACCGTCGACGGCGACACCTGGGAGATGGACGAGCAGGGTACGACGCCGGTGCTGCCCGCGGCAGGCGGACTCGTGCTGCTGGGCAACGCGCCCAACCCGTTCAACCCGACCACGTCGATCCGCCTGGTGAGCGCGCGGGGCGGGGCGGGCCTGCTCGAGGTGTTCGACCTCGCCGGGCGGCGGGTGTCCCGACGCGCATTCACGGCCAGCCCCGGCCGGACGTCGCTCACCTGGAGCGGCACGGACCGGGCCTCGGGCGTGTACCTCTACCGCGTGACGTTGCCCGAGGGCGTGCGCGAGGGGCGCATGGTGATCGCGAAGTAGCCGCGCCCGCCCGCCGATCGAACGAACGCCCGGGCCACGTGGCCCGGGCGTTTCGCTGGCTGCTGAACGGATGTCCGTGCTAGGAGGCGTCCGTGCCGTCGCTCTTCTGCAGCTTCGCCAGGTTGGCGCTGGCGGCCTTCTCGGCCTTCTCGTAGGCCTTCTCGGCGGACTTCGCGCAACCGTGCTCGGCCAGGCTCTTGTCGTGCGCGGCCTTGGCCACGGCGTGCTTGTAGGCCATGCCCGCGGTCGTGGCGCAGCCGGTCTGCTCCTTGACGTAGGCGTAGGTCGCCTTGGCGGCGGTCGCCTCGCAGTGCTTCTCGGCCAGGGCGTTGGTGTACGCCGCCTCGCCCATGGCCTTGGCGTACGCGGCCTTGGCGGTCTTCTCGCAGCCGCTCTTCTCGAGCGCGGCGGCGTGGGCGGTCTTGGCGGCGGTCATGGGGCAGCAGCCGTCCTTGGCGGCCTTGGCGCTGGCCTTCTGGGCCATCTCGGTCTTGTCGCAGGGCGAGCTGCAGTCGCTGGCGGCCTTGGCGGATTTCGTGGCCTTGCCACAGTCGCCGGCCGAGGCCATGCCGAACGCGCCGAGGGACAGGGCGAGGATGGCGGTCAGGATCACGGTCTTCTTCATGGGTCTATCTCCTTGCAGGTGAGGCGTCGTCGCTTGCTCGGTCCACGGCTCTCGCGGCCAGGGTCGAACCCGGTGTACGCCGCTGTCGGAAATGAGTTCCGTTTCAGTCCGATTTATTACAGGAATGCTGACATGAAATCAAGACCGATTCCGGCCTGGAACTCCGCGTGCGCCCTCCTGTAACGGGATGCATCGCGATCGTGGATGCGCGGATCCGAGCTCGTATCGAGACCAGCATGACCAAGGAGCCCCCATGCACCTCCCCTCGCCGACGCGCCGGGTCATTGCCTGGGTCTCGTTGATCATCGTCGCGGTGGCCAGCGCGGCCCTCTGGCGCCTCGAGGTCGAGCACCATGGCTGGGTC
This sequence comes from bacterium, assembly GCA_014730255.1. Taxonomy (GTDB): domain Bacteria; phylum Krumholzibacteriota; class Krumholzibacteriia; order LZORAL124-64-63; family LZORAL124-64-63; genus Glo-17. Next base: position 2,138 of record WJIQ01000033.1, on the reverse strand, counting down.
GGCCTGACCTGGATCGGATACGAGCACCGGGCGATCCCGGTCGGCATCGCCCTGTTCCTGGGCTGGCTGGCGTTCTTCTGCGGCGTCCGGCCCTGGTGGAAGCGGGCGCTGTTCCTGGTGACGCTCGTGGTCGCCGCCGTCCTGCTCGAGCCCCTGGTCGAGGCCGCGCTGCGCAGCCACTTCGTGTACGGGCCGATGGAGTTCCTGTACGCGGTGGAGTACGGCGTCGGCACGTACCGCGCGCTCGATCGCTGGTGCTACGCCCTGCTGGCCGCCCTCCCGCTGCTGCTCCTGGACATCGCCCATCGCTTCGGCGTGCGGCCGTCCTGGCGCCGCGGGCTGGCCGGGTTCGGCGTCTACGTCGCCTCGCTACCCGTGGCGATCCTGGCCCTGGAGTTGACCGACCACGTGGGCGCCGCCGACGCGATCCACGCGCTGAAGAGCGGATTCGTGATCCCGATGCTGGTCGTGGGGCTGGGGGTGCCGTTCGTGCCGTCGGGTACGCCGTGCGCACGGCCCGGCGATCGCGCAACGGATTAACATCTAGACGACCATTCCCATCCTCACTACAATCCCCTCCCGGTCCCCCACGTCCCCAGACCGGGAGCTCCCCATGACCCCACACCTGCCCGCCCTGCTCGTCCTCGAGGACGGCAGCGTCTTCGCCGCACGCTCGAGCCGCCCCTGCCCGGTCACCGCCGCCGAGGTCGTCTTCAACACCAGCCTGACGGGCTACCAGGAGATCCTCACCGACCCGAGCTACCGCGGGCAGCTGGTCACGCTCACCATGCCGCACATCGGGAACACCGGGGTTTGCGCCCTCGATCAGGAGAGCGAGCGGATCCAGGCCGCGGGCCTGCTGTGCCGCAACCTGAGCCCCGTGGCCAGCAGCTGGCGCGCCGAGCAGGGCCTCGACGACTGGCTCGCCGACAGCGGCGTGCCCTGCCTGCACGGCCTCGATACCCGCGCCCTGGTGCTGCACCTGCGCGAGCACGGCTCGCTGCGCGGGGCCGTCGCCGCCGGCGGCGAGCTGGACCCGGCCACCCTGCAGGCCGCCGCCTGCGACCTGCCGGACATGACCGGCCGCAACCTCGCGCGCGAGGTCACCACCGCCCGGCCCTACGGCTGGTCGCAGGGCCAGCGCTGGTGGCGCCCCGACGACCCCACCGGCCCGTGCGAGGCGTCCACCCGCCACGTGGTCGCCATCGACGGCGGCATCAAGCGCCACATCCTGCGCCACCTGGCCGCCCGCGGCTGCAAGCTCACCGTGGTGCCCACCGCGACGGCGGCCGACGAGATCCTCGCCCTCGCGCCCGACGGCGTCTTCCTGAGCAACGGCCCGGGCGACCCCGCGGCCGTCGCCGACATGATCGCCACGGTGAAGGACCTGCTGGGCAAGCGGCCCATCTTCGGCATCTGCCTCGGCCACCAGATCCTGGCCCTGGCGCTCGGGGCGCGCACCTTCCGCCTGAAGTTCGGCCACCGCGGCGGCGACCACCCCGTGCGCGAGCTGGACACCGGCCGGGTGATCATCTCCGCGCACAACCACGGCTTCGCCGTCGACCCCGCATCCCTGCCCGCGGCGGCCCGCATGACGCACGTGAGCCTCAACGACGGCTGCTGCGAGGGGCTCGAGGCCCCGGCCCTGCGGGCGTTCTCGGTCCAGTACCATCCCGAGTCGAGCCCCGGTCCGCACGACAGCGACCACCTCTTCGATCGCTTCATCGCCCTCATCGACGCCCGTCAGGAGGCGCACCGTGCCCACGCGTGACGATCTGCGCAGCATCCTCATCCCCGGCTCCGGCCCGATCACCATCGGCCAGGGCTGCGAGTTCGACTATTCCGGCGTGCAGGCCTGCAAGGTCCTGCGCGCGCTGGGCTACCGGGTGATCCTGGTCAACAGCAACCCGGCGACCATCATGACCGACCCCTCGCTCGCCGACGCGACCTACGTCGAGCCCCTGCACCCGGCCCTGGTCGAGACGATCATCGAGAAGGAACGGCCGGACGCGCTCTTGCCCACCGTCGGTGGCCAGGTCGGCCTGAATCTCGCCGTGCAGCTGGCCGAGCGGGGCGCCCTCGAGCGCCACGGGGTCGAGCTGATCGGCGCCCGGCTGGAGTCCATCGAGCTGGCCGAG
>WJIQ01000210.1 GCA_014730255.1 bacterium | reverse complement strand
TGCAGACGATGATCTCGCCGTGGTCCCTGGCCACGCCCTTGACCTTCTCGCCCCACTTGCGCGCGGCCTTGAGCGCCGTCTCGACGGCCTCGGCGCCCGAGTTCATGGGCAGGACGCGCTCGAAGCCGGTCAGCTCGCAGATCTCCTTGCAGAAGTGCGGCAGCTGGTCGTTGCGGAAGGCGCGGCTGGTGAGCGTGACCTTGGCCGCCTGACGGCGCAGCGCCTTCAGGATGCGGGGGTGGCAGTGGCCCTGGTTGACCGCGCTGTAGGCCGCGAGGAAGTCGATGTACTCGTTGCCCTCGACGTCGGTCACCCAGACGCCCTCGGCCTTCTTGATGACGATGTCCAGGGGATGGTAGTTGTGCGCCCCGTAACGCTCCTCGAGCTCGATGTACTTCGCGGTCTTCATCGACCCACCTCCTCGGCGTCTGTCGCGGCCGACGTCCGGCCCGGTTCGACCTTCTGGCGCCGTGCGGCCGGCCGCCGACGCCACGTTCGCCCAAGATAGATTCCCGGTCGCGCGAGTCCAGCACGGAATCGGCGGAGCGCCGCCGGGCGGTTCGCCCCCGAAAATAAGCTTGACAAGGTGAAGTACTTCAAATTATAAAGTACTGGTCGTCGGCAGGCTGGCATCCGCACGGAGGTGGATCCCGGCGCTACGAAGGCGCCCTGCCTGGATGGACGACATGCCGGGTCGGACGGATCGTGGACCCCCGCAAGGGGCCGAACAGGAGGTTCGGACGGCAGACTGGGGGGTGGTTGAACCGGTCCTGGGTGCTGGCCACCCCCCTCGTCTTCTCCCCGACCGACCCGACCCCGGCATCCCCGTGCACGGATCGCGACGAGACCGGTGGCCCGCGGGCCACGCGCCGCGACGCCGCCAACCCCGGCAAGGAGGCCAGGGGTCGTGGCCAGCAAGTCGGCGGCGCCGGGGTCGGACGAGCGCACGCCGCTGCCGCCGCTGATTCACGGGCGAGCCCGGCTGATGCTGCTCTCCGAGCTGATGCGAAACCCCGGCGGACGCACCTTCACCGAGCTGAAGCGTGCGGTCGGTCTGACCGACGGCACGCTCTCGGTGCATCTGCAGAAGCTGGAGGCCGGTGGGCTCGTGGAGATCCGCAAGGAGTTCGTGGGCCGCAAGCCGCGCACCCTCGCGCGGATGACGCGCGGGGGCCGGCGGGCGTTCGAGGCATACGTCGAGGACCTGCGCGGGATCGTGCCGGGGCTCTGAGGCGGGGGCGGCGGCGATCCTCCGGTGCGAGTACGCGGGCGAGCCGGGGCCGCGAGGTTCGCGGCGCCCGGCTCGCTCCGGTCATGGGGCGCGGGTCGGCGCCCGCGTCAGCGGATGCCCGGCACGGCCACCGTGCCCGCGTCGTAGTCCCACTCGTCGGCCATCTCGTCGACGTTGTAGGTGCTGTAGCGCACGATGCCCACCGTGGGCGCCAGCCACAGCGAATCGACCCCGGTCTCGACGAGGTCGGGCCCCGCGGCGATGGTGTGCTCGATCACCACCAGGCGCACGTCCTTCCAGAACAGCTCGGGATGACCCTCGCCGCCGGGCAGCCAGAGCAGGTCCGACTCGGAGACGAACTCGCCCTCGCCGGTCAGCGTCATCGTGCCCTCGCCGGGCACGGTGGCGTCGGCCTGGTCGCTCCAGGTCCCGGCCGGGGGCAGGGTGACGAAGGTCAACGGCTCGTCGAAGACGACCTCGATGGTCTCGTCGCCGTCGACCTCGCCGAACCCGAGGTACTCCAGCGCGCTGGCCGACTTCTGCATGATCTCCCAGTCGTCGGGCGAGGTGTAGGTCTCGTCGTACCAGGTCCGGTGGAACTCGCCGCCGCCCATGGCATCGAACTGGATGTATGCGCGGTAGGTCGACTCGTCGACGGGCGTGTCGTCGCCGACATTGCCCCAGGCGCTGTACTCCTCGTACTCGAACCGGTGGCCATCCTCGAGCGGGTAGTAGTCCGCCGTCCCGGCGACCGTCGCCGTCCAGGTCGCCGACGCCGACTGCACGTTGCCGGCGAGGTCGCGGTAGTCGGCGAAGGTGACCTCCATGGGCAGTCCGGCGGGCAGCGGGGTGGGCAGCGGCACGGTCAGCGTGGTGTAGTCGTCCGACCAGACCGGATCGGCGTCCTGATTCTCGACCAGACCGAAGAAGGCCGCGTCGATGCGCCGGGGGGTGACGCTGTCCGGGATGACGCCCTCGCTGAAGGTGATCCTCAGGTACGTGGTGCCGGGATCGATCTCCTGGCCGCTGGCCGGCTCGAAGCCGACGATCGACGGCGGCGTCGTGTCCACGTCCTGGCCGGTGGTGAAGCTCACCGAGACCGGCGCGTCGAGGCTGCGGCCGGCGAAGTCCTGGACCGTCGCCGCGACCGTCAGGGAGATCGTCTCGTCGGCGGGCAGGTCCTCGTCCGGATCGACGATCACCAGGCTGCCGTCGCCCTCGTGGAGCTGGAAGGCCAGATCGGTCTGGGCCTCGTCGGTCAGCGTGACCGCGCCGTCGAAGGTGTCCAGGTTCATCTCGTCGGAGAACAGGAGCGTGACGATGGTGCTGCGGTTCACGTCGACGGCGCCGTCCTCGGGATCGCTGCCCAGGAAGACCAGGTCGGTCGACGCGACGTAGAAGGTCACGCTCCGGGCGGTCTCGAGGGGGTTGCCGGCGGTGTCGGCGATGCCGGTGCCGACGGTCACGGTGACCTCGGCGCCCTCGCTCCAGGCGGCGTGGTCGACCGAGACGGTCCGGTCGTCGGTCCAGGTCAGGTCCGTCACCGCGCCGGTCGAGAGGGTGATCTCGCCGTCGGCGGTGGCGGGGTCCATGGCCTCGCTGAAGGTGATCACGATCGATTCGTCGGCGGCCACGCCGGTCTCGCCGGACGTGGGGGCGAAGCTGATCACCTCCGGCGCGGTGGTGTCTTCGCCGCCGCCGCCGCCGGGACCGGCGGGGTCGTCGGAATCGTCGTCGTCGCTGCATCCGGCCAGCAGGCCGACGCTCAAGAGGGCGATCAGCATGAGCATCGCGATGCGATCGGGTTTCATCGGTGTACTCCTTGCGGGTGGGGACAGGATCGGCCGCCCATCGTGGCGGTCGGAATGCGAACACCCCGGCCGTGAAGCATGATTCGCGCCAGATGCAAACGAGATGCATTGCCAGCAAGACGGCGGTCGGGGGTGCTCAGCCGTCAACGAAGTGGCTGAATCCTCAGGAGATCCGGCTCATGCCGCCGTCGAGGGCGCGATAATCTGCCGGGGGAGGAAGAGATCGGCCCACCGTCGGGTGGGCCGATCGTGTCGTCGCCGGCGTGCCTGTCGCCGCTCAGCTCGTGACGTTCTGCGTCGCGGGCGCCGGCGCGTCCTCGCCGTACCAGCGGATCAGGCCGGTGTCGAAGCGGCTGAGCGGGAACCGCGGGTTGCGCGGGATCACGCGGACGGTGAAGCCGCGCAGTCCGGACCGGCGGCACGGGATCTCCCCGGCGTAGTCGACCTCGCCACTGGTCGCGTCGCCGGTGAGCATCATCGTCTCGCTCTCGCCGGTCTGGATCTCGCCGTGGCGATCGAGCAGGCCGTGGTAGATCTCCACCAGCACGTCCTCGGTGGACAGCTGGCCGAGGTCGACCCGCGCCCGCACCGCGAAGCGCGAGCCCATGGGCTGGGCCTCCTGCTCCTCGGCGTCGATGTCGATCACGCGCACGGCCGGCCACTTGCCGGCCACGTCCTGGCGCCAGGCCGCGAGCTCGCGCGCCGCCTCGGCATCGTTCTCGCTGAGGCGCGTCGACTGCTCGAAGCACGGCACGTAGAAGCGCTGCGTGTACTCCTCGACCATGCGGTTGGTGTTGAACTCGGCGTTGACCGTGCGCATCGAGTTCTTCATCACGCGGACCCACTCGCGCGGCACGCCGTCGCTCGAGCGCTCGTAGTACATGAACGCGATCTCGTTCTCGAGCATCTCGTACAGCGCGGTCACCTCGACCTGGTCCTGGTACTCGGGGTCCTCGTAGTCCTCGCCGGCGCCGATGGCCCAGCCGTTCTCCTTGTCGTAGCCCTCGCACCACCAGCCGTCGAGCACCGAGAAGTTGATGCCGCCGTTGACCGGCACCTTCATGCCGCTGGTGCCGGAGGCCTCGAGCGGCCGGCGGGGGTTGTTCAGCCAGATGTCCACGCCCTGAACCATGTAGCGCGCGACCTCCATGTTGTAGTCCTCGAGGAAGACGATGCGCTTGCGGAAGCGGTCCTGCTGCGCGAGGTGGACGATCTGCCGGATCAGCTCCTTGCCGCCGTGATCGCGCGGATGCGCCTTGCCCGCGAAGATGATCTGCACCGGGCGGTCGGGGTTGTTGAGGATCTGGTCGAGCCGCTCGGGGTCGCTGAGGATCAGGGTGGCGCGCTTGTAGGTGGCGAACCGGCGCGCGAAGCCCAGGGTGAGGGCCTCGGGGTCGAGCACCTCGCGGGCGGCCTTGATGTTCGAGCGGCTGGCGCCGCGCGACTCGAGCTGCTGGCGCAGCTTCCGCCGGACCCAGCCCACGAGCCGCTCGCGCATGCGCTCGTGCGCGCGCCAGAGCTCGGCGTCGGGGATGCGGGTGACGCGTTCCCAGACCATGTGGTTGGTCGGCTTGTCGTACCAGCGCGGCCCGAGGTAGCGATCGTACAGGCGGGCGATCTCCGAGCACTGCCAGCTGCGCGTGTGGATGCCGTTGGTGATGTGGCTGATGGGCAGCTCGTTGACCGGCACGCCGGGCCAGACCTGCTTCCACATGTCGCGCGAGACGTGGCCGTGCAGCTCGCTGACGCCGTTGGCGAACTGGCTCAGGCGCAGGGCGAGGACCGTCATGCAGAAGGTCTCGCGCGCATCGCCGGGGCGCTGCCGTCCGAGGTCGATCAGGCCCTCGATGCCGAGGCCGAGCTGGTCGGCGAGCGGCTTGAGGTACGTGCGCACGAGCTGCGGGTCGAAGTGGTCGTTGCCCGCCGGCACCGGGGTGTGGGTGGTGAAGATGCTCGTGCTGCGGACCAGCTCGAACGCGGTCTCGTACGGGTACTTCTGCTCGGCCATCAGGTTGCGGATGCGCTCGAGGGTGAGGAACGCCGAATGACCCTCGTTGAGATGATAGACGTCCGGGTCGATGCCCATGGCCCTGAGCGCGCGGACGCCGCCGATCCCGAGCAGGATCTCCTGGCGGATGCGCATGTCGATGTCCCCGCCGTACAGCTTGCTGGTGAGCTCGCGATCCTCGGGGCGGTTGTCGGGCAGGTTGGCGTCGAGCAGGAACAGCGGGTTGCGGCCCACCTGCACGCGCCAGACGCGCGCCTTGACCTGGCGGCCGGGGTAGTCGACGTGGATGATGACCGGCTCGCCGTCGTCGCCCCGCTCGAGCGACATGGCCATGTTGTAGAAGTCGTTGACCGGGTAGTCCTCCTGCTGCCAGCCGTCGTGGTTGAGGTACTGGCGGAAGTACCCGTGCTGGTAGGCCAGGCCGACGCCCACGAGGGGCACGCCGAGGTCGGTGGCCGACTTCAGATGATCGCCCGCGAGCACGCCCAGGCCGCCGGAGTAGAGCGGCAGGCACTCGTGCAGCCCGAACTCGAAGGAGAAGTAGGCGGCGGTCGACTGCTTGAGGTGGTCGTGGTGCGTGTCGAACCAGGAGGGCTGGTTCAGGTAGCGCTGCAGATCGTCGTGCACCGACTCGAGGTGGGCGAGGAACGCCTGGTCCCGCGTCAGATCGCTGATGCGGTCGGAGGAGAGGCTGCCCAGCACCGCGATCGGGTTGTGATGGCGCTCCTCCCAGAGGTCGGGGTCGACCCGGCGCAGCAGCTCGATCGCCTCGGGGTTCCAGACCCACCAGAGATTCCGCGCGATGTCGAGCAGCGGCTGGAGTTTCGGCGGCAGACTCGGCGTGACGATGAATTTCCGGATCTTCGGCATGGTACGCTCCTGGCAGGACCAATGGTGGGCGGTTTCGCTCATGATACTCGGGCGGCCTGTCGAGGCAAGCCAGCACTTCGTCCGGTCGACGGCGGACGTTCAGAACAGGCGCGGGGGCCGGACGCGCTGACCGGCCGCCAGCGTGTGGCCCTCCAGGCGCAGCAGGCGGGCCTTCAGGTCGGTGCCCCCGGCGAACCCGACCAGCCGACCGCGCGCTCCCAGCAAACGGTGGCAGGGGATCAGGATCGGCATCGGGTTCTGGGCCGCCGCCTGGCCCACCGCCCGCGCGGCCTTCGGTTCGCCCAGGTCGCCGGCCAGCTGGCTGTAGGTGCGCAGCTCGCCGTAGGGGATCCGGCGCAGCTGCTGCCAGACCCGCTGCTGGAACGTCGTGCCCACCGGAGCGAGCGGCAGGTCGAACGCGTGCCGCTCGCCGGCGAAGTACTCGCCGAGTTGCCGGGCGAGGGGTTTGAAGTGATCCCTGTCCTCGATCAGGGTGGCGGCCTGGCGAGCCTGGGCGGCGATGTCGTGCGCGACGTCGGCCAGCTCGAGGGGCCAGGTGTCGGCCTCGGTGAGGATGCTCAGGTGCCGCAGGCCGTCCTCGTCGGCCACCGCGAGCAGCGGACCGGCCAGGGTCGGCAAGAGGGCATGGCGTAGCTCCACGAAGGCCTCCCGGTCGGACCGGACGAGCGGATCCTCGACGTCGCGCCATCCTATCAGAACCGCGGATGCCCGCCAAGGCGGGTTCGCATGGCCCGGAGGAGCCCCCAATGCCCGCAGACCCGGCCGGTATCGAGTGGCTCGCCCCCCACGAGCTTCCCGGCTGTGCGGCCGCCCGTGACGGCCGGGTGGTCGACGTGCGCCCGGCCGACGCGTTCGCCTGCGGTCACGTGCGCGGGGCGCTGTCCCGACCGCTGGATCCGGCCGTGATCGACGCCGGACCCGGCGCCGTGGACTACGCCCTGGGCGTCACGGTCCCCTCGATCCTCCTGCCCGCACGCCACGAGCCCCTGGTGGTGATCGCCGGCGACCGCGACACCGCCGGCCTGGTCGCCGGCCTGCTCCATGCGCGCGGTCGGGAGCGGACCCTGGCCTGCGCGATCGCGGCCGACGATGCCGTGCCGCCGACGCTGCGGGAGGTCGGACCGCGCAGCGGCACGCTCTGGTCGCCGCCCGCGTTCCTGGCGCGATGGGCGCACCTGCTGCCGCCGCCGGCGCACGGCCCCGTGCTCGATCTTGGCTGCGGCAGTGGCCGGGCCGCGGTCTGGCTCGCACGCCGGGGGTACCGCGTCACGGCGGTCGACCATCAGGAGGAGGCCCTGGCGCTCGGCCGGCAGCTCGCCGGGAGCGCCGGCGTGAGGGTCGACTGGCGACGGGCCGACCTGCGCGAGGCGGACGCGCTGCCAGCGGGGCCCTGGTCGGCCGCCCTGATGTTCCGCTACCTGGAGCGGCCGCTGGTGCGCGCGCTCGGCCGGGTGCTCGCGCCGGGGGCCACGGTGATGCTGCGGACGTTCCGCCACGCCCCGGGCTACATCGGCAACCCACGGCCCCGGCACCGGCTGGCGCGCGGCGAGGCGGCCGGCCTGTGGCCGACCGCCCGCGTCCTGGTCCACGAGGAGGGATTCGACGCCGACGGCAAGCCCGCCGCCGGCGTCGTGGTGCGCTGGACCGGCTGAGCGTCGCGCCCGGCCGGCGGAGGGGTCACTTCACGAGCAGCAGCTTGCGCGTCTGCACCGGGCCGTTCCCGATGATCTGCAGCAGGTACGTCCCGGTGGACAGCTCGCGGCCCTGGTCGTCCCGGCTGTCCCAGGTCAGGGCATGGCGCCCGGACGGCAGCGTCTCGTCGACGAGGGTCCGCACCCGGCGGCCCTGCACGTCGTAGATCACCGCGCGCACCGGCGCATCCTCGCCGAGCCGCAGCTCGATGGTGACGTTGGGGTTGAACGGGTTGGGGAAGACGCGCCCGATGTCCAGGCCACCGTCCCGGATGGGATCGGCCTCGGCGCGCCGCTCGCCCAGCAGCAGCCAGTCGGCCCCGGCCGACTCCCGGGCCTCGAGCCGGTACAGCACCGGGAACAGCGCCCGGGCCGGCTTGTCCGTGGCCGTGAACCGGCCCGGCTCGTCACCCGCCTTGTGGCGCACCGTCCAGTCCGGCTGCATCTGGCCGGCCTCGCTGCGTCCGGTCAGGCGGAACTCCCACCCGTCGGCGTCGACCACGACCCAGGCCAGCTGGACCTCGGTGCCCTGCACCCTCGCCGTGAACGACTGCAGGTCGATGGAGACGTTCTCGCAGCCGACCTCGCGCGCGCCGATCAGACCCACGCCGCTCTGCGCCGGGGCGCAGGGGCTGTCCTCGGACAGGGTGTAGACGTCCTCGTCGCAGTACAGGGGGTCGGCCGACAGGTTGCCGCCCTGTTCCAGGAGGATCTCGATCGGGCCGATCCAGTCGCCGCCGCTGTTGCCGAAGATGTCGGTGGTGGTGATCCAGGCCTGCCCTGCCTCGACCGCGACGCCCTCGCCCGTGTTGCCGCTGACGATGCTGTGGTCCAGCACGAGGCTGCCGCTGCGCAGCAGGAAGCCGCCGCCGATCTCGTCGGCCGAGTTGCCGTCGACCGTGCAGTTGCCGAAGCCCGCGACGGCCTCGCTGAGGCACGCCGCCCCGCCCTTGCTGGCGGTGTTGCCGGCGAACAGGCAGCCGAAGAAGCTGACGCTCGCGGCGTAGTCGGCGAAGAAGGCGCCGCCGAGGTCGACCGGCTCGACGGCCTCGTTGACCAGGAAGTCGCAGCGCTCGATGATGCACGCGGAGTTCGATCGCGCCGAGATCGCCCCGCCCCACTGCGCGCGGTTGCCCTCGAAACGCGTGTCGGTGATGCGGGCCTCGCTGTTGTAGCTCAGATCGATGGCCCCGCCGCCCTTGCCGGCGGTGCAGGCGATGAACTCCGATTCGGAGATCTCGACCGAGCCGTGCAGCACGCGCACTCCGCCGCCGGCGTACTCGGCGTGATTGCCGATCATCCGCACGCGGTGCAGGGTCACGTCGGACAGGCTGACGAGCACGCCGCTGCCGCTGGACAGGAAGCGCGTCGGACCGTCGACCAGGCCGCCCACGATGGTCAGCCCCTCGATGCGGGCGTCGGTGACGTTCCGGGCCACGAAGACGTTGCTGATGTCGCCCGCGTCGACGACCACGGCGGCGGGGTCGTCGACGTCGCCGCGCACGACCACGCCGTCCTTCAGCTCGAGGTAGGGCTCGTGGTAGCGACCCGGTTCCAGGAGCACGATGTCGCCCGGCTCGGCCAGGTTCAGCCCGGCGCGGATCGATACCGCGTCGACGGGCACGACGATCTCGCGCGCGGGCGCCGCCGCGGCGGCCGCCACGGCGAGCAGGACGAGGGTCGAGAAGGCGGCGGAATCGAGTCTCAACATCGGGACCTCCCTGTCATGGCGGTGTCCCGCACCGTGCAGGATGGGTACCAGTTCCGGGGATCGTCCCTGATCCTCACCTGGTCCTCGGATCGCCGGCGACTCATACCGGATCTGCACTGGCGCCGCGGGGGGCGACCCTGCTACGATATACTCCACGGGCCCACAGGAAAGACAAGATTCTGGGCACCTTGTTTGCCCAGGGAGGTAACCCCATGCGCCGACTGGTCGCAGGCGTTTTTCTGATCATGATGGTCGCGGCGTTCGGCGTGTCCCTGGGCGACGACGAGAGCGCTCCGAGATTCCGTTGCCGCTTCCTCGCGCCCACCGAGGGCGGGCCGGTCGACCACTACGAGGTGGAGATCCGCGACCTGTACAACGACCGCATCGACACCCTGACCGCCGAGCACGACCCCGACCAGGCCGAGCAGATCTTCGAGTTCGAGGGCCTTCCGACCGACTGGGAGACGTCGGCCTACATCGTCCGCGTCCGCGGGGTCAACGCCGCCGGCGCCGGCCCCTGGACCGATTACAGCAACACGGTCGAGCCGGCCTACCAGGACGACCCCGAAGGTTGATCGCTCCGGGCGGTCGACCCCTCCTTCACGGTTGACGGCCCCGGCCTCGCGAGCGAGCTTGAGCGCCCGATCCGGCGCCATCCCGGCGCCGGACCCCATCCCGGAAGGAGCGCGGCGTGCAGGTCGGGATCATCGGACTGAAGTTCTCCGGCAAGACCACCCTCTTCAACATCGTCACTGGTGCGGGCCTGCCCACCGGGCAGGGCGGGGTCGAGCCCCACCTGGCGGTCGGCACCGTGCCCGATCCGCGCGTGGACCGACTCAGCGAGATGTACCGGCCGAAGCGCACGACCCACGCGAGGATCGAGTGGGTCGACTGCCCCGGCTTCCAGCCCGGCGCCGGGGCGGACGGCGCCCGCGAGGCCACCCGCTTCCTCGAGCACGCCCGCAAGGTCGACGCCCTTGCGCAGGTGGTCCGCTGCTTCGACGGGGGCTACGGCGCGCCCGATCCCGCGGGCGAGCTGGCCACCGTCTCGCTCGAGCTGATCCTGGCCGACCTCGCGGTGGTCGAGAAGCGGCTGGAGAAGCTGGCCAAGGAGACGCGCCTGAAGGGCAAGGCGGAGACCCCGCTCGAGCCGCCGCTCTTCGAGCGCCTCAAGGCCCAGCTCGAGACCGAGCAGCCGCTGCGCGGCCTGACATTCAACCCGGACGAGCGCAAGCTGCTCTCGGGCTACGCGTTCCTGACGCTCAAACCGCTCATCGCCGTGCTGAACCATGCCGAGGGCGAGCCCCCGGCGGACGACGTGCTCGCCGCCGCCGGTGAGGCCGGCGCCGAGACGGTCGTCCTGTCGGCCGCCGTGGAGGAGGAGCTCGCCCAGCTCGACCCCGCCGAGTCCGCCGAGTTCCTGGCCGACCTGGGCATCGACGAGCCCGCCTCCCATTTGATGATCCGCGCCGCCTACGCCGCCCTCGACCAGCACAGCTTCTTCACCGTCGGCGAGGACGAGTGCCGCGCCTGGACCGTGCGCCGCGGCGCCCTCGCACCGGCGGCCGCCGGCGTCATCCACTCGGATCTCGAGCGCGGCTTCATCCGCGCCGAGGTCTGCGCCTACGACGACCTGATGGCGGCCGGCAGCCACGCGGCGGCGAAGGCGGCCGGCAAGGTCCGCCTCGAGGGCAAGCAGTACGAGGTGCAGGACGGCGACGTCATCGAGATCAGGTTCAACGTCTGATGGACGGGCGGCGCGGCGGACCGGCGGGGATCGC
>WJIQ01000209.1 GCA_014730255.1 bacterium | reverse complement strand
CGCGCGCGCAGGGTGCCCAGGTTCTGCTGGGTCGACGGGTGGGCCCACATGTTGTCGTTCATCGCCGGCGCGGCGATCACCGGGCCGGGGTGGGCGAGCAGGAGGGTGGAGACGATGTCGTCGGCGATCCCGTGGGTGAGCTTGGCCAGGACGTTCGCCGTGGCGGGCGCGATCACGGCGACGTCGGCCCAGCGGGCGTACTCGACGTGGTCGAGGGCGTGGCTCTGGCCCTCGCCCCAGAGGTCGGTGGCGACGGGATTCTCGCTCAGGACCTGGAACGTCATGGGCGTGACGAAGTGCTGCGCCGCGTCGGTCATGGCCACCTTGACGGCGAAACCCGCCTGCCGGAGCAGGCGGGTCAGGTAGCAGGCCTTGTAGGCGGCGATGCCGCCGGTGACGAGCAGCAGGACGTGGCCGCGCGGCACGAGCTACTCCTCCGCGGCCTCGGCGGTCTCGGCGGCCTCGGCCTCCTCGCGGATGGCGATCTCGCGCTCGCGGCGGTCGTACCAGCTGACCTTGCCCTCGAGCAGCCGCTTGACAGCCAAACTGGTGATCTTGCCCGGCAGGTTGACGTCCAGCGTGCGGGCGCGCGCGTTCAGGCGCCGCGCCTCGAGGGCGGCCACGCGGATGGCCTCGAACTTGTTCGGGATCAGATCGGTGACGTTCTTGCGGGGGATGTAGGTCATTCGGTCCCACCTCGTCCTGGATCGATGATGACGGAGGATCCCGGGATGTCGTCGGATCCTCGCACCGGGCACCGCGACCAGGCCCGGTGGACACGACGAGACGACCGGGGCGCGGCAAGCGGCAGCCCCGGCTTCGTCGTGCAACCGACGAAGTATAGGTCAGGTTCCGCAAAAATCAAGGGCGAAGCGGCCTGGGGACGTTCTCGCGCCGGTACGGTTCGCCCCGGCCGGCGATGATCGCCTCGAGCGCCGCGACGGCCCGGTCGACCTCGTCGTTCACCACCCAGTACGTGTAGCGGTCAGCGAAGCCCACCTCCCAGCGGGCATTGGCGAGCCGGGTGGCGATGGTCTCCTCGCCGTCGGTGCCGCGCCCCCGCAGACGGTCCTCCAGGACCGACCACGACGGCGGCCACAGGAAGACCGAGACGACGCGGTCGCCGCATTCCCCGAGCACCTGCACGCAGCCCTGCACGTCGATGTCCAGCAGCGGGATCCGGCCGGCGGCCTCGAGACGGTCGAGGTCGGCCTGGCGCGTGCCGTAGCGGCGGCCGTGCACCTCGGCCCACTCGAGGAACGCGTCCTCGGCCAGCAGGCGGTCGAACTCCGCGTCGCTCAGGAAGTGGTAGTCGACCCCGTCGCGCTCGCCCTCGCGCGGCGGCCGCGTGGTCGCCGAGACCGAGAACACCAGCCGCGGCTCGCGCCGCATCAGCTCCCGGTAGACCGTGCTCTTGCCCGCGCCGCTCGGCCCGGAGATCAGCAGGATCATCGCCTACTCCAGGTTCTGGACCTGCTCGCGCAGCGACTCGACCTCGTCCTTGAGGCCGATCACGAGCTGGGTGATGGCCATCAGGTTGGTCTTCGAGCCCATGGTGTTGACCTCGCGGTGCATCTCCTGCAGCAGGAAGTTCAGCCGCTTGGCCACCTGGCCGCCCCCGTCGAGGGCCTCGCGGTAATGGTGCAGGTGGATCGCCAGGCGCTCGCACTCCTCGTTGATGTTGGCCTTGTCGGCCAGGAAGGCCGCCTCCTGGGCCAGCCGCTGCGGCTCGACCTCGCCCTCGAGCAGCTCGGCCAGCCGCTCCTGGAGCTTGCGGTGCGCCTCCTCGGCCGCCGCGGGCACCAGCGTCTCGACCTCGGCCAGCCCCGTCTCGATCGCCGCCAGGCGCTCGCGCATCTCCGCCACCAGCTTCTGCCCCTCCTGCCGCTTCATCGCCTCCAGGCCAGAGAGCGCGGCCTCGAACGCGGGGTCGAACGCGGCCTTCAGCTGGTCGCGGTCGAGGTCCGCCTGGGCGGGCATGAACAGGTCGGGCACGCGCAGCAGGTGATCCAGGCCGATGGGCTGCGGGGTGCCGGTGGTCTTCTCGAGCCGGCCGGCCGCATCGCGCAGCAGGGCGAGCGCCGCCTCCAGGCGCGCCGGCTCCAGCTTCGGGGCGGACGCCGCGGGGTCGATGGCCAGGGTGGCCGCGCAGGTCACCCGGCCGCGGGCGACGCGGTCCTTGAGGCGGTTGCGGACCTCGATCTCCAGGAACTGCAGCGCCGTCGGCAGCTTGAGCGACGCGTCGAGGAAGCGGTGGTTGACCGCGCGCATCTCGACCGTGACCGTGACCGGACCGACGGTGGCCTCGCCACTGCCGAAGCCTGTCATGCTGAGCATGGGGATCCTTTCGGTTGGGCCGGCCGCGAGGACCGGCGGACCCCGCCGGCGGGCGGGACGATCGGGCCGCTCCATGCTAGGCGACCGCCGGCCGATCCACAAGCTCGCCGACGTGGCCGAAACCCGATGGACGCCGCGTGCGTTTCTGCCGACAATGTGGCGCGCCCGCACGAGGCGGGCCCCGCCCGGACCGTCGCCTTCGAGGAGGAGCCATGCAGAAGGCCATCATCGCGCTCGCCGCCCTGACCCTCGCGGTCGCCACCGCCGCCGCCGGCGGTGTCGCCTTCGGCCCCCGGGTGGGCTACACCTCGTCCGGCAGCCTCGACCAGGTCCACCTCGGCGGCCACGCCGAGGTCGGCCGGCTCGGCACCAACCTGCTGATCGTGCCCTCGCTGGAGGTCGGCTCGGGCGACGGGACGCTCATCGCGGTCAACGGCGACGTGGTCTACGACTTCACCGAGCTCGCCGTCGGCCCGTGGGGCCTGTACGCCGGCGGCGGGCCCGTGCTCACGCGCTACGACGGCGACGGGGCGGACTCCACCGACTTCGCGCTCTCGGTCGTGGTCGGCGGCACCTACGACATCCGCAGTGACCGGCACCTGTTCGGCGAGATCCGCCTGGGCATCGAGGACGCGCCCGACCTCAAGCTCACCCTCGGCCTGACCTTCCGGTGACGCCGTGACCGCGGCCGTGCCCTGGCGTGACCGTGACCGGCTGGCTCCGCTGCTGGAGTCCTGGCTCGCGGGCGTGCGCGGCCGCCAGCTTTATCGCACCGTGGTCGGCCCGGGCTGGGTCCGCCTGCACCTGGTGGGCGACGACCGGCCGGCGCTGATGCTGACCATGCTGCCGGGCGCGGTGATGATCGCGCCGCTGGCCGGGACCCTGCCGGGACCCCTGCACGCCTCGCTGACCCCGACGACGGGCGATCCGCTGGTCGAGCTGCTGCGCGATGCGACGCTCACCGGCGGCGGCCTGCTCGCCGACGACCTCGTGGTCGAGCTCGACCTGGACACCGGCGGCGGCCGGCGCCGGCTGCGGCAGCAGCTCTTCGGCAGCCGCGGCGGCCTGACCCTGCTCGACGCCGATCACCGCGTGCTGTACACCGCGTTCGGATCGCCGCACCCGTGCCTGGTCGCGCCCGGACCCGCGCGTGCGACCCCGCCCGCGCCCGCAGCGGCCGAGGAGGTCGACGCCTGGGCGGCGGCCGGCCTGCATCGCCTGGTGCGTCAGCGCGAGATCGCCCTGGCCGAGGCGCTGGGCCGGGCGGCGACCCGCGCGCGCGATGCGGCCGGACGCCTGGTCACCAACCTCGCGCGCGACCTCGACCGCGCCGACGGGGGCGAGGCCCGCCGACGCGACGCCGAGACCCTGGCCGCCTACCTGCACACCGTCGCCCGCGGCCAGGCGTCGGTCACCCTGACCGACCCGCGCGACGGCACCGAGCGCACCATCCAGCTCGACCCGGCGCTCGCTCCGCACGCCAACCTGGAGCGGCTCTTCAAGCAGGCCCGCAAGGGCGAGCGCGGCCGCGAGGTCGTCGCCGGACGCCTCGCCGACGCCCGCGCGCAGCTCGCGGCCGCCGAGGCGCTCGTGGGCGACCTCGCGCCGCTGATCGCCGGCCCCGACCAGGCAGACGGCGACACCACCGGGGCGGCGCTGGACCGGCTGGCCGCGCTGCAGGCGTTCCGGCGCGCGCATCCCGACGTGCTCAGCGAGCGCCGCACCACCGGCGTGCAGGCGCCCGACGAGCCGGCCCGTCCGTTCCGGCGCTACCGTATCGACGACGCATGGGAGGTCTGGGTCGGCCGCAGCAGCGAGGAGAACGACCAGCTCACCCACCGGGCGAGCCACCCCCGCGATCTCTGGCTGCACGCCCAGGGCGTCGGCGGCAGCCACGTGATCATCCGTACCGGCGGGCGGCCCGATCAGGTCCCCCGCGCGGTGCTCGAGCGCGCGGCCGCCCTGGCCGCCCTGCACAGCAAGGCGCGCCACTCGGCGCTGGTGCCGGTGATCTACACCGAGCGCCGGTACGTGCGCAAGCCGCGCCGGGCGCCCGCGGGCACGGCGGTCTGCCTGCAGGAGAAGAACCTGTTCGCCGAGCCGGGGGTGCACCGGGGCGTCGAGCCGGCGTGACCGGGGACCGCGCGACGGCCGCTAGTCGGGAAAGCGCTCGCGGATCCGTTCCAGCTCGCCGGGCTCGCGCAGGAACACCTCGACCAGCCGCGGGTCGAACTGCGCGCCGGCCATGTCGCGCAGCTGCGCGAGGGTGTCCTCCTGGGTCCAGGCCGACTTGTAGACGCGCTTGCTCGTGAGCGCGTCGTAGACGTCGACCACCGAGACGATCCGCGCCGACAGGGGGATCGCGTCGCCCGCGAGCTGGCGCGGGTAGCCCTGGCCGTCCCAGCGCTCGTGGTGGCAGAGGGCGACCTCGGTGCCCATCTCCAGCATCGGGAACGCGCCGTGGGTGGACATCAGATCGCGCAGGATGTCCGCGCCGAGCTGCGCGTGGGTGCGCATGACCTCGTACTCAGTGTCGGTCAGCTTGCCCGGCTTGCAGAGGATGGCGTCGGGGATGCCGACCTTGCCGATGTCGTGCAGGGCGGCCGCGCGCGTCAGGGTCGAGACCCACTCGTCG
This sequence comes from bacterium, assembly GCA_014730255.1. Lineage (GTDB taxonomy): Bacteria > Krumholzibacteriota > Krumholzibacteriia > LZORAL124-64-63 > LZORAL124-64-63 > Glo-17. Next base: position 1,689 of record WJIQ01000209.1, on the reverse strand, counting down.
TGGACGACGCCGAGGTAGCCGGGCATGCCCTGCAGCCGCTGGGCGAGCAGCTGCGAGTAGGCGCAGATCCGGTCGATGTGCCCGCCCATGTCCCCGCCGCGCGACTCGGCCAGTCGCGCCATGCCGTGGATCACGGCGTCGCGGCTGGACGAGAGCTGGCGGATCAGGCGGTAGTTCTCGAGCTGGTAGGCCATCTGATCGACCAGCATGCTGGCCAGGTCGATCTCGCCCACGCCGAAGCCGCCGGGGTCCTGCCGCGCGAAGACGAACACGCCGACCGCGCCCTCGCGGCCGATGATCGGCAGGGCCATCAGCGAGCGCACGCCCGGGAAGATGGGGACCGCGCCGGGGGCCATCAGCACGTCGACGACGTGGACGAGGTACTCCTCCTGGTACGCCTGCACCGCCGGGCGCGTGTGGTCGTCCAGGTGCAGCCGCTGGTCCTCGGGCGCGACGTCCACGCCGACCACGCCCTCGAGCACGAGGTGCTGCTGGTCGCGCGCGGCCATGAACAGGGCGCAGACCTCGATGTTCATCACGCGGGAGACGCCCTCGACCATCTCGCCGTACACCGGCTGATCGGCCTCCATGCAGATCAGGCGGGTGTTGAGCGAGCTGAGCGCGCGCAGCTGCTGGCTGAACCGCGCCAGCTCCGACGGCGCGGCCGTCGTCCCCGGCTCGGCCGCGGCCCTGGTCGGCTTGTCGGCGAGCAGGCTATCGAGCTGATCGGGAAGGATCACGTCCATCGCGTATCCCGGCCGCACGCCACGGCGTGGGCATGAAAGGGTCCAGGTCCCTCGTCACGCCCACAGGATCGTCCGGATGAGGGGAAACCTGAGCGCCTAACCCGGATCATTCTCGAAGGGCCGTCGCGAGGCCGAGGAAAACGGCCGCAGCAGGCCCTTCGTGAATGATCCGGGCTAACCGCGCAGCCGCTCGATCTCCTCGAGCAGGACCGGCTCGAGGTCGTCCTTGTCGATGTTGCGGTGCAGCTCGCCCTGGCGGTAGATGGCGACCTTGCTCTTGCCGGCGGCGATGCCCAGATCGGCGTGCTTGGCCTCGCCGGGGCCGTTGACGATGCAGCCCATGACCGAGATGATCTTGTCGGCGGGCAGGTCCTTGGCCAGCTCCTCGACCTTGGCCGCGAGGTCCATGACGTCGACCTCGACCCGACCGCAGGTGGGGCACGCCACCACCCGCGCGTAGCCCTCGCGCAGGCCCAGGGCCTGCAGCATGTGGTAGGCCGCCTGGACCTCGTGCACCGGATCGGCCGCCAGGCTGATGCGCACCGTGTCGCCGATCCCCTCGGCCAGCAGCACGCCCAGGGTGGCCGTGCTGCGGGCGGTGCCCGCGTGCAGGGTCCCCGACTCGGTCACGCCCAGGTGCTGGGGCACGTCCGAGACCTCGCTGAACCGCCGGCAGGCATCGATCACCTCGTGCGGCTCGCTGCTCTTGAGGCTGACGACGACGTCCTCGAAGCCCACCGCGGCGAGCACCTCCAGCTCGTCCAGGGCGCTCTGCACCAGCGCGCCGGCGGGGTCGATCATGGCCAGCTCGCGGTACCGCTTGTGCAGCGAGCCGCGGTTGACGCCCACGCGGATGGGCACGCCCTTGTCCGCGGCCGCGCGTGCGACCTCGCGCACCTTGTCGCGGCTGCCGATGTTGCCGGGGTTGATGCGCAGCTTGGCG
>WJIQ01000208.1 GCA_014730255.1 bacterium | reverse complement strand
GCCCTGCGACGTGCGCGGGCTGCTGCACTCGCACACCCGCTACGCCGATGGCGCGCACTCGCTGCGGCGCATGGTGGAGACCGCCCGCGACCTCGGGCTCGAGTACCTCGGCATCAGCGATCACATGCGCTCGGCCGAGCATCCCGAGGGGCTCGACGCCGAGGACGAGGAGCACCAGCACGAGGAGATCGCGGCGCTCAAGCGGGAGTTCCCCGACTTCGAGGTCCTGCACGGCGTGGAGGTGAACGTCTCGCCGGAAGGCGAGCTGCTCCTGCCCACCTCGGTGCTCGACCGGCTCGACTACGTGCTGGCCGACCTGCCCGACCCCGACGGCCACACCAAGGAGAGCTACACCGAGGCCGCCCTGCGCGTGGTGCGGCACCCGTCGGTGAACATCGTCAGCAAGCCGGTGGGCGCGTACATGACCGCCACCCCGCCGGTGCCGCTGGACATGATGCGCCTGCTGAAGGCCGCGGCCGAGACCTACACCGTGGTCGAGCTGGACGCCAACCCGTCGACGCCCGAGCTGGACACGACGCACTGCAAGCTCGCCGCCCAGCTGGGCGTGCTGCTGGCCATCAATCCCAACGCGCACCGCGCCGCCCGCCTGGTCGACTACCGGCAGGGCGTGGACATCGCGCGGGAGATGGGGCTGGATTGCGCGCAGATCGTCAACACGTGGCCCATCGAGCGGCTGCGCGAGAAGTTCGGCGACCACGGCTGATCCGACGACCCCGACGAGCGATCATCCCACCGGCTCGGGCTCGCCCTGGCGGGCCCAGCGCTCGACCACCTCGCGCAGCGTCTTCTTGTTGATGGGCTTGCTGGCGAAGTCGTCCATGCCGGCGGCGAGGCAGGTCTCGCGATGGTCGCCGACGACGTTGGCGGTCATGGCGACGATGGGCACGCGGCGGCGGGCCTCGTCGTCGAGGGCGCGGATCCGTCGCGAGGCCTCCAGGCCGTCCATCACCGGCATCTGGCAATCCATGAGCACCAGGTCGTAACCCTCGGTGGTGACCAGCTCGACGGCGCGTTCGCCGTGCTCGGCGACGGTGACCTCGCAGCCCAGCTCCTCGAGCAGGCGCGTGGCGACCTTCTGGTTGAAGACGTTGTCCTCGACCAGCAGGACGTGCGTGCCCGAGAGCGTCGCGTCCGACCGGTCGTCCCGGGTCGGAGCGGTCGCCGCGGCGGCCGGGTTCAGCAGCTGGACGAGCTGCCGTCGCAGGGCGGGCCGGCGGACGGGCTTCTGGAGCGAGCCCTGCCAGCCCTCGGCGCGCAGGGCGGCGCGGTCGCGATCGTCGCCCAGGGGGGTGAGCAACAGGCGCGGGGGCGACGCCTCGCCGGCGTCGATGGCCCGGCAGACCGCATCGAGGGTGTGCGAGTCCATCTGCGCGTCGACGATCACCGCATCGACCGGACCGTGGGACAGGTGCAGGGCGAGGTCGTCGGTGCCTGAGAGGGCGACGGCCTGCAGGCCGAGGTCGCGCAGGTAGGCGGCGAGGTTCTCGCGCGCGGCCGGGCTCGGGGTGATCGCGACCACGCGGCGGCCCGTGAGCACGGGGTCGGGCAACGGGGCGAGGTCGTCGGGCAGGGTGCCCTCGAGCGGGACGCGCACGGTGAAGCGGGTGCCGCGGCCCAGCTTGCTGGTGACCGAGATCTCACCGCCCATCAGCTCGATCAGGTTGCGGCTGATGGCCAGGCCGAGGCCGGTGCCGCCGTACTTGCGGGTGTGCGAGGCGTCGGCCTGGGTGAACTTGTCCCAGATCGTCTCGAGGGTCGCCTCGGGAATGCCGATGCCGGTGTCGGCGACGTCGAAGCGGCACCACGGCCCGTCGTCGCGCTGCTCGCGCCGCACGCGCAGCGAGACGTGGCCGGTCTCGGTGAACTTGATGGCGTTGTTGAGCAGGTTGATCAGGATCTGCTTGAGGCGCACGGCGTCGACCTCGGTGCGCAGGCGGGCGTCCGGATCGAGGTGGTAGACCAGCTCCAGGCCGCGCTGCTGCGCGTGGTAGGCCATCATGTCGACCACCTCGTTCAGGACCGAGGCGAGGTCGACCTCGACGGGGTCGAGCGCGAGCTGGCCGGCCTCGATCTTGGAGATGTCGAGCACGTCGTTGATGATGCCCAGGAGGGCGTCGCCGGCCTGGTTGATCATGTCGAGGTAGTGGCCCTGCTCCTCGGTGGGCGACAGGCCGCGCAGGATGTCCGCCAGGCCGATCACCGCGTTGAGCGGCGTGCGGATCTCGTGGGACATGTTGGCCAGGAACTCGCTCTTGACCCGGGCGCTCTCCGCCGCGGCGCGCGAGGCCTCCTGCAGCTCCTGGTCGGCGACGTAGTGGCTGCGGCCGGCGGCGTAGACGTCGGCCAGGTTGCGCAGGACGCGCTCGAGGCCGAGGCCGCGGTCGGCCGGCGGTTGGGCGAAATGGCCGCCGAGGACGCCCCAGTGCTTGCCGTCCTTGTTGAACACCGGCACCAGCAGGATGAAGCGCACGCCCAGCGAGCGCGAGTACCGGGCGACCGCCGGGTCGTCGGGCAGCTCGTCGGGGTCGCTGAAGATCACCGTCTCGCCCATCTGCAGGCGCTCGAGCGCCCAGGCGACCGCCTCGATGGGGTGCTCCTCGAGCAGGGGCGAGTTCGTGCCCTTGTGCCAGTGCTCGCAGCGCCGGATCACGCCGGCGGGCAGGTCGTAGTGATAGGCGAACATGGTGTCCGCGCCGAAGACCTGACCGAGGTCGGCGAGCACGTCGACCATCGCCTGCGGGAACAGGTTGACCGGCGTGCGCAGCAGCTG
>WJIQ01000032.1 GCA_014730255.1 bacterium | reverse complement strand
CGTCGAAGAAGGGCAGGTCGGCCGCCAGGTTGGCGATCGTGGTGGCCGACATGCGGAGCTGGCGCTCGCGCGGCAGGTCGAACCATGGCGAGCGGAAGGTGTTGAAGAAGACTGCGCGGCGGCCGAGCTCGGTCAACTGCTTGAGGACGGAGTGCTCCATGACGACCGGCCGCAGCGTGGGCCCCGGGAAACCCGACAGGTGGCGCCCTTGCACGGCCTGCGCGTTGACCCCGGTCAGGAGCGTCGTCTGACCGGTCGCCGACTGGGGCAGGCCGTCGATGCCGAGGCAGGCGTCGATGGGAGTGGCCCAGCCGCCATCGGCCACCGGCACGACCTCGCCTGGCTGCGGCCGCGCGGGCCAGCGCAGGCGCTCGCCGCCATAGCTCCAGCACGGGTTGGTCGCCGGGTCGGCGGCGCCCCAGCCGAGGCCGTCGACGAAGAGGAGCGCGATGTGGCGGGGTGTCATCGATTTTCACCTCTGGAGGCCGGTGCCCGGAATCGTCAATGCATCTGCAGGATCCACGACGACCGACGGCGCGGCACCAGCGTCGCCGATCGTGCCCCGACACCGCGGAGCCATGGTACCGAGCCCGATCGTGAGCGGCATGACCCTCCTCTACCTGCGTTCCGGCCCGGACGGCCGCGGGAATGACGACGAGATGCGACAGTCTAGCCGTGTTTCTGCACGCCGGTCAGACCTCGAACCGCCTCCACTTGACCTGGGTCAAGGCCCAGCCGCCCCCGGTTTCCTACCTTCGGGTCCATCGAGTCCCACCGGACCCGGCGCGGCGCCGGATCGGCACCACCACGAGAGGACGGTTCCATGTACTGCAATCAATGCGAACAGGCGAAGAACGGCACCGGCTGCGCGACGTCGCCGGGCGTCTGCGGCAAGGACGAGGACATCCAGAGTCTCCAGGAGATCATGCTCTACGGTATCAAGGGCATGAGTGCCTACGCCCATCATGCCCGACGGCTGGGCAAGACCGACCCCGCGGTGGACGAGTACATCGAGCGCGCCCTTTTCTCCACCATGACGAACGTCAATTTCGACCTCGATTCCACCCTCGGGATGGTGCTCGAGTGCGGCGAGAAGAACCTGCGTGTGATGCAGATGCTGGACGAGGGTCACGTCGAGACCTTCGGCCAGCCTTCGCCCGCCGAGGTCCAGGAGGGGACCCAGGGCGGCAAGGGCATCCTGGTGACCGGCCACGACCTGCTCATGCTGCAGAACATGCTCCGGGCGTGCGAGGGCACCGACGTGAAGGTCTACACGCACGGTGAGATGCTGCCCGCGCACATGTACCCGGAGTTGCGCGAGCATCCCAACCTGGCCGGCCACTATGGCGACGCCTGGCAGAAGCAGCGCGGCGAGTTCAAGAAGTTCCCCGGCGCCATCATCGCCAACACCAACTGCGTGGTGATCCCGCGCGAGGACTACCGCGACCGCATCTTCACCGTGCCACCGGTGGCCCTGCCCGGCACCACCATCGTGACCGAGGACCAGCTCGACCAGGTCGTGGCCCGCGCCCGGGAACTGCCTGATTGCCCCGTCGAGCTCACGAAGACGTCGACCGTCGGCTTCCACCACAGCGTCATCGCCTCCAGGCTGGCGGACATCGTCGGCGCGGTGAAGGCGGGCGAGATCAGCCGCTTCTTCGTGATCGGGGGCTGCGACGGCGCCGAGGTGGGCCGGAACTACTTCTCGGACTACGCCAAGGCCGCGCCCGAGGATTCCTTCATCCTCACCCTGGGCTGCGGCAAGTACCGCATCCGCAACCACGACTACGGCACCCATCTCGGGCTGCCGAGACTCATGGACATGGGGCAGTGTAACGACGCCTACGGCGCCATCATGGTGGCCGTCGCTCTGGCCGAGGAGTTCGATTGCGGCGTCAACGACCTGCCGCTCTCCCTGGTGATCAGCTGGTTCGAGCAGAAGGCCGTGGCCGTGTTCTGCACGCTGCTGCACCTCGGCGTCAAGGGCATCGCGCTGGGACCCAAGCCGCCGGCGTTCGTCAGCCCGAACGTGTTCGCGCTGCTCCAGGACAGGTTCGACCTCTCCATCACCACGGGCGACCCCGTCGCCGACTGTCAGGCCGCGGTGGCTGGCTAGCATCTCGACCGCGATCACGAGAAAGCGCCTTCTCCGGTTCGAACCGGAGAAGGCGCTTTTTGAACACCAGCTCGCAGCCTGGTCGATCTGGCATCTCGTTGGCCGCAGTGCGCGTAGCGAGGATCGAAACTCCACGTTCGTACGGTCCGCTCGACGGGAAGCTCACGGTCTTTCCCATCCCCTTCGAAGAATTCCCGGGAAAAGGCGCCTGGGATCACGGTTCGCCCATTGACCCTGCCCACCCGGGCTGCCTAGATTGGCGGTTCTCGTGCCGCCCGCGATTCGCCACGACACCTGCGCATCCCCCGAGGTGCCGAACCGATCGGACGACATGACCACTCGGACCGAGACGCCCCAGGCCGGCGGACTTCTACGCTGGATCGAACTCGTCGGCAACAAGCTGCCTCACCCGTTCTGGATGTTCGTCTGGATCACCGTCGCCATCGTGATCTTCAGCGCCGTGGCCGCGATGGTCGGGCTCAGCGCCGTGGAACCGGGCTCGGGCAAGGTCGTCGAGGCGGAGAACCTGATCTCGGGTGAGGGCCTGCGCCGCCTGCTCGAGGAGATGGTCACGAACTTCGCGCACTTCGCGCCCTTCGGCATGGTGCTGGTGATGCTCATGGGCGTGTCGGTCGCCGAGCAGAGCGGGCTGTTGACCATCGTCCTGCGCACGGTCGCCTTCGCGGTGCCCCGCAAGGTCGTGCTGCCGGTGATCTTCATCATCGGTGCCTGCGGGAACATCGGCTCGGACGCGGGCGTGGTGATCGTTCCGCCCATCGCGGCCCTGATCTTCAGCAAGATGGGCCTGCACCCCATCGCCGGTCTCATCGCCGGCTATGCGGGTGCGACCGCGGGTTTCACGGCCAACTTCTTCATCGCCGGTACGGACGTCCTGCTCGCGGGCATCAGCACCGAGGTGGCCTCGCAGATCGACCCGACCATCGAGATCAGCGCCACCGCCAACTGGTATTTCATGATCGCCTCGACGCTGCTACTCGGCGTCGGCGGTGCGTTCGTGGTCTCGCGATTCACCATTCCCCGCTGCGCCGGCTTCGCCATGGCTGACGACGGGGAGCAGGCCTACGAGGAAGCCCCTCGCATGACCGCGCTCGAGCGCAGGGGCGTGCGCTGGGCCGGAATCTCCGCGCTGGTCTTCATGCTCGTCGTGGCCGCACTGACCGTGCCGGCCGGCGCGCCCCTGCGCAACCAGACCACCGGCGGCCTGGTCCCCTCGCCCTTCCTGCGCGGCCTGGTGCCATTGCTCTTCTTCCTCTTCGCCATCCCCGGCTACGTCTACGGCAAGATCACCGGCTCGATCGAGAAGGCCGACGACGTCCTGAAGTTCATGGAGAAGGGCATGAAGGACCTCGCCGGCTACATCGTGCTGATGCTGGTGATCGCGCAGTTCATCAACCTCTTCAGCTGGAGCCGGCTCGACACGATCCTCGCCATCAACGGCGCCGAATTCCTGCAGGCCTCCGGCCTGACCGGCCCGCTCATGTTCATCCTGTTCATGATCCTGGTCGCGGTCATCAACATCTTCATCGGCAGCGGTTCGGCCAAGTGGGCCATCTTCGCGCCGATCTTCATCCCCATGCTCGCCCAGCTGAACTACAGTCCAGCGTTCATCCAGCTGATGTACCGCGTGGGCGACTCGATCACGAACTGCATCAGCCCGCTGTACGTCTACTTCCCGCTGCTGATGGGCTGGGTCCGCCGGCACGACAGGTCCATGGGCATCGGGACGATCCTCTCGCTGCTGGTCCCGTACGCCATCCTGCTCTTCTTCCTGTGGGTGCTGCTGGTCTTCGTGTGGTTCTGGCTGGAGCTGCCCATCGGGGTCGGCGAGGGGATCCATCTCGAGTCTTGACGGGTCGAGCGTCGGCGGCGCCATCCCCATCTCGAAAAAAAGCGCCTCTCCGATGGGGAGAGGCGCTTT
>WJIQ01000207.1 GCA_014730255.1 bacterium | reverse complement strand
CCGGAGACTCTTCGCAGCGGCGTACGCTGGACCGGACGAAACCAAAGCCTCGACCGGACCGACGACTCGCCGCACCTACGTCTTCTGCGGCTTCTTCCGCGCCGCCGGGAACAGGATGTTGTTCAGGATCAACCGGTAGCCGGGCGAGTTCGGGAACACGTCCAGCACCGTCGGCGGGTCGCCTACCCGATGCTGGTAGTCCTCGGGATCGTGGCCGCCGAGGAACGTGAACGTCCCCTGACCGCGCTTGCCGTGGATGTACTTCACCTCGTCCGTGCCCTCGACCTTCGCCAGCTGGATCACCGAGCGCTTCAAGAACCGCTCGTGGTAGCCGGTGGTCTGGCCGAGGAAGCCGTTGATCACCGAGACGTGATTCTGCGTGAGCATGGCCGGGACGGGGTCGTACTTGGCCGCGAAGTCGAAGAGCGTGAAGTAGTCGGCCTCCGCGCCGCGGATCGCCGCGTAGTCGCTGGTGTCCAGGTCGGAGAACTCGTAGCGCATGGGGTTGGTGTAGAGATTGAAGTTCTCGAACGCGAAGGTCTGCGTGTAGTCGGCCTTCGCACGCCAGCCCGGATCGATGGGCGAGCCGTCCATGGCCGCCGGCACGATGTCCACCTCGAGGAAGGCCAGGGCGATGTCGATGGTGTCGGTCGCCGAGCACATCGCGAACAGGAAGCCCCCCTGCTCGACGTAGTTGCGGATCGTCAGCGCCACGGCGTGCTTCAGCTGCCAGACCGTGTCGTAGCCCATCTCCGCGGCCAGCTCCTCGTTCAGCTCCTGCTGCTCGACGTACCAGTCGGCCAGGCCGAAGCTGCCCCAGAACTTGCCGTACTGACCGGTGAAGTCCTCATGGTGCAGGTGCAGCCAGTCGTACTGGTCGAGGTCGCCGCGCAGGACCTGATGATCGTAGATCGTCTCGTACGGGACCTCGGCGTAGGTCAGAGCCAGCGTCACCGCGTCGTCCCAGGGCTGCATGTTCGGAGGGGTGTAGACCACGATCTCCGGCGGCTTCTCCAGCAGCACCTCCTCCATGTTCTCCTGCCGGACGGTCTCCTGGATGCGCTGGACGTCGGACTGCGAGAGCTCCTCGTACAGCACGCCCATGTGCCGCGCGTCGGTGCGGGCGCGGGCGGTGTCGCGCATCAGGAAGCTGCCGCCGCGGTAGTTCAGCAGCCAGGTCACCTTCTCGCCCGCCTGCAGGGCGTGGAAGGTGTGGCCGTAGGCCTTCAGGTGGTCGGTCTGCGCCAGGTCCATCGGCACCAGCAGATACCGGGCGCCGGCCGGAGCGGCGAGCAGGAACGTCAGGCCGAGGACGATCAGGCGGATTCTCATGGCAACGCTCGCAATCGCTCGCGGACCTCGCCCGCGAACAGGTAGTCGGGGTACTGGGCCAGCAGGCGCTCGTACTCGCGGCGGGCGGCGGGTGCGTCGCCGCGCTGTTCGGCGAGGATCTCCGCGCGCAGGGCCAGCGCCCGCGGCGCCAGGCGGCCGTCGGGCTGCTGCTCGACGATCTCGGCCAGCATCGCGAGCGCGGCCTCGAGATCGCCGTCGGCGCGCGCGAGCTCGGCCAGCTCCAGGCGCGCCCGCTCGAGCAGCGGCTGCGGCGTCTCGAGGTCGACCTGTTGCTCGGCGCGCGCGAGGTAGCGCCGCAGGGCCACGCGCTGGGAATCGGGCTCGTCGGTGATCGCGAACCACACCGAGCGCGCGTAGCGCATCAGGAGGTCCGGTCCGCCGGTGGGGTTCTGCAGCTCCTCGGCGATGATCAGGCCCATGCCCAGCGCATCGTTGGCGTACGGAGCGGCGGGGTTGTCGAGGGCGACGGCGGCGAACCGGTCGCGCGCCGACCCGACGTGCCCCTGGGCGAGGTCGAGCCGGGCGAGCAGGAAGTGGGCGTGACCGGCCGGCTCGCGGAAATCGGGGTCGCGACCCAGCGCGGTGAGCACCGAGCGGGCGCGCGCGGTGTCGCGGGCCGCCAGGTAGCACTCGCCCAGGGCCAGGCGCGCCAGGGCCACGCCCTCGACCGGCAGATCGAGGTCCATGACCAGGGTCTCGAGGCGGCGCGCGGCGGCCAGCGGGTCGCCGAGGCGGTCGCGGGTGTAGTTCGCCAGGGCGATCTGGGCGGCGTAGAGCTGCTCGGCCTCCGGATGCCCCTCGCGCACGCGGTCGAGCAGCGAGGCGAAGCGGGCGACCGCGCGCCCGGGATCGTCGGCCAGCAGGTCCTCCTCGAGCGCCACGATGCAGGCCGAGGCCAGGTTCTCGAGCGCTCGTTGCCGCTGGCGCACGGTCAGGCGCGGGTGCGCCGAGGTGCGGTCGAGGACGGCCAGGACGTACTCGACGGTGGCCGCGCGTTCGGGCCCGTCCGCGAGCAGCGGGACCTCCAGCAGCAGGACCCCGGCGTTGGCCATCGCCGATCGCGCCGCGGCGACGCGGTCCAGGTGCGGCTCGACCAGATCGAGGGCGCGCCGGGCGTCGCCGCGGGTGAGCGAGGCGTTGGCCGCGAGCATCGCCAGCTCGGCCGGAGCACCCGGCTCGGAGGCCAGCTCGACCAGCGCCCGCTCGAACGCCTCGGTCGGCGCCGGCGCCGACTCGCCCAGCAGGTCGCGCCGCAGGAACGGCAGGTTGTAGGGGCTGGCCGCGAGCTCGCGCTGCGCCTCGCGGGCGGCCGCCTCCGCGTCGCCCAGCGCCAGCATCGCCGCCGCGCGCGGGCGTGGCAGGAAGCCCGGCTCGCCGAGCACGGTCCGCGCCGAGTCGATGAGCGCGATCGTCGCCGCGGGCAGCATCCCGGACGACAGCACGTCCACCGCCGCGATGAAGCCCGACCGCGGGTCGCCGATCAGCGACAGGTAGCGGTCGATGGACTCGCGCGCCCGGTCGGGATCGCCGAGGCCCACCAGGGCGGTGGCCTTCTGGCGCCAGAGCTGCGCGTCGCGCGGCGCGTCGATCAGCGCCTCGCGGCACAGCTCGACCGCGCGCTCGAACTGCTCGACCGCCAGCGCGATCTTGATGCGGCGCAGGCGGATCTCCGCCGCCGGCGCACCCGCCTCGGCCAGCTGCTCGAGCATGGCGTTGGCGCGGCTCATGTGCTGCAGCCGGATGAGCTGGTCGATCTGGGTGAACTGCCGCTGGTAGAAGCCGCCGACGCCGTCGTGGGCGCGGATCTGCGGCATCACCCGCGGCTCCCGCGGGCGGGTCTGCGCGCTCGCCGACGCGACCAGCAGCGCGAGCAGCACGGCCGTGGTCAGGATGCGCCGCATCATATCCCGTCACCCCCGCGCGTCGTGGTCCGCCCCGAGGCGTCGCGGCCGGCGTCCTCGTGCAGCCGCTGCACCTCGTGGAAGTAGCGTCGCACCAGCTCCCGGTAGGCCGGCGGCGCCTCCTCGATCGGACGCCAGCGCCGCTGCTCGGGCTCGGCCGTCTCCAGCGGGGGACCCTCGGTCCCCTCCTGGTCGGCGTACAGCTCGTCGGCGCTGCGGCTCTCGCGGCGCCTGGCCCAGTCGCGCTCGCGCGAGGCGTTGTGCATGTCCAGCAGCCGCGAGAGGATGCGCTCCTGCCGCCGCAGGGTCTCCTCGGTGATCAGGCCGTCGGCGGCGTCATCGCCGACGCTCGTCATCTCCTCGGCCAGGGCCTCGAGGTCGCCCAGCAGGCGCCCGGTGTCGCCGCCCTCGCGCTCGAGCTGCTCCTGCTGCTCGGCCAGCTCGCGGGCCTGGCCCGCCAGGCCCTGCTGGCCCTGCTGCAGGCGCTGCATGCCCGCGCGCAGCTCCTGGCTGATGCGCCCCTGCTTGCGGCGGAGCTGCTCGGCCAGGGTGTTCAGGCCGGACTGCTGCTCGGACATCTGGCGCAGCTGCTGGCTGAGCATCGGCTGCGGCTGCCCGCTGCCGCCGCCCTGGCCGGTCATCTGGGCCTGGGTGAGCAGGTTGATCACCATCCGGTTCATCTCCGCCAGCGAGGTCGTGGCCGCACGGCGGGCCGACCGCGCCCGGCGCTCGTGCAGCTGGTCGAGCACGTCGCCCTGCACCTCGATCAGCTCGTCGAGCTGCGAGAGCATGCGCAGGATCTCCTGGGGGGCGGCCTCGGCGACCTCGCCCAGGGCGTCGCGCACGGTGACCGTGCCCTGCACCACCTCGTTCTGCCGCCGGGCGAGATCGTCGGCGCGCAGCTCGTGCAGGCTGGGCGGGACGTCGGCCGAGACGGTCTCCTGTCGCTCGGACAGGGCCAGCAGGTCGGCCGCGACGTCGCGCATCTGGCCGGCCTGCTCCTGCTTCATGGCCATCTGCATGGCGGCCTGGGTCTTCAGGAGCACGTGGTAGAGCCCGGCCAGGTCGGTGAGCGCCTGCTCCATCTGCTGGCTCGCCTGGTCGGAGTTCTCCTGCTGCATGCTCTCGCCGGCGTCCTGCATCGTCTGGCCGGTCTGCTGCTGCTCGAGCTGGGCCAGCGCCTCCTCGAGCGCCTCGCGCATCTCCTGCTCGGCCGCCGACTCGTCGCCCGACTCGGCCTGCTCCTCCAGCTCGGCCAGGCTCTCCTCGAGCTGCTTCTCGAGCGACTCGAGCTGCTCGGCGAGGGCCTCCTGGCGGCGGGCCAGCTCCTCGGAGTCCGGCGACTCGCCCCCGGCGTCCTGGTTCTCGGCCTCGTCGCCGTCCTGCGGTTCGCCGTCCTGGGACTCGCCATCCTGTGGCTCGCCATCCTGCGATTCGCCATCCTGGGGTTCGCCCTCGCCGTCCTCCTGGTCCTGGCCCTCGGCGTCCTCCTCGCCGGCGGCGGCCTCCTCGCCCTCGGCCTCGTCGCCCTCGGCCTCCTCGCTCCCGGCCTCCTCGCTCCCGGCCTCCTCGCTGTCTTGCGCGGCCTGCCGGCGACTCTCCTCGGCCAGGCGCTGCTGCTCGGCGATCATCTCGGCCGCCAGGTCGACGAGCCCCTCGAGCTCCTGCTCGCGGGCGAGGTCGTCGAGCATGTCCATGGCCGTGTCCAGGCGACGCTGGAGGTCAGTCTGCTCGCGCTGCAGGTCCTCCATCGCGAGGGTCATCTCCTTGGGCGACATCTCGTCCAGCGACTCGCGCAACGACTCGAGCAGCGCCTCGAGGCTGCGGTCCTCGTGGTCGGCCAGCAGCTCGGCGATGCGGTCCATCTTCTCGAGCAGCTCCGGGCTGGTCAGGCGGTTCTCGGCCAGCTTCTCGAGGTCCTCGCCGAGCGCGCCGGTGAGCTTCTCGATCTGGTCGCGCAGGGCCTGCTGCTGCTCCAGGGCCGCCTGCAACTCCTGGCGGCGGTCCCAGTCCAGGCGCGGGTTCTTCAGCAGCTCGCGGCGCAGCCGCTCGAGTTCCGAGGCCAGCGTCTCCGTCTGCCGGCGCATCTCCGCCAGGCCGGCCTGGTGCTCGCTGGCCGCGCCCTCGCGCTCGGCCAGCAGCTCGAGGCTCGAGGGGACCTCCAGGCGCAGCACGCTCGAGCGGCCCTCGCCCGGCGGCGGCGGCTGGCGGTTGTCCAGGGCCGCGACCATCAGCTCCAGGACGTCGCCGGGCACGAGTCCGAGCTCGGCCACGCCGAGCTCGACCGTGAGCGAGACCGCCGCCTCGACGGCGACCTCGCGCGGGCGGGTCACCATGGTCAAGGGGCCGAGCCCCAGCTCGACCTCGCGCCGGCCCCGTCGGGGCAGGCCGTCGTCGTCCAGGAGCGCGATGCGCTGCCAGCCCTCGTCGTCGGTCGCGGTCGCCGCCCCGGGCAGGTCCTCCACCCAGACGCCCTGCTGATCGTCGCCGCGGCGGACGAGCAGATCGACCGCCACGAGCCCGTGGTCGTCCTCGGCCGTGACGTCCAGGCGCAGCGGCGCCTTCAGCGGCAGATCGCCGTCGTCGTCCGGTCGTCGCAGGCGCACGTCCGGCACGCGGTCGGGCACGACGGCGACCTCGTGCACCAGCTCGCCATGGCCCTCGAGGCCGCGGGCATCGACCAGTCGCACGCGGAACCGGCGCGCGGTGTCCACGACGACCGTCCCGGAGGCCTGCCGGGCGTCGACCGCGAGGGCGGTCGTATCGGTCGGGCCGACCAGCATGGCCGCCGAGAGCGCGCTGCTGGCATGGCCACGCAGCTCGAGCCGGCTGCCCACCGGCACCTCCAGGTACGCCGGCAGGCGCGGCAGCTCACGCGGCGGGCGTCGGGTGTAGGCCGGTGGCGTCACCGTCGCCGCCAGCTCGGTCAACAGCGGCGGGCGCCAGACCTCGAGCTCCACGGTCTCGCTGACCCGCTCGCCGCGTCGGAATCGCACGCGCACGTCCTCGCGGATCTCGCGCAGCACCGCCTCCCAGCGCTCGTAGGGGACGCCGAGGGCCGGATCGCCGGCCGGCACCGGAACCTGCTCGGCCGCCAGGCTGCGCCATGCGCCCTGCCCCACCTGGACCTCGCAGATCACGGGCTCCGGTTCGGTCGCCACGAGATCGAGCGCGGCGACGGTGCGGGTCTCGCCCGCGACGAGGAACGGGGGCCCGGCCACCGGCCGCAGGCCGCCCTGCGGTCCGCGGTCCCCGGCCCAGGCCGACCGTGTCCGCTCCCAGCCGCCGGACAGCACGCCGGGCGCGGTCCACACGAGCGAGGTGCCGACGACGAGGACCACGGCGAGCGCGGCGAACGTCGTCCAGGGCCGCGCGACGGGCAGCAGACGCGCCAGATCGAGGTCGCCGAGCAGGCGGTCGCCGCGCGCGAGCAGCCGGCCGACCAGCGCCTGCCGGATCGGGGTGTCCGCCCGCCAGCGCTCCGGGTCGCGCAGCACCTCGTCCACGGCGCTCAGGGTATCGTGGTGGCCGCCGGCGCGGTCGAGCAGCCGCGCCAGCCGGGTCCGGGTGCTCAGCCGCCGCCAGACCGGCCAGAGGAGGACGACCGCCGTTATGGCGGCGATCACGGCGGCGACGATCGACAGGCCGCGCGCCGCCCACCCGGGCGGCTCGTTCAGCCCCAGCGTGACCAGGACCACGAGGCCCACCGCCCCGACGATCGCCAGCCAGGCGACCAGGCCGTGCAGCAGCAGACGGATCCGCGCCCGGCGTTGGACGCCGCGCCAGCGGTCGAGTCGGCGGTGGTTGTCTCCCGGTTGCATGGCTCGCGTCCTCTGGTGGCGTCAGGGATGAGTCAGCGCGTACATCAGGACGTTGCAGGCCATCTGCGTGGCCGCCTCGCGGACCTCGGGCGGGTTGGCGTGGACCTCGGGGTCCTCCAGGCCGTCGCCGATGTCGCTGGACCAGCTGTAGAAGATCACCAGGCGTCCGTGGCGCTGCACGCCGAACCCCTGCGCGGGATCGCCGTCGTGGACGTGGATCTTCGGCAGGCCGGGCAGCTCGTAGAAGGCCCGGTAGATCGGATGGCCGTCGCCCAGCGGCTCCAGCTCCTCGTCCGGGTAGAGCCGCGCGACCAGGTCCCGGAACGAGGCGTCGAGGCCGTAGTTGTCGTCGGCGTAGAGGAAGCCCCCGGCGTCGAGGTAGCGCCGCAGCGCCGCCACCTGCGCGTCGGGCAGGTCGATGCGGCCGTGGCCGGACACGTAGAGCATCGGGTAGCGGTACAGGTTCTCGCTGTCGAGGGTGACCACCGCCTCGTTGGGCGCGGTCGGGACGCCGGTGCGCCGCTGGAACTCGCGCTGCCAGTTGGGCAGGCTGCTCGGATCGCAGTACCAGTCGCCGCCGCCCGGGTAGCGCAGGCGCGCGATCTGCACCTCCGCGCCGTCGGCCGCCTGCGCCGAGGGCGTCCCCGCCGGCCAGACCCCGACCAGCAGCGCCATCAGCGCAGCCTGCAACCAGCGTCGTCCAGGCCTCCAGGTCACGGCATCATCCCGGGTCAGAGATCGGTGGCGTCCGGGGCGGGATCGGCCCGCCGCAAGGTGACGGTGGCCTCGGCTCCCGGCCCGTCGGCCCGGTTCTCGAGGGACATCGTGCCGCCCATCTTGTCCAGCAGGTTGCGGCAGATGGCCAGCCCGAGCCCCGTCCCCTTGCTCTTGGTGGAAAAATAGGGGTCAAATAGTCGACTGGCCACGTCCGCGCCGATGCCCGGTCCGTCGTCGGTCCATACGACGGAGACGGTCTCGAGTTCCCACCGCCAGGAGACCTCGACGGCGAGGGCGTCGGCCGAACCGGCGGCATCCAGGCTGTTCTGCATCAGGTTGCCCAGGATCTTCTGCAGGGACTCGCGATGGCCGATCACCGGCGGCACCGGTCCCGGCGCGATGGCGATGCGCGGGCCGCCGGCGGCGTGATCGGACACGTAGCCGGCCACGGCGTCGGTGACCAGCGCGTGCAGATCCAGCGGTTCGCACTCCAGTTCGCCCGGCCGGCCGAGCAGGGAGAACTCGCTGGCGATGCTCCGCAGCAGGGTCACCTGCTCGAGGATGCGCGCGACCGCGTCGGTGACGATCTCGTCGCGCCGGGGATGGTCGTCGCGCAGGGCCTGCTCCACCAGCTGGGCCGAAAGCTGGATGGGGGTCAGCGGATTCTTGATCTCGTGCGCCACCTGGCGGGCCAGCTCGGCGTTGAGGGCCTGCTTCTTGGCGGCCAGGAACTCGGTCAGGTCCTCGCAGACGACCAGGCGGTGCGGGATGTCCGCGCCCAGCTCCACGGGCGCCTGTCCGACGCGCACGGTGCGCTGGCCGTCGCTGCTGGTGAGCTCGCCGGCGGTCGTGCCGAGCCGGTCGCCCAGGTCCGCGCGCAGGCGGGTGACCAGGGCGACCACGTCCTGGTCGGGATCGCCGGTCGTGGGGGTGTCGGGATAGAAGCTGGCCAGGATGCTCGCCGCGCTGGGATTCCAGGCCGCGACCCGACCCACGTGGTCGAACACCAGGACGCCGACCGGGACGCGGTCGAGCACCGCGCGCAGGAACCGCTCCCGCGCCTCGAGCACCTCGCGCGCGTTCTGGAGCTGGTCGCGCATGGTGCGGAACCCGGCCGCCAGGCGGCCCACCTCGTCGCCGCCGCCGGGCGGCAGGGGCGCCGAGAAGTCGCCGGCCGCCAGCTGACGCGTCGCGCCCAGCAGCACCCGCAGGGGCTCGAAGATGTTCCAGGTGAGCATCATGGCCAGGCCGAAGGCGGTCAGCAGCAGCAGCGTGATCAGGCCGGCCAGGAACAGCGCCATGCTGCGCCGCTCGGCGGCGAACTCGCGGTCGCGGTCGGGGAACTCGACGGCCAGCACCGCCGGCAGCGACCGGCGCACCAGATCGCCGTCGCGGTCGAGCGAGAGCGCGGGCAGGCCGATGCCGCCGGTGAACGACAGCCCGGACCGTCCGGCGTGCACGCGCGGCTGGCCCGGGTGCGCGCGGTGCCACTGCATCTGGTCCGGCGGCGCCAGCAGCCGGCCCGGATCGTCGAGGACGCGGCCGGAGTGGCTGGTGGCCATCACCTCGCCGTCGATGCGCACGGTGACCTCGCCCCCGATCACCTCCGCGAGGCCGGGCAGGAGCTGCTCGTCGATGCGCTGCCGGTAGAAGAACGTCCCGTCGCGGGCGTCCTCGCCCAGCAGCTCGCTCAGGTCGATGGCGATGGACAGGCCCAGGTAGATGCCGCCCGGCTGCCGGATCACGATCAGCGGCGCCTCCCGCGTCGCGGTGAGCAGGCGCGCGGTCTCGGCGCGATCGAGGTCGCTGAGCGTCTCGTCCAGCAGCAGCTCGCCATCCGGACCGAACACCATGCCCTGGCGCACGGCGAACGGACCGAGCCGCCGCTCGCCCGCCAGGCGGCCGGTCAACAGGTCGGCGATGTAGTCGCTGCTCGCCAGCGCGCGGGCCTGCTCGGCCAGCAGGCCGCGGAGCTGGCCCAGCGCCGTCACCAGGCCGTCGCGCGTGCGGGCGCGCGCATCCTGGTCGATGCGCTGGAAGGTCTGCCGGTCGGCCAGCACCCCGGCCACGATCAGCAGCACCAGCCCGATGGCGAGGTAGCCCAGCAGGAACCGTCCCTGGAAGCCCGGCACCCAGCCGGCGCGGCGGCGCACGACCGCCACCACGCCGAGCCCCACGCCGAGCAGCAGGACGTCCAGCAGCAGCAGACGCCCGAGGTCGAGCAGAGCCTCGATCGCGCCGAGCCGCTGCAGGCCGATCAGGAACCCCTCGCCCGGACGCGTGGCCACCGTCGCCGGCAGCTGGGCCCAGCGGCAGAGCCACCGGTGTCCGGACATCTCGATCTCGGCCCACTCCCGCTGCCCGCCGCGCAGCTCGTCGAGCACGGGCTCGAACGCGCGCGGCGGCAGGGCGCTGAACCCGGCGTCGAGCCAGCGCTCCTGGTCGCCACGCACCAGCAGGACCGGCCGGTCGACCTCCAGCCGGGGGCGGTATCCGCCGCCGGTGGAGACGTCGCGCGCGCTGGCCATTCGCTGCAGGAGCGTGGTGACCCGCAGCGACTGGGTGGAGAGCTCCAGCCGCAGCCAGCCCCGCTCGCCGGTCCGGGCGATCTCTCCGCGCAGGACCCGCTCCTCGCCGGTGGGGTAGCGCCGGATCTCGTCCTGGAGCAGCACCGCGTCGTCGGCCATGAGATCGGTGGTGTCCGCCACGGCGAAGTTCCACCATTCGCTGCGCTCGACGATCTCGTAGCCGTGGTCGCGCAGGAAGCCGCTGGCGTAGAGGCTCTCGGTGCGGCCGTCCGGCCCCAGCACCTCCACCAGTCCCGGCAGCCCGAGGTCGCGCGCGGCCGAGCCCTGCCACAGCCGGTGCGCCAGCGCGTCGCGACGCAGCGCGCCGCGGCCGGGCCCGACCTGGGCGGGGTCCTCGATGCCGGTGTCGTGGGCACGCATCTCGGTCAGGACGTCGTCGATCAGGAACGCCACCAGCTCGTCCTGGGGCTGGACGATCTGGTCGGCCTTGCGGCGCAGCCAGTCGCGT
>WJIQ01000206.1 GCA_014730255.1 bacterium | reverse complement strand
CTGGCGCGCAAGATGAACCTCGGGTTGACCGTGCACGCCGGCGAGGCGGCCGGACCGGAGCGGGTCTGGGAGGCGGTCGACACCCTCTCCCCTCACCGCATCGGCCACGGTACCAGCGCCGGGCGGGACCCCGAGCTGATCAAGCGCCTGGCCGCCGACGGCATCACGGTGGAGTGCTGCCTGACCTCGAACATCCACACCGGCGCCATCGACCGCTACGAGGACCATCCGTTGCCGAAGTTCCTGGACGCCGGGGTGCGCGTCGCGCTCTGCACCGACAACCCGACGGTCTCGCGGACGTCGCTGCGGCGCGAGTACGAGATCGCGATGACGACGTTCGCCCTCGGCGAGGACGACATGCGGCGCATCGCGAGCATGAGCTGGGACGGCAGTTTCCTGGCCGACGTCGGCTCGTGGCCCGTGGCGCTCTGAACCCGTCATTGTCAGGATCGCGAGAGAGCGGGACCCGTGGTTGCCGCGATGGCGGCTTCTCTATACCCTGCCCGTGTCGCCGAACAATCGAGATCGATCCGATGCGAGATCAGCCGGAGGCCGAGTCATGAGTCACAAGATCCGCCGAATCGCCATCCTGACCGGTGGCGGGGACGTTCCGGGCCTGAACAACGCCATGAAGCAGGTGTTCTACCGTGCGATGAAGGAGGGCATCGAGGTGGTCGGCGTCCGGCGCGGCTGGGCGGGGCTGGCGAACTACAAGATCGGCGATCCGGATCACAACCGGCAGTGGGTCATGGAGCTGGACTGGGAGCACGTCCGGCGCATCGACCGCACCGGCGGCACCTTCCTGCACACCTCGCGCACCAATCCGGCCAAGATGCAGGAGTCGGCCATGCCGGCCCACCTGCGCAGCAAGTACCCGGACGCGACGTACCCGCTGGACGTCACCGAGGACGTGGTCGCCAACCTCGAGGACCTCAAGATCGATGCGCTCATCCCCATCGGCGGCGACGACACCCTGAGCTATGCCGCCCGCCTGAACCAGGCCGGCTACCCCCAGATCGCCATCCCCAAGACGATGGACAACGACGTCTACGGCACCGACTACTGCATCGGATTCTCGACCGCGATCAGCCGCACCGTCGATGCCATCGACCAGCTGCGCACGCCCATCGGCAGCCACGAGCGCATCGGCGTCATCGAGGTCTTCGGGCGCAACAGCGGCGAGACCTCGCTCATCGCCGGCTACCTCGCCGGCGTCGACCGCGTGGTGATCAGCGAGATCCCATTCGACGTGCACAAGCTCTCGAACTTCCTGCTCGAGGACAAGCTCGCCAACCCCAGCAAGTACTCGATCGTCACCATCAGCGAGGGGTCGACCGAGACCGATGGCGACATCGTCCAGCGGGGCGAGGCCGACGCCTATGGCCACCGCAAGCTCGGCGGCATCGGCCTCTTGCTGAGCGACCAGATCAAGCAGATCACCGGCCACAAGACCACGTACCAGGAGCTGGGCTACATGATGCGCTGCGGGGCGCCGGATGCGCTCGACCGCATGGTGGCCATGAATTTCGGCAACCTCGCCATGGACATGCTCCTCGACGGCGCCAGCGGCCTGATGGTAGCCTTGCAGGAAGGCAAGTACACCACCGTCGGGCTCAACTCGGTGATCGCCGGCAAGAAGCACGTCGACGTCGACCGGTTCTACGACCAGGAGACGTACCGGCCGCACGTGACCCGGGTGGCCCAGTTGCCGATGTTCCTGAAGTGAGCTGGCCCGCGGCGCGGGGCCGTGGTCAACGCTGGACCGGAGCTGGTCGATGACTCCTGCGACACGGCGGCAGCACTGGGCCCGCCTGGCCCTGGGACTGCTGGTGCTGGTGGCGGCGCAGATCCTGCTGCGTGGATACGTCACCGACGACACCTACATCCACCTGCGTTACGCCGAGAACCTGCTGGCGCATGGCGAATTCTCGTTCAACCCCGGAGAATCGACCTACGGGGCCACCAGTCCGCTCTGGATCCTGGGGCTGGCCGCGCTCCTGGAGCTCGGCCTCGCCGGACCGGCGGCGGCCTGGACGCTCGGGCTGATCTCCGGCGCCCTCCTGGTGGTCGTCCTGGCGGGGCTGCTGCGCCGGCTGCCGTTCTCCGAGCCGTGGCGCTGGTGGCTGTTCGCCCTGGGCATCGCCGACGCGTGGTTCCTGCGCTGGACCATGTCGGGCATGGAGACGCCGCTGGCCACGGTCGCCCTCCTGGTCCTGCTCTGGCCGCTGGTGATGCGCTCGCGCGAGGAGGCGGGCGACCCGCAGTCGGCGCGCCTCTGGCCGCGGTATCTCGCCTGGGGACTCGCCGCCGGACTGGCCGGTCTGGTCCGGCCGGAGTTCCTGCTGCTCGCCCCGGTCGCCCTGCCCTGGCTGCTGCTGTTCGAGTACCGTCGGGGCGACGCCCTGGCCGGCGCCCCCGGCCGCCATCGCGCGCGCCCGCATCGGCCGCTCGTGGTCGCGCTGGTGGGCTGGGTGATGAGCGCGGGACCGTGGATCGTCTATGCCCAGCTCACGTTCGGCCGCTGGACCCCGGGCACCGCCAGCGCGAAGAGCGGCGAGGCCGTGTTCGACGTCGTGGCGGTCGTCCAGTCGCTGCTGCGGTCGCTGCAGCAGCTCGGGCTGACCCAGGGCGTGATCTGGATCTTCTTCCTGGTGCTCGTGGCCATCGTGCTGGTCGAGCGCCGCAACCAGGAGCGAGGGCGCATCCGCACGTCCGGGGTGCTCGACGCGGGCGACTGGGAATTCTGGCAGGCGGTCTGCCTGGTGCTCGTGGTCTTCACGTGGTCGGTGGTGCTCCTGGGCGGGTACGCCGTCAAGCAGGTCTGGACGATCAGCCGCTACCTCTCGCCCCTGTCGCCGGCGATCCTGCTGATGCTCGGGGTGCTCGCGTTCTGGCTCCTGAACGTCGCCACGCCCTACCGGGGCCAGAGGCCGCTGCGCACCTGGGTGGCGCCCCTGGCGTGCGGACTGGCCATCGCCGGCAACGTCGCCCTGCTCGCCGGACCGATCCGCGGCCATGCGCGCGACTTCTCGCGTGGCGTGGTCGAATGCTACCTCGAGAAGGGCGAGTGGCTGGGCGATCATGCCGCACCCGGCGAGGTCATCGCCGCCCTCGACATCGGGGCCATCGCCTACGGCGCCGACCGGCCGGTGCTCGACCTCATGGGGCTGGTGAGCCCGGAGATCATGGTCCTGGGCCGCCGGATGGGGTTCCAGGAGATGGTCGAGAGCGGCGCCTGGCTGCGCACCGACCACAACCTGGGCCAGCCGCCGGCGTGGTTCGTCGACCGCCACGAGGGCTCGCCGCGGTGGGACGGCCGGACGGTGCGCGGGGTCACCTTCGAGCTCGTGGACACCTGCACCATCCACGGGGTCGGCCTGCGCGAACCGCAGGACTGGACGGTGGCGACGTACCGGCTGCACCGCGACAACTAGAGGACCGATCGAACGACGGGGCCGCATGCTCTTCTTCTTCGCCACCGATCTGCACGGACGCACCGGACGCTGGAACGCGCTGCTGGCGCGCATCGAGGCCGAGCGACCGGACGCCGTCCTGCTCGGCGGCGATCTCGGTCCGCATGGCCTGGCGCCGTCCGTCGGCGGAGACGAGGGCTTCCTGGCCGGTTGGCTGGCGCCACGCCTGCGCCGCCTGCGCGACCGGCTGGGCGATGGGTATCCGCGCATCCCCACGATCCTGGGCAATGACGATCCGGCGGTCCTGGTCACGGATCTGCAGGCGATGCAGGCCGAGGGTCTGCTCGAGCATGCGCACCTGCGGCGGATCGAGCTCGGACCGGTCGTCGTCTACGGATGCGCCTGGGTCCCGCCGACCCCGTTCCTGCTCAAGGACTGGGAGCGTTACGACGTCGGCCGTGGCGTCGACCCGGGGGCGGTCTCGCCGGAGGAGGGCCGGCGCTCGGTGCCGGTCGAGCCCCATGTGGTGCGCTGGTCGACGATCGCCGGCGATCTCGACGACCTCGCCGGAGGTGACGATCTCGCCGGTGCGGTCTGCCTCTTCCACAGTCCGCCCCACGACACGGCCCTGGACCGGGCCGATCTCGACGGTCGCATGGTCGATCACGTCCCGGTGGACGTGCACGTGGGCAGCGTGGCGATCCGGCGGTTCCTCGCGAGCCGGCAGCCGGCGGCGGCGCTCTGCGGACACGTTCACGAGGCCGCCCGGCTGACCGGCACCTGGCGCGACCGCATCGGCGAGACCGAGGTCCTCGGCGCGGCCCACGACGGCCCCGAACTCGCCCTGGTGCGCCTCGATCCGGCCGATCCCGCCGCGGCGACGCGCGAGCTGATCGACCCGGTCGGTGCCGATCCGGGCTAGCCGCCGCCGTGCATCGGCAAGGGGCGCGCGGCGTCGGTCACCGCGTCGATGCGTACGGCGTAGCTGGTGCGATTGGCGATGTCCTCGTCGGTGATCAGGTGCACGTCGAGCAGGCCGTCGCTCTCGTAGCCGGTCTTCAGGTAGTTGATTCGCGCCAGCGCCTTGCTCCAGCCGCCGAGCCAGTCCATCAGGTGCCGGCGCTGCTCGCGGTCGCCACGCACGTGGACGAGCAGATCGATGTCGCTGGCCGGACCGGCCGTCCCGTTCTTCACGCTGCCGAAGATGTAGATCGCCTGCACGCCCATCACCGCGGCGTCGATGGTCGCGGCGATGCCCTCGGCCATGCACAGCCGCCACTGGTCGTGCTCGTCCTGGCGTGGGGGCGAGGGGGCACGCCGCCGCTGCCGGGGCCGCCCGAGCGTCGTCTCGCGCTCGGCCAGCACGCCCACCGCCTCGTCGAGGTCGGCGTTCATCAGGACCCTCAGGACCCGGTCGTCGGCCACCGCCGGCACGTCGATCACGCGGATCACCTCGTCGAGATGCGCGTGCTCGGGCGAGATCTGGCCGAGGAGGTTCGGCGCGCGGTCGAGGAACCGCTCGTTGAAGACCACCTCGTCGTCGTCGGGGAACAGCGGCAGGTAGCGGATCTCCGCCTCGACGAGGTCCTGGAAGAAGTGGGTGCCGAAGGAGACCTCGGGCACGTACCCGTTCTTCATGCGGGCGACCTCGATGAGCATGGCCGCGTTGTTGATGTCGGCATAGGTGACGCTCACGCCCAGCTTGATGTCGCCCCGGCTGCCCCAGCGCCCGGGCCCGATGAGGATGAACTGACGCTTCGGGAGGATCTCGTTCAGGTGCCCCACCGCCCGGCCGACGGCCAGCATCTGCTCGCGGCCGGGCAGCGCGGCGTAGGCCTCCGGATCGACGTACACGACGTGGGTGATGTCCGGCACCCAGCCGTTCATCACGTGGCGATTCGCCGAGAACACGATGTCGCGCCGCTCGAGGTCGCGGGGGATGGGCGCGGCGGCCGCCTCGCCGCCGTGGCTCTGGATGCGGCACTGCAGCAGGTAGAGGTGCTCGCCGTCGTGGGCGAACTCGACGTCCACGGGGTTGCCGAGGCCACGCTCGAGCTCCTGCATCAGCAGGTGGAGCTGCTTGTAGAATCCGTTGGCACCACGCAGCCCGGAGAACGTGACCACGGGCTTGCCGTCGTCCGCACGCCACGGGCCGAGGGGCCGGCGGAGCGTGTCGTGGTTCAGGAGCGAGAACACCCGCTGGAAACCGGGGTAGTCGCCGCCGACCTCGTCCAGGATCTCGTCGATGTCGACGGTGGTGAACGCGTTCTGCTCGAGGTCGATCACGTCCACGAACCGCGGCGCGTAGCGGACGATCTCGTCGAGGGCGACGTTGACCTGCAGATCGGGCTGGGCGGGCACGGCGAGCACCGGGTAGTCGTCGCGCGTGCGGTCGACCGCCCGGGTGCCCAGGCCGGGCACGACGCGGACGATGCCGTCCTCGCGCCGGATCCGCGGCGACCAGCGGTACTCCGTCCGCGAGAAGGCCACGCCGGCGAAGGAGGGCAGGAAGTAACGGCCGGCCCGGACGCCGATCACCTCCTGGATGAGGATGCCCATCTGCTCCTTGAACTCGAGCAGGCCGCGCTCCTGGCGGTAGGCCAGCGGGTCGGGACCGAAGGTCGAGGCGAAGATCTCGGCCACGGCGTCCAGCAGCGCGGCGAGCCGCTCCTTCTTCGTGCCCTGGTTGGCCAGGAAGAGCGACTTGTACTTGCCCGAGAACGCCGTGCCGGCGCGGTCCTCCAGCAGGCTCGAGCTGCGGACGATCACCGGCCGATCGCCCAGCTCGTCCAGGACGGCGGTCAGGCCGTTGATCATGTCCGGTGGGAAGGCCGAGCTCTTCATCAGCTGCTGGATGTTGGGGTACTCGCGCCGGATCTCGTCGATCTCCTTGTACTTCAGGGCGAGGATGTCCTCGAGGTCGTTGTGCGAGATGAACGACATCAGCCCGTCGGTGCTCAGGTAGAACGACCTGGGGAAGCGGATCTCGGTCTGGATGCCGCTGGCCTCGGCGGCCTTGCGCAGGATGCCGCGCGCCAGGATCATGCCGGCCGCCTTGCCGCCCACCTTGCCGTGGCTGCCGGCGGGGAAGACGATGTGATCGGCGAGGTCGGCGAAGTCGTCGAAACCGAGGAAGCGGCGGGCGGTGTGGACGAACTCGAGCTGGTCGGTCAGGAAGCGCTGGATCAGCGAGACGGTCAGGCTGGAGATCGTGGCCTCGGGCAGGTCGTGCGCCTCGCGCAGCGTCGGATGATGGCGGCGGACCTGGTCGATCACCTCCGGTAGCGGCGATCGCGGGTTGTCGAGCACCTTCTTCAGGCCGACGATCTTCTCCTCCTGCAGCCATTGCCGCACCAAACGGGTGATCTCCGCGGCGGCCATGTGCTCGGTGGCCAGCGCGAACGGCCGACCGCTCATCAGGAGCGCGGCGTCGATGTCGGCGCGGCGGCGGGGGCGATTGCGCTCCTCCTCGCCCTCGCTCGCATCCTCGATGGTGGTGCCGAACGCCGCGGTCAGCAGGTCGGGCGCCTCGGGGACGCCCAGCGAGCAGAGCAGGTTGATCATGCGCCGGGCCAGGCGCAGGTAGGTCTCGCGATCGGTGCTGCGGATGTGGTCGACCAGGACCTGCCAGTCGTGACGACCCGCCTCGGGGGCGGGCGCGCCGTCCGGTCGGTCCCGCAGGACGAGCTGCTGGCCGATGCGGTCGGCGATGCTCCGTGCCAGGCGCCGCTCCTCGGCCAGGAAGGGGCCGTGGGCCGCCTCGGGCTTCTCGGTCAGGTAGTAGACGCGCAGCCAGCCCGCGGGGACCTGGTCACGCTGGATCTCGGCCTCCAGGAACCAGGGCGTGGGCACGAAGTCGCCCGACCGATAGACGGTGCCGTCGATGACGATCTCCGCGGCGCAGTCGTCGGCATGCTGCCAGCCGCTCGGCACCACGCGGACCACGTCGGTCATCAGTCCCTCGAGGGCGCGGTCGCGTCGCTGCAGCATGGCCTCGATGGAGTAGAGGCAGTTCAGCTCCTTGGTGCGCTCGCGCAGCGCGGCGAAGATCTCTTGCTGGTCCAGGTCCCGCTCATGCATGACGGATCACTCCCAGCCCCTGCAGGCCGTCGACGGCGACGTCGAGGGGCGTGTCGGTGCGGACATGACGGACGTGCGCCGTTCGCGCGATCTCGGGCTGCTTCTCGAGCCAGGCCCAGTCGATGGGCGTGCCGTCGCCCCGACCGGTGGCGAGGTAGAAGACCTCGAAGCCGATCAGGTTGTGGAAGAAGTGCGAGCCCTGGCTCACGTCGGGCTGCATCTGCGGCAGGGCGGCCTCGACGAGCACCCGGGCGCCGGCGATCTGACCCCAGTCGACCGGGATGCCCAGCCAGGGGTCCGACGTGCCCCACCGGCCGAAGCCGATCAGCACGTACGGCCGCCCGGACTCGAGCAGCCGGCGGTTGTGCTCGCCGAGCTCGTCGGCGATCTGCCGCGTGCGGGCCGGATCGAACCCGCCCGGCTCGACGTAGACCACGTCGGTGAGGTCGTCGCGCCGGCCGTGGCCGAGGGCCTGGTGCGCGGCGACGACCACGCCGGGGGCCCCGAGGTCGGTCCCGGTCAGGAAGCTCTCGCCGGCACTGACGGCCATGGGGCGCATCTGCAGGAAGCCGAGGCGGGCGGGCTCCTGCGCGTCGGCGCCGATGTCGATGGCGAGCTCGATCTCGACCGCGCCGCCGGTCGCGCGCTCGGCCAGGCCGAGCAGACGCTGGATCGCGCCGTTCAGCGGCAGGGTGCCGAGGTTGAGCATGGGCGAGAAGTCGACGCACCAGGGGCCGCCGGGACGTCGTCCCGGACGCAGCACGTCCGACCCGCGAACCAGGGTGGAGACCAGGTGGTCGAGCGACCCGTCGTACTCCGCGTCGTCGAGGTCGCACTCGACCAGGTACTCGGTCTCGCGCACGGGGTCGGGCAGCGGCGGCTTGCCGACGTTGACCGCCCAGAACCGGCGCTGCGTCGCGTTGAGCCGCTCGTCGAGATCGGCGTACGGCGGCGGCGCCATGGGGTAGGCCGGGACGTACGACCAGCAGGCCCCGCCGTCGACGATCTGCCGGCCGAGTCCGAGGGCGAGGCTGGCCGTCCCGTCGTGAGGGGTCGCCTTGCCGGTAGGGTAGTAGTTGTAGGTGCGCGCGACGGCCGAGACCGTGGGGTAGAATCGGTCGCCATGCCGGCGGCCGACCACCTCCTGGACGATCACCGCCATCTTCTCCTCGCGGTCGTCGCGGCCGAGGGACGTCCGGTACCCGCGCGCGGTGCGGAAGAAGGTCGAGGCATAGACGAACTTGATGGCCTCCTGCAGGCGCCGGAAGCGCGCGTCGGGGGCCGGCTGGTTGTTCGGCGTCATCTTGGTGGCGTAGACCCCGGCGAACGGATGGGCGAGCGCGTCCTCGAGCAGGCTCGACGAGCGCACCGCCAGGGGCGTGGCCGACGCCTGGACGATCTCGCGCAGCGCGCCGAGGTGCTCCGCCGGCAGGACGCCCTGCTGGAAGGCGTGCGCGATGCGCTCGTCGTCCTCGCCCGAGAGGGCGACGTCCATCAGGCCGTTCGCGCGCATGAACGCGTCGAAGACGTCGGTGCCGATCACCGTGAAGCTGGGCACGCGGACGGCGAACTCGGGGAAGTCGCCCTCGGTGAGCTCGGTGAGGACCTCGCGCGCGATGCGCACGAGGCCCTCGGCCTTGCCGCCGATGCTGCCGCCGCCGATGACCTTGATGTCGCCGGTCCAGCCGGACCGCGCACCGGCCGGATGGGGGCCTGGTTGGGGCGTGCTCATGGCGGCCTCCCGGTCAGATCCAGCCCCGGTCACGGCAGGCCGTCACGACCCGCTTGATGGCCAGGACGTAGGCGGCGTCCCGCATGTACAGGCCGCCGTGCTGCGCGAGTTCGCTGACCGCGAGGTATGCCGCGGTCATCTGCTGGTCGAGCTTGCCGAGCACCTCGCCGGCGTCCCAGAAGTAGTTCATGTTGCTCTGGACCTGCTCGAAGTAGCTGCACGTCACCCCGCCGGCATTGGCCAGGAAGTCGGGGATCATGAACACGCCCCGCTCCTTCAGGACCGTGTCGGCGTCCGGGGTGGTCGGTCCGTTGGCGCCCTCGGCGATGATCTTCACCTTCGGGCTGATCCGCTCGACGTTGCTCGCGTTGATCTGGTTCTCGAGGGCGGACGGGATCAGAATGTCGACGTCCTGGTCGAGCCACTGGTCGCCATCGAGGACCTCGTAGCCCAGGTCGCGGGCCTTCTCGCGCTCGATGCCGCCGAACCGGTCGGTGATCGAGCGCAGCTCCTCGAGATCGATGCCATCGGCCTTGCGGAACGCGTACGACGTCTGATCGCGCTGGTCCCAGCACGACACGCACAGCGTGGTGCCACCGATCTGGCGGTAGAGCTCGATCGCGTACTGGGCGACGTTGCCGAAGCCCTGGACCGAGGCGGTCGTGTCCTGGGGCCGGATGCCCAGCTCCTTGAGCGCCTCGCGCAGGGTGTAGACCACGCCGTAGCCGGTGGCCTGGGTCCGGCCCTGCGAGCCGCCCATCCCGACGGGCTTGCCGGTGATCATGCCGGGCAGGCGCTCGCCATGGATGGTCTCGTACTCGTCGAGCATCCAGAGCATGTGCTGGCCGTTGGTCATGACGTCCGGCGCGGGCACGTCCCGGTTCGGACCGACGTCGCGGGCGACCTGCCGGACCCAGCCGCGGCAGACCTGCTCCTGCTCCCGCGAGGACAGGTTGTGCGGGTCGCAGATGACCCCGCCCTTGCCGCCGCCGAGGGGGATGTCGGCCACGGCGCACTTCCAGGTCATCCACATGGCGAGGGCCCGCACGGTGTCGGCCGTCTCCTGCGGGTGGAAGCGGACCCCGCCCTTGCACGGACCGCGCGCGTCGTTGTGCTGCACCCGGAAACCGCGCAGCACCTCGACCCGACCGTCGTCCATGCGCACAGGGATGTTGAAGTGATACTCGCGCATCGGCGTGCGCAGCAGCTGACGGGCGCCGTCGTCGAGCTGGAGGTCGTCGGCGACGGTGTCGAACTGCCGCTGCGCCATCTCCAGGGGATTGAAGCTACGATCGGTGGCCATGGGACTCGCTCCTTGCTGGAGGTTGACGGGTGGTTTCACACCGATCGAGGCAAGTGGCGGACCATCGGACCCCGATTCTCGGTCGCCCGTCAAGTCATT
>WJIQ01000205.1 GCA_014730255.1 bacterium | reverse complement strand
CGGTCGCCGCCGAGGTGGATCTGCAGCAGCGTGAGCGTGGGCGTGGAATGGTCGATCAGGCGCATGAGGTCTCCCCGGTCTGCGATGGCGGCCGCGCGGGCCGCCGCTAGAGGCCGTCCCAGAACCGCACCGTGAGCATGACCCACGTGTCGCGCGACGAGGCCTCGAACATCGCACGCTCGGTGGCGAAGAACCACTGGTCGGCCGGCATGGTGTGCACGCCGATCCCGACGTCCCACAGGCGCGGCCGGTTGCGCCCGGGCCGGGCCACCATCCAGCCCAGGCGCGCGTGCCAGCCGAGGTCCTGCTGCTCGTAGGCGCGGCCGCTGACGACCCGGCCGGTGACCGGGTCGATGAACGCGCTGCCCCAGTAGAGGCTGCGGATATGGTACCCGCCCCCGCCCTGCAGGTACAGGCTGTGCCGGTCGGTGATCCCGATCCGCTGCAGCACGTCGAGCGTGAAGCCGAAGCCGTTGGTGCGGCCGTCGCCGAAGGCGTCCTCGAAGTCGCCGCGCATGTTCCCGAACCCGGCGTAGAAGCCCAGCGAGGGCATCAGCGACCCGGTGAGCCCGTGGCCGAAGGCCAGGCCGATCTGCGCCATGGGGCTGAAGAACTCGTTGAACCCGGTCACGTCCATGCGCGCGCCCAGCTCGACCATCGCCAGCCAGCGACCCGTCCACGGCACGGTGCCCTCGGGCGTGATCTCCCGCGGCGCCGCCGCGGGCGGCGGGGGCGCCTCGGGCCAGACGCGGGGCACGTCGGCGCCGGCGCCGGGGACGGCCGGCAACGGCGGCAGCTCCTCGCCCGCGAGCGCGGCCGCGGCCCGCTCGCGCATGGCCTGCCACCGCCGCGCGGGCAGGTTGCGCTCGAGCATGCGGCCGGGCAGCTCGAGCCGGGCCACCGCCCCGCCCCAGACCGCCGACACGAAGGTGACGCGCTCGAGGTCGGGCAGGTCGTCGAACAGGCCGAGGCGCTCGATCCAGGCGCGGTCGAGGGTGACCGGCAGATCGGGGTGCAGGCGCAGCGGGGGCGTCGTCTCGTCGTCCGCGGACGCGGCCGGGCCGGCGGCGACGAGCAGCAGCGAGCCGAGGAGCAGGGCGATGGGCAGTGTCGCGCGCGATGTCATGAACGGAGTGTACGGTCCGCGGCCCGTGGCGGCCAGCCCGGAGGTCGCCGCTCGAGTCGCGCGAGAAATCCGGTCACGGAAAGTGGAGTTCGTTCGTAATATATCCAGCACCCCGGTCACGTACGACCGGTTCGGCACGATCCGGTTGCCGGCGTCCGCGCCGGCGAGCTCGATACACGAAAGGACCACGCCATGACCCCGACGACCCACCCGCGGCGACCCGTCCGGCGCTCGTTCGCCCTGATCGCCGCCCTCGCCCTGTGGGCCGGCGCGGCGGTGGCCCAGGCCCCGCTCGGCGGTCCCGCGCCCGACTTCACCCTCACCGGCAACGACGGCCAGGACTACACCCTGAGCGACGGCTTCGGCTCCACGGTGCAGATCCTCCACATGATCGGCTACGCCTGAGGCTCCTGCATCAACGATGCCCCCGGTCTGGAGGCACTCATTCAGACGTACGATCCGGAGCTGGTCCGCCCCTTCGCCTGCGACTTCTGGAACGGCACCGACGCCCAGTGCGACGCCTACCAGAACGTCTCGGGCTGGAACTACCCGGTGCTGCTGAACAGCAGCGTCCTCGGCGCCCCGGACATGTACAACTGCTCGTACCACTACACGTTCGTGATCGACGGTCAGGGGATCGTGGCCTACCGCGGCTCGGTCAACCTGCCGGCCATCGAGATCGTCCTCGACGACGCCATCGCGCGCCTCGACGACCCGCAGACCTCGGTCGACGGCCTGCCCGACGCCCGCCCGCTGCTCGGCGCGAACTACCCCAATCCCTTCAACCCCACGACCACCGTGCCGTACCTCGTGCCCGAGCGCCTCGGCCAGGCCTCGGTCCAGCTCGACGTGCTCGACCTGCGCGGTCGGATCGTGCGGACCCTCGTGTCGGGCGTGCGCGCGGCCGGCGAGCACACCGCGACCTTCGACGGCCGCGACGACGGCGGTGATCTGCTGGCCAGCGGCAGCTACCTCGCGCGCCTGCGGGTCGACGGCCAGGAGACGACGCGGATCATGACGCTGGTCAAGTGACCCGACCGGGCGGCCGCGCGCTCGCTTGCGCGGCCGGGCTGGTTGAGCGAAGATGCCGGGGCTCCCGATCCGGGGGCCCCGGTTTCCTGTTTCGAGTATCCCCCCGGGGGGAGTCGCCCGGCCAGACGGGACCGCCATGCCTCACGAGACCCGCGCCCACCGCCTCACCCGGTGGCTCGCCCCGGTGATCCTCGTCGGGACCGCGCCGCTCATGGTCCTCGGTGGGCCGAACCTCACCTCGCACCCGCTCTACCCCGCGGTCTGGAACCTCGGCCACGTCGCCTGGTTCGGGCTCCTGACCGTCTACCTGCGCGCGGTCTGGCCCTGGCTACGCGGCGAGCCGGCGTGGGTGCGGCTGCTGGCGCTCAACGCCGCGGTCCTGACCGTGGGCATCGTGGTCGAGGTGGTCCAGAACGGGGGCGGCCGCGAGCCGGGCTGGCACGACGTCTGGCGCAACCACCTGGGCATGCTGGGGGCGTGGTTCGTGGCGGGCGGCGGGCCGGCGCGGGCGCGCCGCGCGGCCCCGGTCCTCTGGTGCGGGTTGCTCGCCTGGGAGCTGGTGATCATCGGCCAGGTGGCGCGGACGCACTGGGCGATCCAGGGGCAGTTGCCGGTGATCGCTGCGCTGGAGCACCCTGGCGAGGTGGCCCGCTGGTCGGGCGACGTCGCGCTCACCGACACGG
>WJIQ01000031.1 GCA_014730255.1 bacterium | reverse complement strand
GGATCCGCTGATCGTCGAGAACTACTACTCCCGCCGCAAGGACCTGGAGAATCCGGCCTGGCGCGACCGCCTGGACTGCATCCGGACGGCGATCTACGACTGGCCCTACAAGGCCATCGTCGCCTCGAACGGGGAGCGGGAGCTCTACAAGCTGGACGTCGACCCCGGCGAGGCCCACGACCTCGCCGAGGAGGAGCCGCAGCGCCTGCAGCGCATGGCCGCCGAGCTGCGGTCGTTCATGGACGACCGGGGGCGTTTCGGCAAGCCGACAGCCCCGCAAGAGCCGCTCAGCGAGCAGGAGATCCGCCGGCTGAAGTCGCTCGGCTACCTCGGCGATTGACCCGGATCACGCCCAGGGGCGGAACCCCTCGCCGATGACCTGGCTGGTGTCGAACACCATGCAGAAGGCGCCGGGGTCGATGTCGCGGATGCGGCGCTGCAGCGCGACGGACTCGCGCACCGAGAGCGCGGTGAGGATCACGTGGCGGTCCTCGTCGGGATGGAAGAGCCCCTTGCCGCAGATGTAGGTGCCGCCGCGGTCGAGCCCGCCGAGGATCGTCTCGCGGATCTCGGCGTGCTTCTCCGAGATCACGATCATCGCCTTGGACGCCTCCAGGCCGTTGAGCGCGAGGTCGATCGTGCGGCTGATGGCGAACAGGCAGATCAGCGCGTAGGCCACCAGATCGGGGTTGCGCCAGGTCACGAGCGCCAGGGCGATCACCACGCCGTCGGTGTAGAGCATGGCGCGTCCGATGGGGATGCGCAGCACGCGGGCGATGAGCTGCCCCACCAGCGGCGTCCCGCCCGCGTTGCCCTTGCCGCGCAGGATGAGCGCGATGCCCCCGCCGATGGACACGCCGCCGAACACCACCGAGACCAGCACGTTCTCCAGCACGGGCGCGAGGCCGCGCCAGTGGGCGAGCGCGTCGACGCCGAGGCCGATCACGAGCATCGCGAGCACGGTCTTCGCGCCGTAGCGCGGCCCCATCAGACGGGTCGCCACCGCGAGCAGCGGCAGGTTGATCGCCAGCGAGACCAGGCCCACCGGCCAGCCGGTCCACTCGTTGGCCACCTGGGAGAGCCCGACCACGCCGCCGGGGACCACGTCGTGGGGGATGACGAAGAGGTTGTAGCCGGACGCGATCAGGGCCGCGCCGACCAGCACGAAGACGTGATTGAAGCACCAGGCGCGCGACCAGGCGCGCTCGGGAGCGAGGATCTTGACCACGGCCGACCTCCGGTTCGAGGGCGGCCCCAATCTGGTGCCCCGGCACCCTCGCGCGCAACCGCGGCGGTCAGCGGGCCGTGTATCCGCCGTCGATCACCAGCTCGCTGCCGGTCAGGAAGGACGCCTCGTCGGACGCGAGGTACACGACGCCCATGGCGACGTCCCGGGGGTCGCCCACGCGGCCGAGCGGATGGCGCCGGGCGAGCTGGTCACGGTAGTCGTCCGGGTCCTCGCCGGCGTCGCGGGCCAGGCCCTCGACGAGCGGCGTCCAGACGAAGCCGGGATGCACCGAGTTGACCCGGATGCCGTCGGCGGCGTAGAGCAGCGCGTCGGTCTTGGTCATCAGGCGCACCGCCCCCTTCGCAGCGTGGTAGGGCGGCAGGTCGGGCGCGCCGACGATGCCGTAGATCGACGACAGGTTGACGATGCTGCCCCCGCTCAGCTGCCTGAGGATCGGCACGACCGCGCGCGTGCAGCGCTGGACGCCGAGGACGTCGACGTCCATCACCCGCCGCCACTGGTCCTCGTCGATCTCGTGCGACGGACGGTTCGGACCGGCGATCCCGGCGTTGTTCACCAGGATGTCGATGCGTTCGTACTTCTCGACCACGCCGTCGACCACCGCCTCGACGTCGTCGTTGTCCGTGACGTCGAGCGGCCACGCCACGCCGCGGCCGCCACGCTCCTCGATCTCCTCGGCGACGCGTCGGCTGGCCGCGAAGTCGACGTCGGTCACCGCGACCGCGGCGCCTTCATCGGCGAGCGCGAGGCAGATGGCGCGTCCGATGCCGGCACCGCCGCCGGTGACCAGGGCGACCTTGCCGTCCACGCGTCCCATGGGTTCCTCCATCCTTCGCGGTTCCGATCATCGTGCTCCGGGCGCCGTCAGGAACTGATCAGGCGCGCCGCCACCGAGGTCCGCTCGACCCCGGCGAGAGCCCGCGAGACCGGGCACGATTCCTTCGTGCGCGTCGCGATCTCCTTCAGGCGCGCACTGTCGATGCCGTCGGCGTTCACCTCGGTCGACAGCTCCAGATCGGTGATCGTGAAGCCGCCGTCGGTCGAGGCGAGCGACACGCGCGCGGCCGTCTGGATGGCCCGCGGGCTCGCGCCCTCCTCGCCGAGCGCCAGCGCCAGGGCCATCGAGAAGCAGCCGGCAAGGGCCGCGCCGAGCAGCTCCTCGGGGTTGCTACCGTCCTCGTCCTCGAACCGCGTGCCCGCGCCGAAGGGGATCGGATCGGTGTGCTCGGGCTTCATCAGGCCCTCGCCCTCCTTCAGATCGCCTTCCCAGATCGCGATCGACTTGCTCGTCTTCATGGTTGACCTCCGGTCCGGATGGCGCTTCATTCCGTCTCCAGATGCACGCTAGGCACGATGTCGCCGCCTCCCCATGGGTGCGATGCCCATATCGGGCGGCGGCACCCGGTCCGCGGCCGGCGTCTCTCGAGATGCCGAGGGCGGCCAAATGGTGTTAATCTGAGGGAGACGAACCGATCGCGTCCGTGGACCCGAAACCCGGAGGAACTCGCTCATGAGCATTTTCAAGGAGAACATCCAGCCGACCGCCGACGTCGTCGATCTGCTCAAGGACGACGCCGCCGACCTGCTGGAGTACAAGCCGAAGATCAGCCGCGACCTGCTCCACCTGCCGGGGCCGGACTTCCTCGACCGCACGTGGGCGCTGTCGGACCGCAACCCTCAGGTCCTGCGCAACCTGCAGACGATCTTCGACCACGGCCGGCTCGGAGGGACGGGCTACGTGTCGATCCTGCCGGTCGACCAGGGCATCGAGCACTCGGGCGGCGCGTCCTTCGCCAAGAATCCGATCTACTTCGACGGCGAGAAGATCATCGAGCTCGCCATCGAGGGCGGCTGCAACGCGGTCGCGTCGACCTACGGCGTGCTCGGGTCGGTGGCGCGCAAGTACGCCCACAGGATCCCGTTCATCGTCAAGATCAACCACAACGAGCTGCTGGCGTACCCGAACCAGTTCGACCAGGTGCTCTTCGGGACGGTCGAGGAGGCCTGGAACCTGGGCGCCGCCGCCGTCGGCGCGACCATCTACTTCGGGTCGGACCAGTCGCGCCGGCAGATCATGGAGATCGC
>WJIQ01000030.1 GCA_014730255.1 bacterium | reverse complement strand
GTCGCGGGCCGTCACCGACCCGTAGAGCCTGTCCTCCTCGCCGGCCTTGGCGCCGATGGTGACCGACAGGTCCTTCTTGACCAGGTCGGCGGCGAGGGTCTCGGCGGCCTCCTTGCGCTTGTGGTCGCGCTTGGCCTCGAGCACCATCTTCTCGGACACCAGTTTCCGGGCGCCCTCGGTGGCCTCCATGGCCATCCCCTGGGGAAGCAGGTAGTTGCGCGCGTAGCCGCGGGCCACCGACACGACCTCGCCCATCTTGCCCAGGTTGTCAACGGTCTTCAGCAGGATCACGTCCATCTCGAACCACCTTGGTATCCACGCGGCCCAGCCGCGTCACGACTCGTCGTCCTCGTCCTCGCCCGATCCGTCCAGCCCACTGGCCAGCCGCAGATCGCGCCATTGATCGACCAGACCGAGCACCGCACCGCCGCCGAGGAGCACCGGCGCGAAGAACAGCGCCCCGAGCACCCAGTAGAGCGTGCGGCCGACCGGCGACAGCAGCCGGCGTACGAACCATGTCTGCACGGCCAGCCCCTGGATGCCCAGGAGCAGGCTGGCCAGCAGGGCCAGGCTCCAGCCGATCGTCTCCAGGGCCTCGACCCTGGTGATCGTCGCCGCGAGGCCGCCGATCAGCATCCAGACGCTGACGAACGGCGCCCGCCACGCCTCCCACGGACGGATCTCCGGGCGCGGCGCCACCCCGTACGTCAGCTTGACGATCAGCCAGCCGACCGCCAGGGCGGCCGCCGCCTGGATCATCAGGCCGATCAGCAGCACCGCCGGCCAGAGCCGGCGCTGCACCTCGAACACCGCGGCCGACATCTCGTCGAAGTCCGCCATCGCGGCCGCCCGCTCCGACTCCGAGAGCCCGGCGGGCAGCCCCTCGGCGAAGACCCGTCGGTTCTCGGCGTTCAGCTCGCTGGCCGCCTCGATCACGCTGATACCCTCGAGCTCCAGGTAGATGACCGGCACCAGCGCCAGCGCCATCACCACGAGCATCGGGAGCACCCGCCAGCCCAGGCCGAGGGCCCAGCCTCCGAGCAGGCCCGCCAGCACGTGGCAGCCGCCGGACGCTCCGTCCCGCCAGCCGAGCACGGCCATCAACACCAGGACCGTGCCCGCCGCGACCATGGCCGGCACCGCGGCACGGCGGATGGTCATGCTACTCGCCGCCCACACGGCGGGGATCGCGATGTTGCCGATCACCCCGGCGGTCACCGCCAGCGGGACCACGCCGATCCGCGTCGCGGCCATCAGCCCCACGGTCGCCACGACGGCGATCGCGAGGAGGATGCGGGAGGAGGTCATGTCCAGCCTCCTCCCCGCCACTAGCGGTAGTATTCCCTCACGAACGGCAGCAGGGCGAGGTGCCGGGCCCGCTTGACCGCCGTGCTCAGCATCCGCTGGTACTTGGCGGTGGTCCCGGTGTTGCGCCGCGGCGCGATCTTGCCGCGCTCGGTCACGAACCGGCGCAGCAGCTCCTCGTCCTTGTAGTCGATGCAGACGTAGCCCATCTTCGTGAAGTAGCAGGGCTTCTGTTTCCCTGGCCTTCTCTTCTTCTTCTTCTTCTTGATCCGCATGTTCTTGCGGGCCATGTCGACTCTCCTTTCCAGCGCGAACGGCGCGGACGATCACTCCCGGCACCGACTACTCCTGGTTGTCGGCGGCCTCTTCCTCGGCCATCTGCTGACGGCGCTTGGCCATGGCGACGCGGTTGCGCTCCTCCCACTCCTCGTCCTTGACCACCAGGTGCCGCAGCACCTGATCGTCCTGGCGCAGGTAGCGGTCGATCTCGCCCACCACGGTGCCCTCGCTCTCGAAGCGGAGGAGCATGTAATCGCCCTTGGTATGCTTCTCGATCTCGTAGGCCAGCTTGCGCACGCCCCAGTGATCCTGGTGCGTGATCTCCCCGCCGTGCTCGCCGACCATGGCTCCGACGCGCTCGACACGCCGGGACATCTCGGCCTCGGGCAGGTCGGCCCGCAAGATGAAGACACACTCGTACTTCTGCACTGGAACACCTCCCTTCGGACAGAACGACCCGGTGTGCTCTTCGGTCGCCGGCCAGGTGGCCGGAACCGTCAACCCGGGTAGGGACGGAACGTGTTCGCTCGTCGGTGCGACGTCGTTCCGATGTGAATGTCGATGGGCCCGGCCCATCCCGCCTCGCGGCGGACCGCAGAATATATCCCATCAGGGTGGTTCAGGCAAGTCGGAGGCGGGCCGGACGCGCCGGTTGTGACGCGAGGCCGCGCCCTCCGGCCCGTCGGCCAGCACCGCGAGCAGGGCGTCGCGCCCCCTGACGGTCAGATCCTCGACCCGCTCCCGTTCCTCGTCGGCGAACGGGGCGAGGACGTAGTCGGCCCAGTCCTCGGGGTCGACCGTGGCGCCGATCGGCCCGACGCCGAGCCTCAGCCGCGGCACGCGCTGGTGTCCGACCACCGCGAGCACGGACGCCAGCCCGTTCTGGCCGCCATCGCTGCCGGAGGCGCGGATGCGGATCGAGCCGAGCGGGAGCTGGATGTCGTCGCAGACGACGATGGGCACGGTGATCCCGGGAGCCGGATCCGCATCCTCCGCGTCGACCGGGGCGACGACGGCGCCGGCATCGCGCGCCCAGGCCGCCAGAGCCAGGCCGCTGCGGTTCATGTAGGTCAGCGGCTCCAGGATCGTCACCGGGCCGGCCGGCCCGTCGCCGACGGCCGCCCGGTACTCCGGCCGCTCGGCCGAGAACCGCAGACCGAGCGCGGCGGCCGCGGCCTCGACGCAGCGAAAGCCGACGTTGTGCCGGGTCGCCGCATAGCGCGGCCCCGGATTGCCGAGTCCCATGACCACTTGCACGGCGCGATCGTCCTCCACTCGGGGCAGCCCCGCCCGGACGTACGAACGAGGTGGGCACGCGCCCACCTCGTCGTCGGATATCGCCGGACCGGCGGCTAGTCGCCGCCGCCCTCGTCGCCATCCTCGGGCGCGGCCTCGCCCTCGCCCTCGCCCTCGGCAGCCTCGTCCTCGCCCTCGCCCTCTTCCTCTTCGAGGGCCAGGATGGTGGCGGCCTTGATCACCACGAGCTGGAGCTCGGGATCGTCGACGATCTCGCCCACCGGGGGCGTGACGTCCTTGACGTAGATGCTGTCATTGAGCTCGAGCTCGGAGATGTCCACGGTGATCTCCTCCGGCAGCTCGCGCGGCAGGCAGCGCAGCGTCACGTTGTACTCGAGCAGGTTGACCTCGCCGTCGCCGAACTTCACGATCTGCGGCTCGCCCTCGACGTTCAGGGGCACCGGGACCTCGACCGGCTCGCCACGCGGGATCTCGAGCAGGTCGACGTGATGGATCTCGTCGGTCACCGGATGTTGCTGCACCTCGCGCATCAGGGCGATGGGGTTGTCGCTCTCGCCCGCGACCGCGACGTCGAAGATCACCGAGCGGCCCCCCGTCTTCTGCAGGATCCGGGTGAACTCGTGCGTGTCGATCTGGACGTTGGTCGCCTCGCGGTCCTTGCCGTAGAAGATGGCGGGGATGTATCCGGAGGCCCGGGTGCGGCGGTTGGCGTTCTTTCCGGTCAGTTCGCGCGGATGGACGTTGAGCTTGACGAGAGCCATGAGGCTTCCTCCCGGTTCTGCGCGACCCGTCGGGCTCGCCGCCCCTGGCGACAAGGAACCTCCGCGGGGACGTCACCGGCCGTGGCGGCGAGGCGGCGTCCGCGCCCCCCGGGCACCCACAGCCCGGGGCGATCGCGCGCTCTGGCGCAAAGGACCGCCAAAGAAAGCACGACCCCGGCGGGGTGTCAAGAGATCCGCCGGATCAGCGGAAGAGGGCGCTGATCGTCTTCTCGAGGTGGATCCGGTCGATGGCCTCGGCGAGCAGCGGCGAGACGTCCAGCACGGTGATCTTCGGGCACTCGTCATGCCGCCGGAAGGGGATCGTGTTGGTGATGACCAGCTCGCTGAGCGGCGACTCGTTGATGCGCTCGAGCGCCGGGCCCGAGAGCACCGGGTGGGTGCAGCAGGCGGTGACCGACCGCGCCCCCTCGCGCTCGATGCAGACCTTGGCCGCGCTGCAGAGGGTGCCCGCGGTGTCGACCATGTCGTCGAAGATGATCACGTCCTTGTCCCGCACGTCGCCGATGAAGTTCATGACCTCCAGGTCGTTGGCCCGCGGCCGCCGCTTGTCGATGATCGAGAGCGAGACCTGCAGGCGCTTGGCGAATGATCGCGCCATCTTCATCGACCCGACGTCGGGGGCGACGACCACGGTCCGCTCGGGCTCGATGTCCCGGAAATGGCGCAGCAGCACCGGCGCGGAGTAGAGATGGTCGAGGGGGATGTCGAAGAAGCCCTGGATCTGCGGTGCGTGCAGGTCGATCGTGAGCACGCGATTCGCCCCGGCCGCGGTCACGAGGTTGGCCATGAGCTTGGCACCGATGGGCACCCGCGGCTGATCCTTGCGATCCTGCCGCGCGTAGCCGAAGTACGGGATCACGGCGGTCACGCGCCGGCAGGAGGCCCGCTTGACCGCGTCGAGCAGCATGAGCAGCTCCATCCAGTTCTCTGCCGGCGGCGGCGTCGGCTGGATCAGGAAGACGTCGGTGCCGCGGATGTTCTCCTCGATCTTGATCTGCACCTCGCCGTCGGAGAACCGTCCCACGGTGACCGTGCGCAGGTCGGTGCCGAGGCAGTCGGCGATCCGTCGGGCGATCTCCGGGTTGGCGTTGCCACTGATCAGGACGAGCTCGTTGTACATCGGGGCACCTCGGGGTCAGCGGGCCGCTGAGCATGCAAAACGCCCCTCACGGGGCGGAGCGGGATTGGCTGGGGCGGCAGGATTCGAACCTGCGAATGCATGGACCAAAACCATGTGTCTTAGCCACTTGACTACGCCCCAGCCAGAGGAAGACGACGGTCGGCTCCTGCGCGAGGCCGGGTCGGCCAGAGCGTTGGCCGGCGTTCGTCCGGTCTCGCGGTCGACGGCTCACGACGGTCGACGCGGAAAACCTAAACGACCAGCCGGCGATTGGCTAGTAACTCTCCTCCATCATCGATCCGGACGCACCGCCCCGGTCGTCACCGGGTTGACCGCTCTCCGCTCGCTGCAATTCCTGCTTGTAGGCGGCGATCACCTGGTGCTCCATCCACTCGCGGGTCTCCATGTTGATGGGGTGGGCGATGTCCTGGAAGGTGCCGTCCTTGCGCTTGCGGCTCGGCATGGCCACGAAGGGTCCGGACGCCCCC
This sequence comes from bacterium, assembly GCA_014730255.1. Taxonomy (GTDB): domain Bacteria; phylum Krumholzibacteriota; class Krumholzibacteriia; order LZORAL124-64-63; family LZORAL124-64-63; genus Glo-17. The sequence continues at coordinate 13,303 of WJIQ01000030.1, read as the reverse complement.
TCGATGATCTTGAGGCCCCGGATCACGAATGCGTCGTCCAGGGTGATGCTGGCGAAACCTTTGAGCTTGTTGTCATCCCGCAAGGTGATCCGGATTTCAGTAATGTTCACGCCAAACTCTCTTTCGGCTGCAGACGCTGCCTCATGGGCTTATGGTAGCTCATCCCTCCTGAAGCTGAACCCCGCGCGACAGAGATTCAACCGAGTGCGTGAATACCCGTGCCTCCTCGAACTCCTCCACGATATCACGGATCCGATCCCGATCTCGAAACACCCCGAATATCGCCGCCCCGCTGCCGGTCATCATGGCCAACGGAGACACCTCGCGCAGCCGGAGCAGCAGCCGCCCGAGGTCGGGGTGCTGTGGTACGACGACATCCTCGAGACGATTGTAGCCGAACCACGGGCGAGTGGGAAACGTCGCCAATAAGGACTTGATTACCCGGAGGTTAGCCGCCGGTGAGCGGACTGTCAATCCCATTTTCAACGCCTCGTAGGCCCCCGCCGTGGCCACCTCGAACGCCGGCTTGACGATCAGGAACCAGACCCTCGGCAGCTGCGGCAGCGGGGTCAGATCGGTGCCCCGGCCGCGGGCGAGCTGCGTGCCGCCGCGCGCGAAGAACGGGACGTCCGACCCCAGCTCGGCGCCCATGTCCTCGAGCTCGTCGAGGTCGAGGCCGGCGTCGTAGAGATGGTTGCACGCCATCAGCACGGCCATCGCGTCGCTGCTGCCCCCGCCGAGACCCGCGCCCGTGGGGATCGCCTTGTCCAGCTCGATCCGCAGCTCGCCGCCGACACCGAGCCGGCGGCAGAACAGCTCGGCCGCGGCCCAGCAGAGGTTGGTCTCGTCGTCGGGCACGGCCCCGTCCGGGCGCACCAGCAGATCGACGGTCGGCGTTCCGGCCATGCGGGCGGCCGACAGCGTGACCTTCAGCTCGTCGTGCAGGTCGACCGCCTGCAGGATGGTCTCGATCTCGTGATACCCGTCGTGGCGGCGGCGGAGCACCTCGAGGTGCAGGTTGACCTTGGCGGGCGCCCGCAGGCGCACCTGACGGCGAACGGTCGAGGGTGTCGTCACGGACGTCCTTTCGGCTCGGGATCGGGCGCCGTCGGGTTCGCGCGCAGGCGCGCCCACGGCAGGTCCTGGAAACGTCGGCGCCGGCGGCGGGCCGGCATCCCCCGCACCTGCCAGAGACGCCAGAGGCCGGCCAGCCACGTCGGCCAGTCCTCGGGTCCCCAGCCGCCGGCGGCCACGTTCGCCAGGCACGAGCGCACCGCCGGCAGATCGGCGGCGTGGTCTCCCACGATCGTCACGTCGTCGAGGCGCGCCTCGCCCCACCCCGACGCCGCGGCGGCCCGCACCAGTGGCGCCGACCGCGGATCGATGCCGAGCAGGCGCGCGGCGACGGCGTCGACGGAGACGAGATCCCGGCCGGCCAGCAGCAGGTTCAGTGCGACCGGTTCGCCGGTGGCCGCGCTGGCGCCGTCGGCGATGACGGTCAGGTCCAGCAACGCACCTCCGAAACGCTCGCGGTCCAGCCCCCGCCAGGTGGTCGCCAGCCGGTCGGGGCGCCGCACCGCCCTCTCCAGCGGATCATCCGGACGCGAGCAGCGCCACGCCGCCGCCAGGGCGCCGTCGACCCGCAGGCGTCGACTCGTGGTCAGTCCGGCCAGGAGCCAGCTTCCGGGCAGCGGCCGTCCCGCGCGAGCATCCAGGGCCGGGCCGAGGCGCTCGATGATCGCGGAAAGGTCCGCCGGAGGCGACGCGAGGTCCGGCCAGGTCAGCGACAGCGCGCGCGACCGCTCCGGCATGGCCAGGGCCGCCACGGCCCCGGCGACGAGCCAGGGCGTCGGTCCACCGGCCGGGGTCGCCCGCGGCGTCGTGGGCGCCAGCGCTAGGGCGAGGGCGTCGTCCGTACGTCGGCCGGCCGGCCAGACGAGATCGAGAAGGCGCGCGACGTCGGCCAGCACGGTCTCCGGCCGCGTCTCGACCAGGCCGACCACTCGCTCGCGGCGCTCACGATCGATCGTCACGGCTGGCCCATCCCGATGATCATCACGAAGACCAGGATCCAGGCGAGCACCAGCATCTGCAGGATCGGGTCATTGAGCAGGATCTCGTGCGGCCGCCCGCCGCGGCCCTCCTTGAACACGAGGTACAGGTACCGCCACAGTCCCAGGAACACCAGGCCGGTCGTCCACACCAGCGACCGCGTCCCGAAGTGCGCGACCGTCGACGGCCAGACCGTGTAGACCGCGTAGGCGGCGAGGGTCAGGCCGAAGCTCGCGCCGATCATCGCGTTCAGCACGGTCTCGGTGTAGTCGAGCAGAACGGGCCGGGTCGAGCCGCGCTCGTCGGCCAGCTTGATCAGCTCGTTCCGCCGCTTGCAGAAGCCCAGGAACAGGGACAGGAAGAAGGGGCAGATCAGCAGCCACATCGAGAGCGAGACCGCCGGATCGACCGGGATCAGCACCATCACGCCGGCGAGGGCCCGGATCACGAAGCTGATCCCGATACCGATCACGTCGACGATGGGCACCTTCTTCAGCAGTCGCGAGTACGTCCAGTTCCAGACGTAGAACAGCAGCAGGGTCGAGACGAACGCCCACCCCAGCGCCCAGCCCAGGAGGATCGACAGCGCCACCAGGCCGGCCCAGGCCCGCCAGGCCACCGGCACCGGCAGCCGACCGCTGGCGATCGGTCGCCGCCGCTTGTGCGGGTGGATCCGGTCCTGCGCAACGTCGGAGATGTCGTTGAAGATGTAGACCGCGCCGGAGGCGATGCAGAAGACCAGGACGCCGGCGACCGCGCGGACGACGGCGCCCGGCTGGTCCAGCATCTGCGCGAAGATCACCCCGGCGAGGAGGATCAGGTTCTTGGTCCACTGCCGCGGCCGCATGCTCTCCAGCACGGTCCGCGCCAGGCTCCCGGTCGGTGGTGGCGTGCTCATCTCAGTAGGCGTTCTCCCCGCGCAGCACGTGGTGGACGGTCATGAGGAGGATACGGAGGTCGAGCCAGATCGACCAGTTCTCGACGTAGTGCAGGTCGAAGAGCGTGCGCTCCTCCACGCTCGTGTTCCCGCGCAGCCCGTTGACCTGCGCCCAGCCCGTCAGGCCGGACTTGACGCGATGACGCTCGAAGTACCGGGGCATGCTCTCGGAGAACCGCTCGACGAAGACCTTGCGCTCCGGTCGCGGACCGACCAGCGACATGTCCCCGCGCAGGACGTTCCAGAACTGGGGCAGTTCGTCCAGGCTCCAGCGCCGCAGCACGCGGCCGATGGGCGTCACGCGCGGGTCGTTCTCCGTGGTCCAGACCGGTCCGCTGCTTTGCTCCGCATCGGTGCGCATGGTGCGGAACTTGAGCATGTCGAACTCCTCGCCGTCGCGACCGAGGCGTGCCTGGCGATAGAGGACCGGGCCGGGGCTGGTCAGCTTGACGGCCATGGCGAGGGCGAGGTAGAGGGGCGACAGCACGAGCAGCGCGAGCCCGGAGAGCACGACGTCGAACCAGCGCTTGACGATGCGGTCGGCCCCCGAGAGCGCGACCTCGCGCACGGAGATGAACGGGATGCCGGCGACGTCGCGCAGCCGCAGCTTGCTCGTGTGCAGCTCGAAGAGATCGGGGACCCACTGCACGTCGGTCGTGAGGTTGCTCAGCTCCCCGGCCACCTGCGTGATGAGCGGCAGCTGATCGAACCGCAGCGTGAGCACGACCCGGTCGACGCCGTGCTCGAGGACCACGTCCCGCACCTGGTCGATCGTGCCCAGGCACGGGATGGACGACGGCACGGTCGGCGCATGGGACTCGCCGTCGGCATCGAGCAGGCCGTTACCCTCGGGGATCCGTTCGCGTCCCGGACCCTCGTCCTCCTCGCCGGGGACGCGCAGCCAGCCCACCGGGACCAGGGCCAGGCCGGGCAGCTCGGCGATGATGCGCAGCAGCCGGCCGCGCATGGGATTGGCGCCGATCAGCAGCAGGCGCGTGCGCCGCATGCCGCGATGCAGCACGCGGGCGAGGACGCGCCGCGCGATCACCCGCCCACCGCAGAGGAAGAACCAGCTCAACCAGAAGAAGAGGCCGAAGAACCAGCGGCTGAACGTCATCGCGCGGAAGAAGAAGGTCAGCGCCAGGACCAGCAGGCTACCCAGGACCACGCCCCGGAACAGGGCGACGAAATCGCGCTCGGCCCGCCGACCGCCCCGGTCCGAGTACAGGCCCTGCCCGTAGAAGATGGCCAGGAAGACCAGCAGGATCACGACGCTGGCCACGAGGTACGGGCCGAACGGAGGGATGCCCAGCGGCACGAGCACGAGGCCGCTATGGAACCGCAGCCAGTACGTCAGCAGGAACGACGCCATGAGCATGATCGCGTCGGTGATCATGTAGACCGTGGGCTCGGTCAGGTCGTTGCTCGCGCGCGGCTCAACCACGCTCGCCCCTCCCCCGCACGTGGGCCTGCCAGGCCTCGCCGATGGCCTCGGCGAGCTCGCGTCGGTACCGCTGGCGATCGAACGCGCGGGCGTGGGCCTCCATGGCGGCCGTGTCCCGGTCCTCGTCCAGCCGGGGATCGTCGAGGGCGGCCGCCAGGGCCTCGACCGTCTGCTCCGCGAAGAAGACCCCGTTGAGCCCCTCGCGCACGGTGTCCAGGACCCCGCCGGCCCGGTACGCCAGCACCGGCCGCCCCGCCGCGGTGGCCTCCAGCGGGGTGATGCCGAAATCCTCGAGCCCCGGGAAGACGAACGCGCGGCAGTGGCCGTAGAGGGCCGGCAGGTCCGCGTCGTCGACCGCACCGAGGAACCGGACCTCGCCGGTCCCGGGCGTCTCCGCGGCCAGGCGCTGCAACCTCGCGAGTTCCGGCCCCTTGCCGGCGACCACCAGGAGCCGCCCGGCGCGCCGGGCCGCGGCCACGGCCAGGTCGATCCGCTTGTACGGCACCAGGGCCGAGAGCACGAGGTCATAGCTGCGACTGTCCAGGCCGTCCGGCGGCGGCGACGCGCCCGCACCGGCGAAGCGGGAGACGTCGACCGGCGGGAAGACGATGCGGGACCGCGCGTCCGGGACGCCGTACCAGTCGCGTAGCCGCTGCCGCACGACCGTCGAGATCGGCAGCCAGCGATCGACCCTGGCGGCCGTCCGCCGGTCCCAGCGGCGCAGCCGACCGGCCTCGAGCCGCAGCAGCGCCCGTACCGGAGCCGGCTTGCCGCCGAAATAGTCGTCGAACCGGTCCCAGACGTAGCGCATGGGCGTGTAGCAGTAGCAGACGGCGAGGGCCTCGTCGGCCGGCACCGCGCTCTTGGCCACGCAGTGGCTGCTGGAGAGGACGAGGTCGTAGCCCGAGAGGTCGAAGGACTCGATCGCCCGCGGGAAGAGCGGCAGGGCGAGCCGGTAGTTGTCGACCGCGCCGGGAAGACGCTGGACGAAGGACGTGGCGATCGGCCGCGACTCGATGGTCGGCGAGACGCTGCCGGCCACGTGCAGCAGGGTGAAGATGTCCGCCTGCGGGAACAGCTCGACCATGACCTCGAGGCACTTCTCGCCACCGCGCATGCCGGTCAGCCAGTCATGGACCAGGGCCACGCGCAGGTCGGCCGGCAGGCCGGTCGTCGCCGCATCGCCCACGGTCACGTGAGGTCTCCCTCGTGGCGTCTCTCGAGAGCCTCGCAGAGGCAGTGGATCATCAGCACGTGCAGTTCCTGGATGCGCGGGGTGGACCGTGCCGGCACGACGATCGGGTTGTCCAGCAGCCCGCCGAGACGGCCGCCGTCGCCGCCGAGCAGGCCGTGGCACACGAGGCCGATCTCGCGGGCGGCCGCCACGGCGGTCACGCAGTTCTCCGAGTCGCCGCTGGTCGAGATCACCAGCAGCACGTCCTCCGGTCGTCCCAGCGCCTGGACCTGGCGGGCGAACACCTGGTCGAAGCCGAGGTCGTTGCCGATCGCCGTGAGCGCCGAGGTGTCGGTGGTCAGGGCGACCGCCGGCCAGCCCGGCCGGTCGCGCCGGTAACGTCCGGTCAGCTCGGCGGCCAGGTGCTGCGCGTCGGCCGCGGAGCCTCCGTTGCCGCACGTCAGCAGGCGGCCGCCCGCCGACCAGGCCGAGACCACCGTCTCGACCAGCCGCGACAGTCCCGCCACCTGCGCCTCCTCGATCCGGTCGACGGCCGCCCGGTGCTCGTCCAGCTCCTTGGCCACGATGTCGCGGATGTCGTCGATCACGGGCGTGCTCCTTCCTCGGCCTCCTGGCGGTCGAGCCAGGCGAGGTAACGGGCCAGTCCATCCTGCCAGCCGGGCGCCGGTGCGATGCCCAGCGCGTCCAGCCGCGTCTCCAGCAAGACGGACCAGCGTGGACGCGCGGCCGGCGTCGGGTACTCCTCGCTGGTGCAGGGTTCGATCCGCGCCGGATCGTGCCCCGACAGCCGCGCGATCTCGCGCGCGAACCCGCACCAGGTCGTCACGCCCCGGTTGGTGCCGTGGAACACCCCTCCGGCATCGGTCCCGAGCAGGTCGACCACGAGCCGGGCGAGGTCCGGCCCGTAGGTTGGCGACCCGTGCTGATCGTCGACCACGCGCAGGCGATCGCGCTCGGCGAGCAGGCGCCGCATGGTCCGCACGAAATTGGCCGGACCATGGCCGAACAGCCAGCTCGTGCGCACCACGCGCGATCGTGCCGACACCATGGCCAGGACCGCCTCCTCGGCATGGGCCTTGGTCTCGCCATACCAGTTCACCGGCCGACGCGTCGCATCCTCCCGGTAGCCGGCCGATTGCTCGCCGTCGAAGACGTAGTCGGTGCTGATGGCGGTCAGCGCGCAGCCGGCCGCGTCGCAGGCCTCGGCCAGGCGTGCGGTGGCCACGGCGTTGCCCCGCTCGGCCAGGTCCCGCTCGCTCTCGGCACGGTCGACCGCGGTGTAGGCCGCCGCGTGGACCACCTGATCGGGTCCGAGTTCGGCCAGCAGGCGCGCGGCCACGCCCGGGTCGGCCAGGTCGCCATCGGCGAGGTCGATGCCGACGGGCTGGTGACCGGCGTCGCCGAGCCTCGCCACGAGGGAGCGGCCCAGCTGGCCCTCCGCACCGGTGACCAAGACGCGCATGCAGGTCGTCCGTTCGGCAAGGGTTCCGGAAGCGTCCGTTCGGCCGTCAGGATGGGCCCTCGGTGTCGGAATTGCAAGACGCGTCCGGCGGGTCGTCGTCCGGCCGGGCCGACCGGACCGCCCGCCAGGCGAGCGCCGGCCCGAACCCCCGCGAGGCCAGGAACCGCCCCACCCTGGCCTCGGCGCGCGCGTCGCGGCCGCGCTCACGCCGCCAGCGTGCCGTGGCGGCCTCGCGCGCGAGTTCGGCTTCCCGGTCCGCCGGGAGCTGATCGCTCGCCGTCGCGGCTGCCAGGTCCGGATCGACGCCCTTCTCGCGCAGGCGCGTCTCGAGCCAGGCCCGACCGACGGCCTTGCGTCCGAGGGCGTCGCGGCAGAAGGCCTCGGCGTACGCGGCGTCCGACACGAGTCCCTGCCCGGTCGCGCTGGCGAGCACCGCCGCGACGGCGGGCTCGGGATGGCCGCGATCGATCAGCCGGCGACGCAGCCGCGCCACCGTCCAGAGCTTGCGGTCGAGCAGCGCGAACAGGTCCCGGGCGGCCGCCTTCCGCGCCGCCGCGGCCCGGAGCGCATCGAGAAGGGGAGAGCCGAGGCTCTCCCCCACGCCGGGCAGATCGTCGGGGACCGCGTCGGGGGCCACCTCGAGGGTCTCGCCCCCGTCGAGGACGAGCACCACCGCCCCCGGCTGCTCCTGCCGGTCGACGAGCCTGCGGGGTGCGCCGTCCATGATCGTCAGGCGCCGGCCTTGCGGCTCCTGGCCGCCTCGGCGGCCGCCGCGGTGTCCGCGGTGACGTCGGCCGGCGTGGCCTTCGTCTCGCCCGCCTTGCGCGGCCGCTGGATGCCGAAGTGATCGAGCACCTCGCCGGTGATCTTCTCGTACAGGTCGGTGTTCTCCTTGAAGAACACGCGGACGTTCTCGCGACCCTGCCCGAGGCGCTCGTCGCCATAGCTGTACCAGGCGCCGCTCTTCTGGATCACCCCGGCGGTGACGCCCAGATCGATGAGGTCGCCCTCCTTGCTGATGCCCTCGCCGTAGAGGATGTCGAACTCGGCCTTCTTGAACGGCGGAGCGGTCTTGTTCTTGACCACCTTGACGCGGACCTGGTTGCCGATGACGTCCTCGCCCTGGGTGATGGCGCCGGTGCGCCGGATGTCCAGCCGGACCGAGCTGTAGAACTTCAGCGCGTTGCCGCCCGAGGTGGTCTCCGGGTTGCCGAACATCACGCCGATCTTCATGCGGATCTGGTTGGTGAACAGCACCAGGGTGTTGGTCTTGGAGATCGCGCCGGTGAGCTTGCGCAGCGCCTGGCTCATCAGGCGCGCCTGCAGGCCGACGTGCTGGTCGCCCATCTCGCCCTCGATCTCCGCCCGCGGCACCAGCGCGGCGACCGAGTCGACGATCACGATGTCCACCGCCCCCGAGCGCACGAGCATCTCGGTGATCTCCAGCGCCTGCTCGCCGGTGTCCGGCTGCGAGACCAGCAGGTTGTCGATGTCCACGCCCAGCTTGCGCGCGTAGACCGGGTCGAGGGCGTGCTCGGCATCGACGAACGCCGCGACGCCGCCCTTCTTCTGCATGTTGGCGCAGGTGCTCAGGGCCACGGTCGTCTTGCCGCTGCCCTCGGGGCCATAGATCTCGACCACGCGGCCGCGCGGCAGGCCCCCGATGCCCAGGGCGATGTCGAGCGCCAGGCTGCCCGTGGACACGGCGTCGACCTCGTCGACGATCCGGTTCTCGCCGAGCAGCATGATCGACCCCTTGCCGAACTGCTTCTCGATCTGCGCGCGCGTCAGCTCGAGGGCCTTGCCCTTCTCGTCGAGCTTGCTCCGGTCGCTGGTGGGCTTGTCGTCGCGTTTCGCCATGGATGGTACTCCTGTTGTCGCGGGCTTCGGAACGGGGCCGCTGCGAGCGACCCGACGCGGAAGATAGCATGTCCGCCGAGGCGGCAGCAAGTTTTTTCGCCTTATTTTCGCAACCTGGTCACCGGCCCCCGGACACCCCGAGCGGCACGTCGTCGACCACCGTGTAGCGCGCCCCGTCGGGCCGCCGCTCGCTGGCCATGAGCTGGACCCGCTCGACCGGGAACGGGTCCCAGGCGCCGAGGTCCAGGGTGCGCAGGAGCGCCGGCTCGGCCCCCTGCAGCGGCCGCTTGATGCGCGCGAGCGTCAGATGCGGACGGAAGTCCTTGTGGTCCTGCGGACCGTCGGGCCAGGCCCGGTCGGCCGCATCGCGGACGTCGTTCGCCAGCGCCTGCAGCGGATCGCCGCCGTCGGTGTGCAGGAACAGGACCCGCGGACGGCGCAGCGACGGGAACGCCCCCACACCGCCGGGTCGGAGCAGGAACGGTTCGTGGCCGCAGACCCGCGTCCAGAGCGCCTTGCGCAGCGTCTCGCGCCGTTCCGCCGGCCAGTCGCCGAGGAAGGCGAGGGTCAGGTGCCAGCTCGGCGGCCGCGTCCACGCGATGCGCACCTGGTCGCGGATCCTGTCCAGCCGCGTGTCCAGGTCCTCGCGGAAGCGTCGCGGCGGGTTGACGGCGACGAAGAGCCGCAGGCGTCCCTCATCGGCGGTCATTCCGGCACGCCCCAGGTCAGCCGGTCCGCATCGACGATGGGCGCGCCGACCAGCGCCCGCCGCACCATGTCCAGGGCCGCCATGGTCGCCAGCCGGCGGTTGCGCTCCCGGTCGCCGCTGAACCGGTAGCGACCGGCGACCAGCGCGTCCGATCCGGCCAGCGCGATCCAGGTGGTGCCGACCGGCTTGTCCGGCGTGCCGCCCCCCGGGCCGGCGATCCCGGTGACGGCCAGGGCGTAGTCCGCCCCGAAGCGCGCGCGCACGCCCTGCGCCATCTCCTCGGCCACCGGCCGCGAGACCGCTCCGTGCGCGGCGAGGGTGGCCGGGTCGACGCCGGCACGGTCGACCTTGATCCGGTCGGCATAGCTCACGACACCGCCCCGGAAGTAGCCGCTGCTGCCGTCCTGGCCGGTGATGGCCGCACCGACCATCCCGCCGGTGCAGCTCTCGGCCACCGCCAGGGTGGTGCCGCGGACGAGCATGTGGTCCTGCACGACCCGGGGCAGGTCGATCATCTCGCGGGCGTACACCAGGTCGTCGAGCAGGGCATCGAGCTCCGCAGCCGCCGCCTCGAGCTCGTCGGCCCGATCGGGCCCGGCGCCGAGGCGCAGATCGACCCCCCAGTCCACCAGCCACCACGACCAGTGGAGGTCGCGGTATCGCTCGCGAACGGGCTCGGTCAGGTGCGCGACGGCGAGCTCGGCCATCTGGGCGAGGCGCCACAGGCGCGTCGGTCTCGCCGTGGGCAGGGCGCCCTGCCGCTGCAGCGCCGCCAGGGTGCCGGGCAGCATCGCCTCCAGCTCCTGCGGCACGCCGGGCAGCACGGCCACCCGCCGTCCGCGCAGCTCGCCGACCAGGCCCGGCGCCGTGCCCAGCGGATTGTCCACCGGTTCGCACCCGGCGGGCAGCAGCGGCTGCTTGTCGCCCTCGAGCGAGCGCACGATGCCCCGGCGGGCATACTCGGCCGCGAGCCGCTCGGCCACGTCCTGGCGCCACTCCAGGGCGACGTCGGCCCAGGCGGCGATCGCCTCGCGGGTGATGTCGTCGCCGGTCGAGCCGAGCCCCCCGCAGACGAAGACGATGTCGCCCGGCCGGGTGCGGTCGAGCGCCGCGGCCACGTCCCCGAGCCGATCGTGGACCACGGCGATGTCCCGGACGGCGACCGCGTGGCTGCCGAGCGCGCGCTGGATGCGCGTGCTGTTGGTGTCCGAGGTGCGCCCCTCGAGCAGCTCGTCGCCGACGGCGACGATGCGCACCGTGACCGCCGGTGCCGAACCCGACACCCCCGCCATCACATCCACCCCAGCACGCGGACGGTGATCTGCGTGGTGACTGCCGCGGCCACCCCCGCGCCCACGTCGTCGGCCATGATGCCCACGCCGCCGCCGCCGCCCAGCTTCTCCAGGCGACGGATCCCGAACGGCTTGAGGATGTCGAAGACGCGGAACCAGAACAGCCCCGCCAGCCAGCCCATCGGACCGGCCGCGAGCCCGAGGTAGGTCACCTGCATGCCGGCCACCTCGTCGATCACGCACAGGCTCGGGTCCTGACCGTGAGCGCGCTCGAGCTCGCGCGCCGCCCAGACGCCGACCACGAACACGACCACCAGCGCGACCAGCTGCACCCAGACCGGGATCGGCCCCAGCCAGGTCCACAGGCCCCACCACAGGAGCGCGTACGCCAGGCTGCCCCAGCTCGCCGGCGCGATGGGTCCGTAGCCGGATCCGAAGAAGGTCCCGATCACGTGGGCGAGGGCGCGGGTCATGGAGATTCCTTTCGGCGTGGGGCGAGACTGCGGCAGGATAGTGCCGGCGCGCGGCAGGGTCAACGCCCGCCACGCGCGGGGTTCCCCCGGGCGCCGGATTCTGCGATAATCGCCTCGCCGCAGCTTCGCCCACCAACCCCAGGGAGTGCTCATGATCCCCAGCCCGACCGTGCCCCACCGGCGGTCCGTGACCGCGAGGCGACCGCTCGCCCTGCTCGCGTTGCTGACCCTGCTCGCCGTCCCGGCCGTCGCCACCGGCGGCGAGCTGCCGGACACCGGCGACCCGATCGCCGCCCGCATGATGCAGGTCGTCGGCCAGGCGGTCCAGCAGGACGCCGCCCGGCTCTTCGGCACCGGCTCGACCCAGTACTGCGTCACCACCGATCTGCTCGCCGCCTGCATCCACCCGGACACCCCGCCGGAGCGGGTCGACGAGATCCTGCGCAACCTGCCGACCTGGATCCCCGGCGGCGACCGCTACAGCATCGGCGGCCGCTGGGACGAGACCGCCATCGACGGCGAGACCGGCAACAACGGCCGGCCCATCAACCTGACCTACAGCTTCCTGGACGACGGCGTCTGGATCCCGGGCGCCGACGAGCCCGGCTCCGGCAGCCGGCTCTACCAGGAGATGAACGGACACTTCGGCAGCGAGGACGTGTGGAAGGCCATGTTCGCCGAGATGTTCGACGACTGGGGCAAGCACATCGGCGTCACCTACGAGGAGGTGCCCGACGACGGCGCCGCGTTCCCCCTGTCGCCCGGCGAGCTCGGTGCCCGCGGCGACGTCCGCATCGGCGCCCACCCCATCGACGGCGCCTACGGCGTGCTGGCCTACAACTACTACCCCGACATCGGCGACATGGTGCTCGACACCTCCGACAACTGGGGCGCTCCGTACAACGATCACGTGTTCATGCGCAACATCTGCCGGCACGAGCACGGTCATGGCCTGGGCCTCGGACACGTCTCGCCCGAGAACTGCCAGAAGCTGATGGAGGCCTACATCTGCACCAACTTCGACGGCCCGCAGGACGACGACATCCGCGGCGCCATGCGGCTCTACGGCGACACCTACGAGCAGAACAACAACGCCGGCGCGGCCACCGACCTCGGCCTGCTCGAAGGCCCGTTCGCCCTGGAGAATCCCGTGTCGCTGACCACGTCGGTGGACTTCGACTACTACCGCTTCACCACCGCCGGCCCGTCCGAGCTCGACGTCACCATCGACCCGGTCGGCAGCTACTACGACCTCGAGGGCGTGATGGTGCAGACCGACGAGGTCATGGACCTCGGCTTCCGTATCCTCGGCGGCGACGGCGGCTCGGACATCCTCATCGAGGTGGACGCCACCGGCGAGGGGCAGGACGAGGTGCTCACGGATTTCGTGCTGCCGGCGGCCGGCGACTACTGGGTCCTCGTCTTCCGCACCGGCGGCACGCCCGACGTGCAGCGCTACGGCCTCGTCCTGGACGTCGCGCTGACCGACATCACGGCCATCGGCGACGGCGTGCCCGTGGCCGACCTCGGTCTCGGCCTGTTCCCCAATCCGTTCAACCCGCGGACCGAGGCCCGGTACTACGCCGCCGAGCCGGGTCCGGTCGCCCTGGACGTGTTCAACGTGGCCGGCCAGCGCGTGGCCACCGTGCGCGATCACGTCGCCAACGTCGGGTGGCACCATGTGACCTGGGACGGGCGGACCGCTCGCGGCGAATCGGCGCCCAGTGGGACGTACATCTTCCGGTTGACGGCAGGGGGTCGGACGGAGACTGCTCGGGCGCTTCTCCTCGAGTAGGCGGATCGGGGGGCGCTGGGCGCGAAGGTCCTCGCGGAGGGCGGCCCTGGATGGGCCGCCCTCCTGCTGCGGAGTTTCGCGCCC
>WJIQ01000204.1 GCA_014730255.1 bacterium | reverse complement strand
GGCGGCGACGCGGACGGCGGAGGCGGCGGCGACGGCGTTGACGGAGGCGGCGCCGCCGGGCCGGCCCGGCTCTCGTCCAGGAACGCCCCGTCGTCATCGTCCTGCGCGTTGCAATAGGGGCACGTGTCCCAGTCGGGGTCCATGATGTGACCCCGCGGACACTTGCGGACATCCTTGGTTCGTTTCTTGAAGAACATCGATGCTCCCGGCGGCCCGCCAGCTCACGCCGGCGGGCCGCCCTCCCGCGGTGATCAGCGCACGAGCGTCATCTTGCGCGTCTGCTCGAATCCGTCGGCCCGCATGCGGGCGAAGTACACGCCCGAGGAGAGGGCCCGGCCGGCGTCGTCGGCGCCGTTCCACAGGACCTCGTGGCGACCGGCGGGACGGACCTCGTCGACCAGCGTGCGCACGCGGCGTCCGGCGACGTCGTACAGCTCGACCGTGACCACGCCCGACCGCGGCGTGGTGAACACCAGGCGCGTGGCCGGGTTGAACGGGTTCGGATAGTTGGGCAGCAGCGCGAACGGCTGCGGCAGCGTCTCGGCCGCCTCCTCGACCAGCTCGGGGTCGCCCACGACCAGGCGCACGCGGGTCTCGCCCGAGCCCGGAGCCGACCACTCGCCGGCCTTCGCGCGCAGGTCGACCGTCTCGCCGGGAGTGACCAGCGCCACGGCGAGCTCGGCCGGGACGGTCTCCAGGCCGTCGAACGCGAGCTCGACGCGCTCGTCCTGGCCGGAGGCCGGGCGGATGACCAGGTCCCAGATCTCGCCGCCGTCGACCGGGCGCAGGTCGCGCCGCAGGCGGTGCGGCCGTTCGTCGATCTCCCGCTCGATCCAGACCGCCAGGTCGTGGTCCAGCGCGGGCGGCTGATGCAGGTCGCCCGGGCCGGCGACGTCGGCCTCGACCGCCCCGATCACCTTGGGCAGGTCGGTGCGATCGCCCTGGCGCACGTCGATGCCGACGGACCACGCGACCCCCTCCGGATCGCGCGGCTCCTCGGCCGGCGCCGCGGCCTTGTCCGAAGGCGCGGCGGGGATGTTGATCACCACTGGCGCGGCTCCGTTGTGCCGCACGAAGTAGCCCCGCCACGGCACCAGCTCGGTCTCGACGGTGTACATGTCGTTGGTCCGGCCGATCAGGTCCTCCTCGACGCCGAACGGTAGCGTCACGTCGCTCCAGGGGACGGTGAAGAGGTACGGCGCGGCGATCATGTTCCAGCCCGGCTCGAGGGTGATGTCCAGGCCGCCGGCCGTGCTGGTGGTCGCCCCGCTGATGTCGATGGGCACGGGGTCACGCTGAATCAGCCAGTAGCCGGTCCCGGGCTCGGCCGGCGGGAAGCCGGCCTGGTCGTAGCGCACGTAGCCGCCGGCCCCCGGATCGTACCATTCCATGCGCCAGAGCGACGCATCGTAGCCGCCCAGATCGTCCTCGAAGATCTGCGCCATCGAGCCGGCGGCGGCGAACGGCACGCCCATCAGCTCGTACCGCTCGGGCAGCGGCGCGTTCCAGACGGCGTTGTTGATCTCGATGCCGACGAACGCCGCCTCCTCGGCCGGGTCCGGCGGATGGGTGACCGTGTACTGATCGGTCTGGACGGTGACGAAGAACTGCACGCCGTACTCGGAGACCGAGGCGCCGGGAATCACGGCCTCGTACGAGCCGTCGGCCTTGCCGCTGGGCTGCATCTCGGTGTGCCGGAAGCTGGACGAATCCAGGTCGCGGTAGGTGAGCGTCACCTCCTGGACCGACTGGTAGGAGGTCACGTTGCAGGTCACCGGCACCAGCACGCCCTCCTCCGCGGCATCCGGCACGTTGACCTGGACGATGGGCGGCCCGGTGGCCGTCGTCTCGCCGCCCCAGCGGGCGATGCCCCAGGACTCGACGCCGCTGGCCTCGCTGAACATGCCGACGGTGTAGAGGTCGCCCTCGAAGGCGATGGCGGTGTTGGCGCGCGAGTTCGTCCCGCGGCCCATGGGGAAGACCTCGCCGTCCTCCCAGTAGCTCGCGTTGGCCGACGGGACGTCGCTGAGCGAGCTGTAACTGCCGACCATCACGATGCGGTCGCCCCAGCTGGCCAGGTCGAAGATGAAGCCGCTGGAGCCGATCACGCCCATCGGGTCCCAGTCGCCGGTGTCCGGGTCGTAGCGCCGGAGCACGTCGACGTTGGTGGCCAGGCCGCCCCCCATGTACAGGTCGCCCTGGTGCACCAGGAGCGACAGCGGCGCGAAGTCGGTGGTGTCGAAGACGACCTCCCAGGTCCCGAGGGGGTTGCCGCCGGTGAGGCGATAGACCTGCCCGTGGCTGGTGCCGTCGATCTCGAACTCGCCGCAGAGGTAGAGGTCATCCTCGAAGGCGACGATCGAGTAGATGTAGGTGCTCGGCGCGTAGGGTACGCCGTCGCCGACTGTGATCCACTCCTCGAGGTTGTCGGCCCACTCGTAGACGAGGCTCTCGCCCGGGCTGTCGGGATTCTCGATCTGGCCCACGAGCAGGAGGCGCTCGATGCCGCTGGTGGTGACCGACCGCAGGTTGATGGGGAACCAGCCCGAATCGAAGGGCTCGCCGAGGCGCTCCCAGGCCGCGTCGTCCCACGTGTACACGCCCAGCGTGTCGTCGACGACGCCGAAGAACGTGATGTTCCCGTCATAGCCGGTGAGCAGCTCGCCGAGATTGAATTCCTGGACGGGGGCGAGCTCGGTCCACGCCTCGCCGTCGAAGGTGGCGATGTTGGACAGGTTCGTGTTGTCGCCGCCGCGGTCGAAATCCCCGAGCACGACGAGCTGACCGTCGATCACCTCGACGTTGCTGCCCTGGCCCGGTCCGGAGCTGAACTGCAGCCCGAGGCCGCCGCGCTCGGGCCGGCCGAAGCCATCCCACCAGCGGCTGCCCGGCGGCGGCGGCACGCTGACGATGCCGGTCAGGAAGATGTCCGGGCCGATGTCGCGGGTCTGCCAGGACGAGCCGTCGAACGTGGGCAGGTTGCCGTTGGCGTCGACGACGATGGACGTTCCCGACGGCAGCGCGCTGACGTCGTTGAAGTTGAACGAGCCAGGGGCCGACTGGTCCTGCCAGTCGAAGCCGTTGAAGCGGACCGCCTTCCATTCGTCGCCCACGGCCCAGACGTTGCGCGCGGAGGTGCCGTCGATGGCCACCAGGTCGTCGGACACGCCCGAGCCCATGGGCACGATCGAGCCGTTCTCCCACTGCACGATGAAGCCCGTGTCGCCGACGAAATAGGGACCGACGCCGGTCATGCCCCAGACGTCGTTGAAGCCGGTGCTCGTGCCCGAGGCGATGGGCGACCAGTCGCCGGCCACGTAGCGCCGGATCACGCCGCCCTCGCCGCAGACCCAGAAGTCGTCGGCCGACGTGCCCCAGATCCCGTTCAGATCCTGGGCCACGCCGCTGGCGAGGTTCACCCAGTCGCCGTCTTCGAATCGCATCGCCCGGCCGTTGTCGCCGACGGCGACCACGCCGTCGTCACGCACGAGGATGCCGTTGATGTCGTCGCCGAGGTCCTCGAGGTCGCCCCATTCGGTGCCGTCGTAGTGCCGGACCCCGCCGGCCCCGCACACCCAGAGGTCCTCCAGGGTCTCGCCGGCGATGTCGTACAGGTCCTCGGTCGACGGGTACTCGAGGCTCTGCCAGAAGCCGTCGATGTTGGCCCAGACCTCGCCCCCGTGGCCGGTGACGACCTCCACCGTGCCGGTGAACGACTTGTCGATCGCCATGGTCGCCGGCTCGGGCGCATCGGCGTCGGCGGGACGCTCGAGGATCGCCCCCGGCCCGGCCATGGCCGTGGCCGCCAGCAGCATCGTGGCGAGAAGGATCACGGGCCACGACCCGGATCCGTGATGGCTCCGACGACTCCGATCGCACATGTCCAAGCCCTCCAGGGTTGAGAAAGTTGTCCGACTCAGTCTAGATCAGATATCGGTGCAACGTCAAACGACGCCGCGAGTTCAAGCGATCTCGTAGGCGAATCCGTCCTCGCCCAGGGTCACGGTCACGCGCCGGAATTCCTCTCCGGTCGCCATGCGCGAGAGGAACTCGGCGGAGATCTCCGGCAGCAGCGACCGGGTCAGGATGTGGTCGACCACCCGCGCACCGCTGTCCGGATCGGCGCAGCGGCCGGCGATGGCCGCGAGCAGGTCGTCGTCGTAGATCATCTCCACGCCGTGGTTGGCGAGCATGCGCCGGGCGATGCGCCGGACCTGCAGGCCGACGATCTTCTGCAGCGCCTCGCCGTGCAGCGGGTAGTAGGGCACGGTGATCATCCGGCCCAGCAAGGCCGGCGGGAAGAACTTGAGCAGCTCCGGCCGCAGGGCCTCGACCAGCGCCTCGGGCTCGGGGCT
>WJIQ01000203.1 GCA_014730255.1 bacterium | reverse complement strand
GATCTCGATCATCGCGGCCTGCCCCTGACTGCCGCCGAGGGGCTGATGGATCATCACCCGGGAATTCTTGAGCGCCGAGCGCTTGCCGGCCGCCCCGGCAGCGAGCAGGACCGCCCCCATGCTGGAAGCCTGGCCCATGCAGATGGTGACCACGTCGTTCGTAATGTATTGGATGGTATCGTAGATGGCAAGCCCGGCCGAGACCGACCCTCCCGGGCTGTTGACGTACAGGTAGATGTCCCGCTCGGGGTCCTCCGCCTGCAGATACAGCAGCTGGGCGATCACCAGGTTGGCGATGTTGTCATCGATCGGCAGGCCCAGGAAGATGATACGATCCTTCAACAAGCGCGAGTAGATGTCATAACCGCGCTCGCCATGTCCTGTCTGCTCCACCACCATCGGTACCAGCATGGTCACTCCTTACGTGCTGTAACCTCGACCAGTCGCATCCGTTCCCAGCCATGATACCGCCAAGCGGCCCGGGCGTCAGCCCTCCTCTTCGGCCGCGGCCGGTTCGACGTTCGCGCGCGAGAGCAGGAAATCGTAGGTGCGGCGATCGAGCAGTTCGTGCCGGATCCGGTCCTTCTCCTCGCCCTGCGCCACGTATTCCCGGTACTTAGCAAGATCGAAGCCGTTCTCGGCCGCGATCTCCTCGACCCGCTCCTCGACGTCCTCGTCGGTCACCTCGATGCCCTCCTGGGCCCGGACCGCCTCGAACAGGAACATCCCCTTGATCTGGCGTTCGGCCACCGGGCGCGCCGCCTCGCGGTATTCCGTCAACTCGGCGACCGTCAGCTCGCGCCCCATCTGGGCCTGCCGGCGGCGCATGTCCTCCACGCCCGACTCGAGCCAGGCCTCGACCATGCTCGGCGGCACCGCCACCTCGTTGCGCTCGATCAGCCGGTCGAGCACCTGCCCGTCCAGGTCCTGACGGCTGCGCTTCTGCGCATCGTCGGTCAGGCTCTGGCGGATCTTGCCCCGCAGTTCGAGCAGCGTCTGTCCCTCCTCGAGCTGGCTGGCGAAGGCGTCGTCCACCTCGGGCAACCGCTTCTCGCGGACCTCGTCCACGTGGCAACGGAAGGTCATCGCCTGGCCACGCAGCGCCTCGTTGGGGAAGTCGTCCGGGTAGTCGACCCGGATGTCGAGATCCTGGCCCGCCGTGACGCCGGCGAGCGCCTCGTTGAACTCGGGCAGGTTGTTCTCCGCACCCACCTCCAGCGGCTGGCTGGACATCCGCCGCTCCTCCTGGGGCTCGCCGTCCTCGCCGAGCGGCACGAGGTCGAGCACGACCTGGTCGGACGCCTGCGACGGGCGGTCGACCTCGTCGTGGACCGCCTTGCTCTCGCGCATGCGCTCGACCACCTCGTCGACCTCGGCGTCGGTCACCTCGACCTGGCGCTCGACCAGCGGCAGGCCCTCGTAGTCGCGGGCCTCCACCTCCGGCCGCACCTCGATCTTCAGGTCGAAGCCGAGATCCTCGCCCTCCTCGAACTGCAGGTTCTCCACCTGCGGTTCACCGATGGGGTAGAGCTCGTTCTCGACGATGGCCGCGCGGAACGCCTGCGGCACCAGGGCCTCGACGGTCTCGACCCGCAGGCGGCTGCCGACCTCGTTCTCGACGATCCCCCGCGGCGTCTTGCCCTTGCGGAATCCCGGTCGCTGGTGCTCGCGCACGGCGGCGGTCAGGCGCTTCTGGTACTGCTGGTCGAACTCCTCGCGCGGGACCTGGACCTTGATCACGCGCTGGCAGGGCTCCGGCGACTCGACGGTGATCTGGAAGGGCGTGCTCATGTGGACCTCGGTGGTTTCGCGTCTGGTGCGAGAGGGGGGACTCGAACCCCCACGGGTTGCCCCACAAGGACCTAAACCTTGCGCGTCTACCAGTTCCGCCACTCTCGCGGGAAAGGCGACTAGCCAAGGTAGCCCGGGCGCCAGAGGCGGTCAAGCGGGCCCGGGCGCTCACTGCAGCTTGCGGTAGATGGTGCGCGCGGTGATGCCCAGGATGCGTGCGGCGGTGTCCTTGTCGCCGCCGGTGCTGCGCAGCGTGGCCTCGATGAGCTGCATCTCCGCCTGACGGAGCGGAGTGCCCACCGGGATGGTGACCTGCTCGAACCGCGACTTGCCGGCCAGGACCGTCGGCGGCAGGACGTCCACGTCGACGAACGGTCCCTTGCTGAGGACCACGCAGCGCTCGATGCAGTTCTCGAGCTCGCGCACGTTGCCCGGCCAGGAATGCCGGCTCAGCGCCTCGACCGCCTGGCGCGTGAAACCGCCGAGCTCCTTGTCGTTCTTCTGCGCGTAGAGCTGCAGGAAGAAGTTGGCGAGCAGGATCACGTCCTCGCCGCGGGCCCGCAGCGGCGGCAGCTCGACGTTGATGACGTTCAGGCGGTAGAAGAGGTCCTCGCGGAAATCGCCGCGCTCGACCCTCTGCGCCAGGTCGGCGTTGGTCGCCGCGAGCAGCCGCACGTCGACGGTCTGCTCCTGGTTGCTGCCCAGGCGCTCGAAGACCCCCTCCTGCAGCACGCGCAGCAGCTTGACCTGGGTGGTGAGGCTCATCTCGCCGACCTCGTCCAGGAACAGCGTGCCGCCGTGCGCCGATTCGAAGCGTCCGACGCGCTGCCCCACCGCGCCGGTGAACGCCCCCGGCTCGTAGCCGAACAGCTCGGCCTCCAGGAGGGTCTCGGGCAGGGCCGCGCAGCTGACCTTGACCATGGCCTTGTCGCGGCGCTCGCTCCAGCCGTGGATGGCGTCGGCGAAGACCTCCTTGCCCGTGCCGCTCTCGCCGGTCAACAGGACCGTGGCCGTGCTCGTGGCCACCTGCCGGGCGGTCTCCATCGCCTGCCGCATGACGTCGCTGCGGCCGATGATGTCGTGCGTGCCCTCGATCTCCTCGAGGCGCCGGCGCAGCTCCAGGTTCTCGGCCTGCAGGCGCTGGCGCTCGAGGGCCTGCCGGACGGTCTTCAGGGTGATCGCCGTGGTGAAGGGCTTCTCGACGAAATCGTAGGCGCCGAGCTTCATGGCATCGACGGCGGTCTCGATGGTGCCGTGGCCCGAGATGATCACGAACTCGGTCTCCGGCGAGATCACCTTGCCGGCCTTCAGGAGGTCGAGGCCCCCCATCCTGGGCATGATCAGGTCGGTGAGCACCAGATGCACCTGCTCCTGGCGCAGCACCTTCAGGGCCTCCTCGCCGTCGCCGGCGGTGGCCACACGGAAGCCGTTGCGCGTCAGCAGCTTGCCGAGCGCACGGCAGAGTTCGGGCTCGTCGTCGACCACCAGGACCAGCGGCTCGAGGGCGCTGGACTCGTCGGCCGGCTGCGGATCGGTCATGATCGCCTCCCGGGTGCGGACAGAGTGTCCGCGGCGGTCGCCCGTGTCAAGACCGGTTGGATCGGCCGGGGGCCATGGCTTACATTGCGGGGGTCGTGCAACCCCAACTCCCACCAAAGGAACCGTCGATGAGCGACTCCACCGCCTCGCAGAACCCGGGCTGGCGCTTCCCCCGGGCGTTCTGGACCGCGAACGTCGTCGAGCTGCTCGAGCGCGCCGCCTGGTACGGCGTCTTCGTCGCGATCACCCTGTACCTGAGCCGGATCCTGGGATTCACCGACATCGAGGCCGCCACGATCAGCGGCGTGTTCACCGCCGGCCTCTACTTCCTGCCCACGTTCGCCGGCGCCTACGCCGATCGCATCGGCTACCGGGCCGCCCTGCTGCTGGCGTTCGGCCTGCTGACCATCGGCTACGCCAGCATGTGGGTGCTGCCGACGCTGCTCGCGGCCTCCGGCCTGGTGGAGTATGGCCGCGAGGTGGTCTTCACCGGCCTGGAGGACGGCTGGCAGAAGTGGATCTTCATCCCGGTGATGCTGGTGATCATGGTCGGCGGGTCGTTCATCAAGTCGGTGATCACCGGCACCGTGGCGCGCGAGACCACCGCGGTCAACCGGGCCCGGGGCTACTCGATCTTCTACGCGATGGTCAATGTGGGGGCCTTCTCGGGCAAGACCCTCGTCAAGCCGCTCCGCGTGAGCATGGGCAACGAGGGACTGATCGTGCTCAACCTGTTCGCCGCCGGCATGACCCTGCTGGCCTTCGTCCTGGTGCTCTTCTTTTACCGGAGCGCCCGGAGTGCAGGCGAGGGCAAGCAATTCAGCGAGATCTGGCGCGCGCTGGTCGCGGTGATCACCCGGGGACGGCTGATCACGCTGATCATCATCATCACCGGTTTCTGGATGGTGCAGCATCAGCTGTACGCCTCGATGCCCAAGTACATCCTGCGCATGGTCGGCGAGGGGGCATCGCCGTCCTGGTACGCCAACGTCAACCCGGCCGTGGTGGTGCTCACGGTCAGCCTCGTCACCCAGCTGATGGCCCGACGCACGGCGCTGACGAGCATGACCGTCGGCATGTTCATCATGCCGATCTCGGCGCTGAGCATGGCCTCGGGCAACATGCTCGGGGGTGAGATCCTCGGCATGCACCCGGTGGCGTTCATGATGGTGGTGGGCATCGCCTTCCAGGGACTGGCCGAGAGCTTCATCTCCCCCCGGTATCTGGAGTACTTCTCCGTGCAGGCGCCCGACGGCGAGGAGGGGCTGTACCTCGGCTTCTCCCACCTGCACAGCTTCATCTCGGCGATCGTGGGCTTCGTGATGTCGGGTCTGCTGCTGGAGAAGTTCTGCCCCGACCCCAAGACCCTCTCACCCGCCGAGCAGGCACAGCGGCTCGAGGCCCTGGCGGGCAACGGACCCATGCCTGAGGCGTACGCCCACGCGCACTACCTCTGGTTCACCTTCGTGGGCGTGGCGCTCGTGGCGGCGATCGCGCTGATCGTCTTCGGACAGGTGACCAGGCGGATCGACGCGCGGAAGGCCGCGGCCGGCGAGTAGGCGACGACGGCGGGCCCTGCCGGCCCGCCGCTCACCGCCCGAGATCGTGCGGATCCTGGTGGCAGGCGTCGCAGGACGTCGGGATGTCCAGGTCGTCGTGGCAGGCGATGCAGTTGTCCATGAGCGCGGCCTCGAGCTCGACGACGTCGATCGGACGCAGCGTCTGGCCGTGGCAGTGGCCGCATCCCTCCATGTGGTGGCAGGCGGCGCAGTCCAGGCCGTAGTCCTCGGCATGGACCTCGTGGGGGAAGTAGACCAGCGAGACCCCCTCGGCACGCTGCGTGAGGAAGATGTGGTCCTCGGGTGGCGCGGGCGACTCGCGCTCGAACGGCACGGTCTCGCCGACGATCGCCAGCTCGCCGGCGGCCTCGAGCTCGGCCAGCTCGTCCAGCATGCGCCGGCCATCGGCCCCGGCCACCGGAGACGAGTTCTCCACGCCGCCGAAATCGGCGTCCGCGGTCAGCGGTTCGTGGCAGAGGCCGCAGTCGTCCAGCGAGGCGCCCTGATCGTGGCAGCGGAAGCACGCCCCGTGGAGGGCCACCTGCCGGCTCGTGGCCAGGGCGGTGACCGGCTCTCCGGCGTGGCAGCTGCGGCAGTTCTCCGCGTGGTGGCATTCGGCGCACGAGATCTCCAGCATCTCGGCGTGCAGCTCGTGGTCGAACACCACGCGCGTGCTGTCGGCGAACCAGGTGGCGTACTCGATGGTCGCCAGGGCCGAGTCCTGACCGTCGCTAGGCGAGGCGGTGCCGACCAGCACCGCCAGCATCAGCGTGAGCGTCGTCGTGCGCATGTCCGTCCCCCCTCTCGAAGACCGGCAGGGTGCGCGCGGCCAGCCCGAAGACGAGCGCGCCGCAGGTCACGAGGAACAGGCTGATCCAGAACTCCTCGAGGGTCGGGACGTACGCCGCGCCGGTCGCGCGGCGCATTCCCACGAAGGTCACGTCGAGGCGATGCATCACCACGGCGATCACCAGCAGGTAGCCGGCGCTGATGAGGGTGGCCGGACGCCGCCGCCAGCCCGGATGCAGCAGGATGGGCAAGGCGATCAGGAAGAGCAGGTTCTCGACGACGAAGAACGTGGACTCGTAGCTGCCGTCGAGGACGCGGTCCCAGACGCCGCGGTAGGTCAGGTCCTGCACCCGGAACGCCACGTACAGCAGGACGACGAAGAGCAGGTACTGCCCCAGGCGAGCCAGCGCGTCCATGGGCAGCCTGTGCTGCAGGAACCGCGCGCTGAGCGAGGCCTCGACCATGACCATCGCCATGCCGATCACGAGCGCCGAGAGGAAGAACATCAACGGCAGCATCTCGGTGTACCACAGCGGGTGGAGCTTGCCGGGGGCGATGAGATAGAGGCTGCCCAGGGACGACTGGTGCAGCGTGGAGAGCACGATGCCCAGGACGTAGAGCGGGACGGCCGCCGCATGCAGCCAGCGTCGCCAGCGCTCGGCGCGGAAGCGCTCGAACACCGACGGCAGGAACTCCAGGAAGAGCACCATCGTGTAGAGCATCACGCACCAGGCGACCTCGAACATCACGGAATGGATGTTCGGATTGAGCACGACGTTGAGCATGTGCCAGGGCAGACCGAGGTCGTAGATCAGGCTCATGACCACCAGCAGGTAACCGATCAGCGCGGTGAGGATCGCCGGCCGGGCCAGCGGTCGCAGCTGATGATCGCCGGAGATGTGCGCCAGGAACGCCATCGTGAATCCGCCCGAGGCCAGCGCCACGCCACTGATCACGTCGAACCCGACCCACAGGCCCCAGGGCGTGGAATCCGAGAGGTTGGTGACCGCGCCCAGTCCGAGGGCGAAGCGGCGCACGGTGATCACGAGGCCGCCCAGGAGGATGATGGCGAGGATGACCCGCGTGACGGTGATCCGGCGCCTGATCATGACTCCTCTCCTCCCTCGCGCCCGAGCCGCATGCGCCGATTGATCACCCAGTACAGCCCGCCGAGCAGCAGGCCGCCCGTGCCGATCACGTACGGGATCTTCTCCTGCACCATCCAGGTGAGTTCCGGCAGCGGCCGCTCGATCACGTCGGTCCAGATGCCGAGGTCGGCGAACGGGATCGAGGCGATCATCAGCACGTCGGTCCCGCCGGCCTCGTGCTCGCCGAGGATGTGGTCGACATACCGGTCGGGATGGGCGGCGATCTGCTCGCGCGCGAGATGCAGCAGCACGTCGCGCGGCCCGAAGACCGTCGCGCCGGTCGGGCAGGCCGCCGCGCAGCCGGGGATCTGCCCGGCGTCCAGGCGATGCGCGCAGAGGAAGCACTTGCGCACCACCGGCGCCGTGCGCGTCCACGTGTAGGTCGGGACGTGGAACGGACAGGCGACGAAGCAGTACCGGCAGCCGATGCACAGATCACGGTCGTAGACCACCGCCCCGTCGTCGCGCTTGGCGAGCGCATGGACCGGACAGGCCGACACGCAGGCCGGGTCGGCGCAGTGCATGCAGAGTCGGCGGAAGTAGACGGTGCCCGCGTCGTCGTCCTCGTGCGGCAGGACGGCGGTGAAGTTGTCGCCATCGAGTTCTTCGGGAGGCGTCGCATCGGGTGCCGGGATGGGCAGGTCGTTGGCGTGCCGGCATCCGTGCATGCAGGACCGGCAGCCGATGCAGCGGGTCAGGTCGAAGAGCAGCCCGCGGCGGCGAGGTGAATCCGTGGTCGCGATGGCGCGGCCTCTCGTCATCCCGGTCGGGCCGGAGATCGAACGGATCCCGATCTCGCGGCGTCACCGTCTCCCGGAGTACGTTAATTGATTAACGCTGGTCGAGCAAGAATAAAATGATAATCATTATCGACAATGAGAATAAGGATCGACTTCAGCATGACGCCCCGCCTCCACGATGGAAGCGGGGCGTCTCGATTCGGACCGTCGGTTAGCTAGCCGTCCTTGCGCACGAACTCCCAGCCGGCGTCGAACGCCTTGAGGTTCATGTCGACCAGCTCCTGGCGCTTGACGATCACCTTCAGGGTGTCCTTGACGTAGTCGGCCGGGAACATCTCCGTGGCCGCACAGAGCGCTCCGAGCATCACCACGTTGGCCACCTTGGGGGTGCCGACCTTGTCGGCGATCTCCGCCGCCGGGATCATGGTCACCTTCAGGCGCTCGCGATCGGGCTCGCCGGTGCAGATGCCCGAATCGACGAAGATCCAGCCACCGTCGACGATGTCCTTCTCGAACATCTCCAGCGAGGGCTGGTTCATGGCCACCAGCACGTTGGGATGCTCGACCGTCGGGGCGCCGATGCGCTCCCTGGAGACGTTGACCGAGCAGTTGGCCGTCCCGCCGCGCATCTCCGGACCGTAGGCCGGGAACCAGCTCACCTGGTGGCCGGCCTTCATGCCCACCTGCGCCAGGAACAGCCCCAGCGTGAGGATGCCCTGGCCACCGAAGCCGGCGAACTTGCAGTTCAGGTCGGTCGGCAGCTCGATGGGCTCGAGGTCCAGCGGCGTCTTCATGGCCTGCAGGTACTCGTGGCGCTTCTCGACCTCGAAGGGGCTGGAGAGACGGTCCCAGCTGTGCTCCTCGCGCTCGTCGGAGATGTCCTTGTAGACGCCGAGCGGGAAGATCTCCTCCATGGTGTCGAGCAGATGATCGCGCGCCTGGGGCGGATCCATCTTCCAGCCGGTGGGGCAGGGCGCGAGGATCTCGACGAAGCTGTAGCCCCGGCCCTCCTTCTGGATCTTCAGCGCCTTGCGGATGGCCTTGCGGGCCTTCATGATCTGCTTGCTGTTGCCCAGACCGACGCGCTCGATGTAGGTCGGCGCGGGCAGCGTGGCGAGCATCTCGCAGACGCGCACCGGGTTGCCGTGATCGACCTCGCTGCGGCCACGCGGGGTCGTGGTCGAGCGCTGGCCGATCATGGTGGTCGGAGCCATCTGACCGCCGGTCATCCCGTAGATCGCGTTGTTGATGAAGATCACCGTGATGTTCTCGCCACGGTTGGCGGCGTGGATCGTCTCGGCGGTGCCGATGGCCGCCAGATCGCCGTCGCCCTGGTAGCTGATCACGACGGAGTCGGGGTTGGCGCGCTTGACGCCGGTGGCGACGGCGGCGGCACGGCCGTGGGCCGACTGGAAGTTGCCGCTGTTGAAGTAGTAGTAGCCGAACACCGAGCACCCGACCGGGCTGACGAACACCGACCGTTCGGCGATCTCCAGGTCGTCGAGCGCCTCGGCGATCATCTTGTGCACGTTGCCGTGGCCGCAGCCGGGGCAATAATGCGTCGTCTTCTTGCTGCCAGCGGTCTTGCGCTCGAACTCGCTGTACAGGCTGTGTGGCTGTTCAAAGACCTTCGACATCAGTGCGCACCTCCGGCCATGATCGTGCGGTATTGCTCGAGGATCTCCTTGCCTCCGGGCACCATGCCGCCGCAGCGGCCGTAGAAGTGCACCGGGCAGCGGCCCTCGACGGCCAGCCGCACGTCCTCGATCATCTGACCGGTCGAGAGCTCGACGGCCAGGATGCCCTTGACCTTCTCGCTGTGCCGGCGGATCGCCTCGGACGGGAACGGCCAGATGGTGATCGGACGCAGCAGCCCGACCTTCAGCCCCTCGGCGCGCGCCTGGTCGATCGTCGAGTAGACGATGCGGCTGACCACGCCGTAGGCGACGATCAGGAGCTCGGCGTCGTCGGTGCGATACTCCTCGAAGCGGACCTCGTCCTGGGTGATCTTCTGGTACTTGGCGTGCAGCTTGAGGTTGTGCTGCTCCAGCTCCTCGGGCTCGAGATAGATCGAGCTGACGAGATTCTGCCGCGTGGCCGCGTCGCCTCGCACGCACCAGTCGCTGTGATCGTACGGCACGGGGTGCGGCTCGGGGATGTCGACCACCTCCATCATCTGGCCGGTGATGCCATCGGCCATGATGGTGGCGGGGTTGCGGTACTTGTCCGCCAGGTCGAAGGCGAGCATCGTCAGGTCGCACATCTCCTGGGCGCTGTTGGGTGCGAGCGCGACCACGCGATAGTTGCCGTGACCGCCACCCTTGGTCATCTGGAAGTAGTCGGCCTGCTCGGGGGCGATGTTGCCCAGACCGGGACCGCCGCGCACGATGTTCACCACCACGGCGGGCAGCTCGGCGCCGGCGATGTAGCTCAGCCCCTCCTGCTTGAGGCTGTAGCCGGGCGACGACGAGGCGGTCATGGTGCGGATGCCCATGCCGGCGGTGCCATAGACCATGTTGATGGCCGCCACCTCGCTCTCGGCCTGGATGAAGACACCCTCGAGAGCGGGGAAATGCAGCGCCGCGGCGTGGGCGATCTCGCTGGCGGGCGTGATCGGATATCCATAGTAGGCGCGACAGCCGGCGGCCAGCGCTCCGAGGATGATCGCGTCGTTGCCCTTCATGAACTGTCTGGCCATGAAATCAACCCCCAGTTCGGTTTACGGTTTGACGACCCGGATGGCGCCCGGCTCGGGGCAGGCGTAGAAGCAGAGACCGCAGCCGGTGCAGCCGTCGCCGGTGTAGTAGGCCGGGTGGTAGCTCGAGCTGTTGAGCTTGTCACTGATCGCGATGACGCCCTTCGGGCAGACATCGATGCATAGCTGGCAGCCCTTGCACAGCTCGAAGTCGACTTCCATGTAGGGTTTGAGCTCGGTTGCCATGAGCATCACCTCGCGCATTGAGGACAGGGTGGGCCGATGCCCGACAAACATAATCAACGGTGTTGACGCGGGGAAAAAAAAATTGGGCCCGTCAAGGTCGACGGGCCCGATTCGTGCTAAACGAGAACGGCATCGATCCTCAACGGTGCCGGAACGTCGCCTCCCGCTTCTCCAGGAACGCCCGGCATCCCTCGCGCGCATCATCGCTCGCGCAGGTCACGCCGAAGAGCGCCGCCTCGAGCCGGACCGCCGCATCGGGCGTCATGTTCGCCCCCTCGCCGACCGCCTTCAGCGCCGTCCGCAAGGCCACGGCCGGCCGCGCGGCGAGCTTCGCGGCGAGGCTCTGCGCCTCCGGTAGCAGGTCCTCGCGCTCGATCACCCGCGTGACCAGCCCGTGGCCGAGGGCCTCGTCGGCGGTGATCGGCTCGCCGCCGAGGATCATCTCCAGGGCCCGGCCACGTCCGACCAGTCGCGGCAGGCGCTGCGTCCCGCCGAATCCAGGTACCAGCCCCAGACCGGTCTCGGGCAACCCCAGCCGGGCGTTGGGCGAGGCCCAGCGCACGGTGCAGGCGAGCGCCAGCTCGAGTCCGCCCCCGAGGGCGAAGCCGCCGATGGCAGCCACGACGGGCTTGCCCAGGTTCTCGATCATCCACATGAGGTCCTGCCCCGCAGCGCTGTACCGCTCGGCCCCGGGTCCGGACAACTCGGCCAGCTCCGCGATGTCCGCACCCGCCACGAAGGCTTTCTCGCCGGCGCCGGTCAGCACGATGGCCCGGATCCCATCGTCGCGCCCGAGCTCGCCGAAGACCTGCCGGAGCTCGCCGATGGTCGCCGTATCCAGCGCGTTGAGCCGTTTCGGCCGGTCGATGGTGACCGTCGCGACCGCCCCGTCGCGCGCGACGGACAGATTCTCGGTAGACATCCCCACTCACCTCCTGTTCACTTATATTGAACAAACACGTGAAACTTCAGACGACAGGGTAACGCCGCACTGCGATTCCGCGAAGTCCGGCGTCGGACGACCATGCATCCGGAACAGCTCGACGACCTTCGGCGCCAACGGGATATAGAGGATCATGAGCTCGCTGACGAGCATCATCGTCGCGTCGGGAGCCGGTCTGCTGATCGGCTTGGTCATCGGCGCACGCCGGGGCCGCCGCGCCGCGGGGTCGGACGGCTCGGCTGCCGAGGGCGCCCACCTGCGGCGGCAGGTGACGCGCGCCCAGCGCATGGAGGCGCTCGGCATCCTCAGCGGCAGCCTGATGCACAACCTGAACAACCTGCTGTCAGTGGTCCTCGGTCAGGCGCGCCTGGCCCGTGATCTGGTCGTGCCCGACTCCGACCAGTGGCGCCACCTCGGACAGGTCATCCAGGCGGCCGAGACGGCGGCCGAGCTGAGCCGCGAGGTCGACAGCTTCCATCGCGAGGACGACGACGGTCGGCATCCCGTGCGGCTGCAGCCGGTCGTCCGCGCCACGGTCAAGCTCCTGCGGGACATCCTGCCCGATTCCGTCGACATCGAGAGCGAGCTCGATCCGGCCTGCGGCACCGTGCTGGCCAGTCCACCCCAGTTGCAGCAGATGCTCATGAGCCTCTGCAGCAATTCCTACCACGCGATGTTCCGGCGGCGAGGGTCGATCAAGATCGCCCTCGAACCGGCCGTGGTCGACCAGCTGCGCGAGGCCGTGCCGCGCGACCTGACGCCGGGACACTACGTGCGCCTGACCGTCTCGGACAACGGGCGCGGGATGGACGTCGACACGATCCAGCACATGTTCGAGCCCTACTTCTCCGCGCAGAGCCCCAACCCCGGCGCCGGCCTCGGCCTGACCGTGGTCGCTCGCCTGCTGGCGGCGAACGAGGGGGTCGCCGTGGCCTCGAGCCGGCCGGGTCACGGATCGAGCTTCGAGCTCTACTTCCCGGTCATCGCGCGCGGGGTACGGCGCGGCGACCGCGAGCAGGGAGCGGCGGAACTGCGTCTGGTCCAGCCCGGTGAGCAACCGCCCACCGTCGAGCCGGTCGACGAGCCCGAGTTGCCGGCCGCCAGGCTGAACCGGCCGGCGCACATCCTGCTGGTGGAGGACGACCCGCTGGTCTCCGACACGGTGCGCGCCTGCCTCGAGCGGGCCGAGCTCCGGGTGACGGCGTTCGCCGACGGCGCCAGCGCGGTGACGGCCTTCGGGGCCGACCCGGGCGCCTTCGACCTGGTGCTCACCGATCAGCTGCTGGCCGGACTGGATGGCCGCGAGGTCGTGCGGGAGATCCGGCGGCTCCGCCCCCGCCTGCCGGCGATCATCATGTCCGGACACCCGGAAGGGATCCGTGACGACGACGTGGCGTCGCTGCACCTCGCCGGCACGCTCGCCAAGCCGTTCACGCCGGCCGAGCTGCTGGGCCTGGTCCGGCACGCCCTGCGGCCCCAGGCGCGGACCCTCGAGGGCGAGGCCTAGCTTTAGTTCAGCACGAACGTCGACAGGAACACGCCCGCGGCCACCGCCGAGCCGATCACGCCGGCCACGTTGGGCGCCATGGCGTGCATGATCAGGAAGTTCTGCGGATCCTCCTTCGCCCCCACCATCTGACAGACCCGCGCCGAATCGGGCACGGCCGAGACGCCGGCCGCGCCGATGATCGGGTTGATCTTGTCCTTGACGAAGAGGTTCAGGATCTTCGCGAACACCACCCCGCAGGCCGTCGCCACCCCGAAGCTGACCGCGCCCAGCACGAAGATCATGACCGAATCGGGCGTCAGGAACCGGCTCGCGTCCGTGCTCGTGCCCACGCAGAGCCCGAGCAGGATGGTGACGATGTCGATCATCGCCGAGCGCGCGGTCTTGGCCAGGCGCTCGGTCACGCCGCTCTCCTTGAGAAGGTTGCCGAAGAAGAGGAAGCCCAGGAGCGAGATCGCGCCGGGGGCGATGCTCGCGCAGAGGATGAAGGCGATGATCGGGAACATGATCCGCACGCGCTTGCTCACCGGGCGCGAGGGCTTCATGCGGATCAGGCGCTCGCGGCGACGGGTCAGCAGCTTGATGATCGGCGGCTGGATCACCGGCACCAGCGCCATGTAGCTGTAGGCCGCCACGGCGATGGCCCCCAGCAGGTGCGGGGCGAGCTGGCTGGAGAGGAAGATCGCCGTCGGACCGTCGGCGCCGCCGATGATGCCGATGGCAGCCGCCTCCTTGATCGGGAAGCCGAGGGCCAGGGATCCGAGGAAGGTCAGGAAGATGCCGGACTGGGCCGCGGCGCCCAGGAGGATCAATCGTGGATTGGAGAGCATGCAAGAGAAGTCGGTCATCGCCCCGATGCCGAGGAAGATGAGCGACGGATACCAGCCCTGGGTCACGCCGTTGTAGAGGATGTTCAGGACGCTGCCCTGCTCGTAGATGCCGATGTTCATGCCCGGCGACAGCGGGATGTTGCCCACCAGCATGCCGAAGCCGATGGGCACGAGCAGCAGCGGCTCGTAGTCCTTGGCCACGCCCAGATAGATGAACACGCAACCGACGGCCAGCATGGCCATGTTGCCCCACGAGAAGTTGCCGACGATGCCGACCTGGAGAAAGTCCCAGAATGCGTCCATCGGCTACTCGAATTCGACGAGGAGTTCGTTCTCGCGGACCGAGTCGCCGGCGGCCACCGGCACGGCCTTGATCTTGCCGTCGCGGTGGGCGGAGATGCCGGTCTCCATCTTCATGGCCTCGATGACCATCAGCTCCTGGCCGTTCTTGACCTCGTCGCCGGCCTTGCACTTGATCTCGAGCACCGTACCGGCGATGGGGCTGAGGACATCGCTGCCGTCGCCGGTCGTCGGTGCGGGCGCGGACGATCCGCGCGGCGGGGCGGCCGGGGCGGCCATCGGAGCGGCCGCCGCGGGCTGGGCCTGCGGAGGCAAGGGGCTCTGCTGCAGGAAATCGTGCTCGGCGTCGAGGACCTCCACATCGACCTCGTAGGCCACGCCGTGCACGGTGATCTTGAGCTTCATGACGTCTCTCCCATCAGGTCTTGCGACCGACCGTATGCGAACCCTGCAGGATGAGGCGGCCCTGGGCCGACCAGGGCGTGCGCTTCTGACGCGGCGAGAGCAGGCGGCGGACCCGGCGCACGCGGAACCGGCCGGTGATCACCGTGGCGCAGGCCGCCGAGATGAGCAGCAGCGTGGTCGTGTCGATGGACGGCTCCTTCTCCAGGGCCGCCGCGGCCTTGGCCTCCTCCTGGAGCTTCCAGTCGTCGTCGAGCTTGCGGATCCCGCCGACCACGAGCGAGGTCAACGTCAGGACGACGAACACGACCAGGATGCCGACCACCGACAGCGACAGCGACCGGGGCCCGATGCCCTCGGTCACGTGCACGGCGTACGCCACGTCGTCGGCAGCGGCGACGAGCCGATCGGCGGTCTGCTTGGCCTCGCGGGCGCGCCGCAGGACCACCGCGCGCGCCTCCACGTCCTCGTCGGGAAGGCTGTCGTCCCACTGGCGGGCCTCGATAGCCCGCGCCCGCTCGACCAGGCTGTCGGCCCGCGACAGACGCAGACGGAACTCGCGCCGCGTCGTGTCGAGGGCGAACCCGGGCTGGCCCGCCATGTGCCGTGCCTGACGCAGGAGCGTCGACGCGACCGTGGCGACCTCGCCGACGGTGTCGTCGAGCTCGCCGAGCTGCGACCAGCGCTCGCGCTCGGCCGGCGCCCCCCGCCGGAACGGGGCGTAGGCCCGTGCGGCATCGCGCCCGGTATCGGCGAGCCGTTCGACCGTCTCGCGCACCGCGTCACTCGTGGGCGGGGCCGGCTCCTCAGCCGGTACCGCCGCCGCCCAGGCGATCGCGAGGATAAGGATCGTCATCCGTGCCACCATCGGCTCCCCTACAGCGGGATGAGTCCGTGCTTCTTCTGCGGCCGCGTCTCGCGCTTGGCCTTCAGCACCTCGAGCGACTGCGCCACGTAGAGTCGCGTGTCGGCCGGCTCGATCACGTCGTCGATCATGCCGCGGCCGGCGGCGATGTACGGGTTGGCGAAGGTCTCGGTGTACTCCTGGATCAGCTCCTGGCGCCTCTCGGCCGGATTCTCGGCCTCCTCGATCTCCTTGCGATACAGCACGTTGACCGCACCCTCGGCGCCCATGACGGCGATCTCGCCGCTGGGCCAGGCGGCGACCCGGTCGGCGCCCATGCTCTTGCCGCACATCGCCAGATAGGCGCCACCGTAGGCCTTCCGCGTCACCACGGTGATCTTCGGCACCGTGGCCGCGCCGTAGGCGAAGAGCATCTTCGCCCCGTGGCGGATGATCCCGCCGTACTCCTGCTGCACCCCGGGCAGGAAGCCCGGCACGTCGACGAACGTCAGCAGCGGGATGTTGAACGCGTTGCAGAAACGGATGAACTTGGCGCCCTTGCAGCTGCTGTCGATGTCCAGCACGCCCGCCTTGTGGGTCGGGTTGTTGGCGATCACGCCCACGGTCGAGCCCTCGATCCGGCCGAAGCCCACGATCAGGTTGGGCGCGAAGTCGCGCTGGACCTCGAGGAAGTCGCCGCGGTCGACCACGCCGGCGATCACCTGCTTCATGTCGTAGGCCGCGCGCGGGTTGTCCGGCACGATGCTGTTGAGCGCGAGGTTCGGTCCGACCGTGTCCTCGTGCAGCTCCTCGATGAAGGGCGGCTCGTCGGTGTTGTTGCTGGGCAGGAAGCTCAGTAGCCGCTTGCAGATGGCGAAGGCCTCGTCCTCGGTCTGCGCCACGAAGTGGGTCACGCCGCTGTAGCGGGCGTGGCTCGCCGCCCCGCCGAGATCCTCGGGGGTGACGCGCTCGCCCGTGACCTGCTCGATCACCTTGGGGCCGGTGATGAACATCTGACCGATGCCCTGGACCTGGATCACGAAATCGGTCAGCGCCGGCGAGTAGACCGCGCCGCCGGCGCAGGGTCCGGAGATGATGCAGATCTGCGGCACCACGCCCGAGAGCTGGATGTTGCGGTAGAAGATGCCGCCGTAGCCGGCGAGGCTGTCGACGCCCTCCTGGATGCGCGCGCCGCCCGAATCGTTGATGAAGATGAACGGATCGCCGGTCTTGAGGGCCTGGTCCTGGATCTCGATGATCTTGCGGGCGGTGGCCTCGCCCACGGCGCCGCCGGCGACGGTGAAGTCCTGGCTCGCGGCGTAGGCCGGGCGGCCGGCGATCAGTCCATAACCGGTGACCACGCCCTCGCCCGGGAATTCCTTGCCCTCGAGGCCGAAGTTGGTGCACCGGTGCTTCATGAACAGGTGCATCTCCTGGAAGGTGTCGCCGTCGTACAGCAGGGCGAGCCGCTCCCGCGCGGTCAGCTTGCCCTTCTCGTGCTGCTTGACGATGCGCTTCTCGCCGCCGCCCTTGTACAGGCGATCCTTCTCCTTCTGGAGCTTTTCGATCTTGTTCGAAGCCATGCGGCGGTGTCCTCCGTTCAGGGGTATTGGGGCAGGATATCGTTCACGCGGATGTCAAAGTCAAACGCCGAGTGGGGCGGCGGTGAAAAAATCAACAGGCCGCCGCCCCACCGGGGATCACCTGAGGTTCTCGGGGTTGAGCGCCTCGAGCTCCGGCCGCACGAAGAGGCCGTCCTTGCGGACCAGCTCGCCGTCGAACCAGATCTCGCCACCGCCCCATTCCGGGGTCTGGATGGTGACGATGTCCCAGTGCAGGGCCGACTTGTTGCCGTTGTCGGCCTGGGCGTACGCGTTGCCGGGCGTCAGGTGGAAGCTGCCGCCGATCTTCTCGTCGAACAGCGTGTCGAGCATGGGAGTCGTGATGTAGGGGTTGACCCCGAGCGCGAACTCGCCGAAGTAGCGGCCGCCCTCGTCGACGTCGAGCAGCTCGTTGAGCTTCGCGTCGTCACCATCGCAGGTGGCCTCGACGATCTTGCCGTTCTCGACCGTGAACCGGATGTTCTCGAACTTCACGCCCGCCCGCATGGTGGCCGTGTTGTACTGGATCACGCCGTTCATGCTGTCGCGGACCGGCGCGGTGTAGACCTCGCCATCGGGGATGTTGCGGCCGCCGTCGCACT